>NZ_DASXHW010000109.1:0-56434 GCF_036488105.1 Mycobacterium sp. | reverse complement strand
ACCATTGCCATACCCCGGAAATCACCCTCACCTCGCCCGTGACCGCCACCGGTATCTGGGCGATGGAGGACTGGGTCATATTCGGCAATGGCAACGAACTGCACGGCGCGGGCCATTACCACGAGACATATGAAAAGCAGGACGGCACTTGGCGGATCAAGACGCTGCACCTGACTCGGACCATCCAGCAGATCACCGGTGACAATGCGTGATAGCGATCCGCGCTTCGACGCGCTCGTTATCGGTGCGGGATTTTCCGGCTTGTACACATTGCATCGGCTGCGTCAGCTCGGGCTCCGGACCCGGGCGTTGGAGATGGCCGAAAACGTCGGTGGCACTTGGCTGTACAACCGCTACCCCGGTGCGCGGTGTGACATCGAGAGCATCGAGTACTCGTACAGCTTCTCCGAGGAAATCCAGCAGGAATGGGTGTGGACCGAGACCATGCCGGCCCAGCCCGAGGTGGAGGCCTACCTGAACTTCGTTGCCGACCGCCTTGACCTTCGCCGTGACATCCAGTTCGGCACCAGGGTCGTCGCGATGACCTTCGACGAGCAGGCGGCGGACTGGACGCTGCGCACCAAAGCCGGTGAGAGTCTGAAGGCCCCGATCGTCGTCGCCGCGACCGGAATCTTGTCCGCGCCGCTGGAACCCGACATCCCCGGGATAGCCTCCTTCGCCGGGACGTCGTTGTTCACCAGCCGCTGGCCGAAGGACGGCGTCGACCTTGCCGGACACCGGGTCGGCGTCATCGGGACCGGCTCGACCGGTGTCCAACTCATCCCGGTGGTTGCTCGAGAGGCCGAGCAGCTCTATGTGTTTCAGCGTTCTCCGGCCTACACCCTGCCGTGGCGGGTGCGGCGCTTCGAGCCCGGCGAGCTGGACGAGCTGAAAGCGCACTACGACGATATCCGGGCGGCCCAACGAGCCCACCCGGTTGGAGCGGCGCGGCTGAGCGCCTTCTCGGTGCTGCTCGGGATGCTCGGCAAGCCGCCGTTGAAGACGGCGTCACGCGAAGATCAACTACGCGCCGTCGAAGAGGACGGCGTGCTGGGCGCGCTGAATTGGGGTGACATCTTCTTCGACTTCGAGGCCAACCGGATGGCGGCAAGGTTGTATAGCGAGGCGGTAGCCCGGATCGTCAAGAACCCCGAAACGGCGGCCTCGTTGGTGCCCGATCACCCGTTCGGCTGTAAGCGGCCAATCATCGACCAGGGCTACTACGAGGCGTTCAACCGCGACAACGTAACGCTCGTCGATTTGCGCAAGGGAGCGATCCGCGCCGTGAGACCGTCCGGTATTCGCACCGACCAACGTTCTTACGATCTCGACGTGATCGTCTATGCCACCGGCTTCGACGCAATGACAGGCGCGTTGAGCCGCATCGACATTCGTGGCCGCGACGGACTTTCGCTCGGCGAATTCTGGGCCACCGAAGGGCCGCTGTCCTATCTGGGGCTGGCCGTCGCCGGCTTCCCGAACCTGTTCACGATTCAGGGCCCGGGCAGCCCGAGCGCGGCCACCAACTTCGTCGCCGCCCTCGAACAGCATGTGGACTGGATCTGTGACTGCATTACACATATGCGCACCAACGGTATTCGCACCATCGAGGCATTGTCGACCGCGCAGCAGGAGTGGATCGACCATGCCACCTCGTTGGTCGCCCCGACCGTTCTCGTCCATCCGTCGTGCAACTCCTGGTACAACGGTGGCAACGTGCCGGGCAAGAAACGGATGTACATGGGTTACACCGGCGGAATCCCTGAATACCGGCGCCGCTGCGACAAAATTGCGGCCGCCGGTTACACCGGTTTCAAACTGGCGTAGGTGAGCGGCATGTCGTTGGCGACGCGCAGCCTTGGCCTAACCCACGACGTGGTCCGCGAGCTGGGCATGGTGGTGCCTCGGACCGTGGCCGGCCTCAACGAGTCGACCGGGTGGACGCCGGCGTCGCCGCGCGGGGTGCGTCAGTTCGGCGAGGTCATGCTCGATGAACTTGTGCTATCCGGGTTTTCGCTGCTAGGCGGAACACCAAAGGCGATCCGGTCGCCGGACGCGTGCGTCGGGGCAGCCGAGGAGTTGTCGGCGCTGGGCATCGATCACGCGCATGCCGACCCAGAACCGTTGCAGGTGCAGACGACACAGCGACGGCGCATCGCCGGTCTGGCGTACGAACGGCTGACGTTCGAGCACGATCCAGCGCTGCCGAAGACGTTGGCGGCCGAGGGTCTCGGTGGCCCAGCGAGGGCCGTGGTGCACCTGTGCCGCCATACCGATGGCCCCCGGCCGTGGCTGATATGGGTGCACGGCGCCGGCCAGGGTGGCGCCGAAGACCTGCTGCTGACGCGGATCGGACGGATCCATCACCAGTTGGGATTCAACGTCGCAATGCCGGTGCAGCCCGGCCACGGCTGCCGGCGGCGCGAATGGCCGGCGTACCCGGACATGGACCCGCTCGGCAATGTCGCCGGCATGATGCGCGCAGTGTCGGAGGTACGCGCCGTGGTCAAATGGGTCCGGCCGCAAGCCAGCGCGGTTGTGGTGTCGGGGATTTCGATGGGCACCCCAGTGGCCGCACTGGTGTCACACCTGCAGCGGGACATCGACGCGGTTGGGCTGTACACCCCTATCCTCGGACTGAATGCCATGATCGCACGACACCTGGGACGTTGGGGCTCGTCGAGAGATGTATTCCGCGAGTTGCTGGCATCCCCGGTGGTCTCGCAACTGACCTCGGTCATCGATCCGCTGGCCGTCGACCCCGGGCCTCCGCCACATCGGCGGCTCATCGTCGGTGCGTGGCACGACCGGATGGCGATGCGCGAGCCCACGACCGCGCTGCAGGACCGGTGGGGTGGCCAACTGTACTGGTATGACGGCAGCCACGTTGGTCACATATTCTCGCGGCGGGTGCGGCGAGTTACCGAGCGATTCCTGCGCGAAGTTGAGCAGCTGTAGAGCCGTACTGCCGAATGATCCGGGAGCGAACGCAGTCCAGCTCGTCATCGAGGGCATGAGCTTGTGGTAGTGCGACCCACTGAAACGCGATGCCGAACACCGCGGCGGTGATGTCCTTGACGGCAGCATCGATATCGATATCGGATCGGACTGAGCCGTCGTCGATACCGTTGCGCAGGCCCGTTTCGACTTTGACCGCACCGCTGGTGAGTTGGGCCTGGACCCGTTGGCGCAGAGGCGATGTCGTCTTCGCTGCTTCGAACGTGGCAACGAACATCGCCCGCAGGAGTTCGCGATCCTCGCCAAGGATTTCCTGTATGCGATCGAAGTGCGCGAGGACCTGCTGCATGCCGATGGTGCTCGGGTCGGGTTCGGGGTTGAGCCGCTTCACATACTCTCCGAGGAAGGCTTCGAGGATGGCGTCCTTGCTGCCGTACCGGGCGTGCACCATGGCGCGGCTGTATCCCGCGCGGCGCCCGATCTCTGCGGCTGTGGTCGCTTCCCAACCCTTCTCCACGATCAGCTCAGCCGCGGCGTGTAGTAAGCGGCGGTTCGACAATTCCACGCGCTCGGGTTGGGTGAGCCCGCGTGCAGGGGATGGCACGGTTGCATTTTAAACCCTCGACAACTATGTTAGTTGTTCATCGTCAAATATCTTTCAGGAGCGCGATGATGACACTGGCCGAAACGCGTGTACCCCGCGCAATCGACGAGGTGACGGTCGAGTGGCTCAGCGAGGCCATGCGCGCAGACCACGCTTCGTCGAAACGTCTGACCGTCAATGCCATTCGTGTCGAACAGATTGCACAAGACACCGGATTCTCGTCGCTGCTGTACCGGGTTCACCTGACGGGCGAACCCGGCGCGCCGTCGACTGTCATCGTCAAGCTGCCCGCCCAATCCGAGGCGCGGTGGGCGATGGACATGCTCGGCGGCTATCGGCGAGAGTTATCGTTTTACCAATACATTGCCGGCAGGGCCCCGATAAACACACCACATGTCTACGCCGCCGGGATGGCTGAGGACTCAGCGGATTTCGTGCTGGTGCTCGAGGATCTGCGAGCCTGGGACAACGCTGATCACCTGGCGGGTCTGTCGATGCATCGGGCTCGGTTGTGCATCGAGCAGCTGGCCGGCATGCACGCTTGGTCGGTCACCACCACCGACGCGACGGCGCTCGACGCGTTTCCGAGCCTTGACGCGCCGATTGTCCGCGACATCCTGCATCCCGCCTTCGAGCTCGGATGGCGCGTCTACCGCGACAGGTCGGCGGTGGCGGTTCCCACCGCGGTGGCAAGGTATGCCGAACGGTTCGTTGAACTGGCGCCGAAAGCGCTGGCCGCTTTGACGGTACGGCCGATGTTGCTGCACGGGGATATCCGGGCCGACAACATGTTCTTCGACGGAGACTCGCTGAAGATTGTCGACTTTCAGTTCGCATCTCGGGGTGCCGGTGCGACCGATGTCGCGTACCTGATCAGCCAAGGGTTGCCCACCGAGGTGCGTCACGGACACGACGAGCAGCTGGTGCGCGAATACCTTGCTCGGCTCGCCGACAACGGTGTCACTGACTATTCGTTCGACGAGGCGTGGCGCCACTATCGGCTTGCGGTCGCCTATCTGATGCTTCTCCCCGTCATCACGCTCGTCGGCTGGGACACGATGCCGGAGCGCTCACGCGCCTTGTGCCTGAAGCTAACCGAACGGGCGGTGGCCGCCATCGACGACCTGGACGCAACTGAGGTGTTCGAATGAGCACCTCATCCCGCACGGCCCGCGAGGTCGTCGAGCTCTACAACCTCGTGGTGTGGAACAAGCGCGACTTCGCGCTGGCCGAGGAGTTGATCGGCGACACGGTCACCCGGCATGAGGTGGGCGAGGCGACCCTGCTCACGCACGAGGAGGCAGTCAACCGCATCACCGATCACTGGGCGATGTTCGAGGCCATCAGATTCGACCTGAATCTGGTGGTTGCCGGTGACGATGGCGAACACGTCGCCATCGTCTACCAGTCTCCGATGACGCTCAAGGATGGCACCAATGTTGACGTCGGCAGCATGGAGATCTTCCGCGTCGTTGCCGGGAAGATCACCGAAGTCTGGAATTGTGGCTACAAGCAAGGAGTTTGGAGTTGATCAAGACGCTCGACGAATTGGGTTATTACCTGCTGGCCGGAGCCGGCGGTGAGGGGCCGGCCACCTTGATGGACGAGGCCCGCCGCGGCGAGGAGCTGGGCTTCGGCACGGCGTTCATCTCAGAGCGCTGGAACGTCAAGGAGGCGTCGTCACTGGTTGGGGCGGCGTGTGCGGTGACCAGCCGGATGCAGATCGCCACCGCCGCAACCAATCACAACACCCGACATCCGCTGATCACCGGATCGTGGGCAACGACGATGCACCGGCTGTCCGGCGGCCGCTTCACTCTCGGCGTGGGGCGCGGTATCGCCGCCATCTATGGGGCATTCGGCATTCCGGCGGTGACGACCGCACAGATGGAGGATTGGGCGCAGGTCATGCGCCGGCTCTGGCATGGCGAGGTGATCTTCAACCACGACGGCCCAATGGGCAAGTACCCCATCCTTTTTCTCGATCCGGATTTCAAGGAGGACATCCGGCTTGCCCTGGTGGCGTTTGGACCCAACACATTGGCGTTGGGCGGCCGGGTGTTCGATGACGTCATCCTGCACACCTACTTCACGCCGGAGACGCTGCAGCGCTGCGTCACAACCGTGAAGTCCGCCGCCGAAAAGGCCGGTCGCGACCCCGACAGCGTACGGGTGTGGTCCTGCTTCGCCACGGTCGGCGACCATCTCCCGGAACAGCTGCGGTTGAAGAAAACCGTCGCGCGTCTGGCCACCTATCTTCAGGGCTACGGGGACCTGTTGGTGCAGACCAATAACTGGGACCCCGTTGTCCTACAACGGTTTCGGGCTGACTCGGTGGTGACGTCGATCGCCGGCGGGATCGACCACAAAGCCACACCCGAGCAGATCGAGCACATCGCGACGCTGATTCCCGACGAGTGGCTGGAGCCGTCGGCGACCGGGTCGGCGAGTGAGTGCGTGGAGCGGATCCGCAAGGAATTCGACTACGGGGCCGACGCGCTGATCATGCACGGCGCCACCCCCGACGAACTCGAACCCGTCGTCGCGGCGTACCGAGCGACCTGATAGGAAAAGGTATGTCGCAGTATTTGAAGGACAAGGTCATTATCGTGACCGGCGCGGCGAGCGGTTTCGGCAAGCTGATTTCGGAAAAGTGTGCCGCCGGTGGCGCGAAGGTTGTCGGCGTCGACGTCAGCGTCGAAGGCTTGAACGAGGTATTCGACGGCATCCGGGCCGCCGGCTTCGAAGGGACCGCCCACGTTGCGGACGTCACCGACATGGCCCAGGTTCAGGCGGCGGCCCAACACGCCGTCGACGCCTACGGTCGCATCGACGTGATCGTGAACAACGCCGGTGTGATGCCGCTGGCGTTTTTCGCCGATCACGAACGCGCGTGGGAGAAGTGGCACAAGGCGATCGACATCAACATCAAGGGTGTCGTGAACGGTATCTCAGCCGTCTACGACACCATGATCAAGCAGGGCCGCGGTCAGGTCGTCAACATTTCGTCGATCTACGGCAATGCCGGAACCGAAGGCTCCGGCGTCTACAGCGCGACCAAGGCGGCCGTCGATGTGCTGTCGGATTCGTTGCGGGTCGAGGCCCAAGGCAGGATCAAGGTGACCACGGTCAAGCCGACGGGTGTTCTTGGAACCAATCTCGCCGCCGGGGTCGTCAACGAGGCGGCGATCATCGGCATCGTGGGGCAGAAGGGCGCCCAGTTCCTCGAAAATGCCGGCAACTTGCAAACCGGAGCGCTTCGACCCGAACAGATGGACGTGGACTCCGTGGAGTACTGGCTGATCAGTCCCGATGATCTGGCGAACGCCGTGGTACATGTCATCGACCAGCCGTGGGGAATCAACATCAGCGACGTGACCGTTCGCGCCAGCGGCGAGAATTACGTCTGCTGACCCTCAGGGCATGATGACGGTCCGGCACACCGGTTCGGCGGCGGCCTGCCGGCTCGACAATCCCCGCCGCAACGACGCTAGCAGCGCGTCGCGCGTCTCGTGTGGATCGATCAGCTCATCAAAACCCATGTGCTCGGCGGAACGGTAGGACGCCTGCAATTCTGCATCGCGCAGCTTTGCGGTGAGGTCTTCACCGGCGTGCGATGCCTTGCTCAGCGCCGCCGCGCTCATCGCACCCATGGTGGCGCCCGGGTAGGCGAAGGTGGCGCCTTGGCCGTCAAAACTCAACAGCGACATGACCATTGAGCCGAATCCGTAGGCCTTGCGCAGTGTCACATGCAGCTTGATCGTGGTGGCCGCAGTCTGCGCGGCGAACATGCGGGCGCCGGCCCGCAGCACCCCGCTGCGCTCAGACCGGCTCCCGGGCAACATGCCTGGGTTGTCGGCAAGGAAGACGATCGGCAGGTGAAACGAGTCGGCCACCATGATGAAATGCGCCGCCTTGTCTGCGGCGTCGGCGTCGATGGAGCCGGCCAGCACCTTGGGTTGGTTGGCCACCACCGCGACCGGATGGCCACCGAGATGGGCGAGCGCGCAGATGATCGCCCTGCCGAACCGGGGCTGGACCTCGAACCAGTCCGGCCGGTCGAAAATCACGTCGAGCACGGAGTGCATGTCATAGACGCGGCGGTTGTCGCGCGAGACGATCTCGATCAACTCCGGCGTCGGCCGCGGCTGTGTCGTCTCGTCGTCGGGCAGCGGCGACGGGTATGACCATGCGCTGGACGGGAAGTACGACAGGTAGCGACGGATGTCGTCGAGCACCGCCTCGTCGTCCTCGCCGACGTTATGGATCACCCCGCTGGCCAACGCCACGCCGGGTCCGCCGAGGTCCTCCTTCGAGATGTCTTCTCCGGTCGACTCTTTGACGACGGGAGGCCCGGCGGTGAAGATGGCCCCCTGTTCGCTCATGATGCGGAAGTCGCACACCGGCGCCACCAACGCGCCGTGCCCGGCCGACGGGCCCAACACGGCGCCGACGGTCGGCACCCGGCCCGAGCATTGCGCCTGTGCGAGTAGGTCGGTCGGGGAGCGTCCATAGTGCCCGCCGCCCGGACGGAACCCCGCACCTTCGAGCAGCATCACCAGCGGAATCTTGTCCCGGAGCGCCAGTTCGGCAATGCGGTAGCGCTTGGAGTTGCCACCGGGCCCGATGCTGCCGGCCAGCGTGGTGAAGTCTTCGGCGCCGAGCATCACCGGTGATCCATTGATCAAGCCGGACCCGACGACGATGCCGTCAGCTGCGGTCTCGCCGCCGACCAACGTGCCGATTTCGCGAAACGTCCCAGGATCGAGAAGGTGGTCGATGCGCGCCCGTGCATCGAGTTTGCCCTTGCCGTGGTGCTTGGCCAACCGCTCCGGACCGCCCATCGCCAAAGTGCGCTGGCGGCGATTCTCGAGATCGTCGAGCGTCTCCTGCCAGTCGGGGGGCTTCGTCATTGGCACGTCCTCACTCGTCGGCCGCCACCTACTGAAGTGCTTACTGTAGCGTCTGCGAGAGGTGCACGGCCAGCGGCCGGCGGCGCTGCAGCGTTCTTGCTACCTCTGCGCGTAGCCGACATTGACCCTACCGAATCGCTTACTGTAGCTTCACGAGTATGACGCTTGAGCGCTCAACGCAAGCGTGCGGCCTCAAGGTCGACGGCGGCGTCTTCACCGACCTCGCTCGCGTGCCCGAACTGGCGGGTGAACTCGAGCAACAGGGCTACGACGCGTGTTGGACCGGCGAGATCAACCATGATCCGTTTCTGCCGCTGCTGCTGGCTGCCGAACACACCTCGCGACTCGAGCTGGGCACCAGCATCGCGGTGGCATTCGCGCGTAACCCGATGACCGTTGCCAACGTCGGCTGGGATTTGCAGACCTACTCGCAAGGCCGCTTCATTCTGGGCCTGGGTACCCAGATCAAGCCGCACATCGAGAAGCGATTCAGCATGCCGTGGAGCCACCCGGTGGCCAGAATGCGCGAGTTCGTGCTTGCGCTACAGGCGATCTGGTCGGCGTGGAAGGACGGCACCCGGCTGCGGTTCGAGGGTGAGTTCTACACGCACAAGCTGATGACGCCGATGTTCACACCTGAGCCGCAGCCCTACGCCGCGCCCCAGATCTTCATCGCCGCCGTCGGCGAGGCGATGACCGACATGTGCGGCGAGGTCGCCGATGGCCTTCTGGCCCATGCTTTCACGACACGGCGGTATCTGCACGAGGTCACTCTGCCGGCGGTCCGGGGCGGGCTCGAGCGTTCCGGGCGTGACCGCAGCACGTTCCAGATCGCGTGCCCGGTGTTCGTGGTGACCGGCGCCGACGACGCCGAAATGAGCGCCGGCGCAGCCGGAGTCCGTAAACAGATCGCTTTCTACGGATCGACACCGGCCTACCGCAAAGTTCTCGAACTGCACGGCTGGGGCGACGTGGCGTCCGAGTTGCACCGGCTGTCGCTGCAGGGGGAATGGGACGCGATGACGACGCTGGTCGACGACGAGATTCTGGATGCGTTCGCCGTTGTCGCGCCGACGAACAAACTCGCTGCCGCGCTCAAAGGCCGCTGCGACGGTGTCATCGACCGCGTGATGCCGGCGTTTCCCCGTACCCTTTCCAAGAACACCGTCACCGCGGTATTGCAGGAGCTGCGTCAATGAGGAGCCGCCGATGAGCACACCGACGATGGACGAAGCCGCCAAGGTCCTCGCCGACCCGCAGGCCTATGCCGACGAGACGAGGTTGCATGCCGCACTGACGCATCTGCGGGCCAACGCTCCGGTCTCCCGGGTCGAGGTGCCAAATTACCGTCCCTTCTGGGCCATCACCAAGCACGCGGACGTCCTGGACATCGAGCGCAACAACACGTTGTTCACCAACTGGCCGCGCCCGGTTCTGACGACGGCGGAAGGCGACGAGCTGCAAGCCGCGGCCGGGGTGCGCACGCTGATCCATCTCGACGATCCACAACACCGCGTGGTGCGGGCGATCGGTGCGGATTGGTTCCGGCCCAAAGCGATGCGGGCGCTGAAGCTTCGCGTCGACGAGCTTGCCAAGAACTACGTCGACAAGATGATGGAGGTCGGCCCCGAGTGCGATTTCGTTCAAGAGGTCGCGGTGAATTACCCGCTGTACGTGATCATGTCGCTGCTGGGCATCCCCGAATCGGACTTCCCGCGAATGCTCAAGCTCACCCAGGAGCTGTTCGGCAGCGACGACAGCGAGTTCAAACGCGGCAGCAACAACGAGGATCAATTACCGGCCCTGCTCGACATGTTCGGTTATTTCAATGGCGTCACCGCGTCGCGCCGCGAACACCCGACCGAAGATCTGGCGTCCGCTATCGCCAACGCCCGCATCGATGGCGAGCCACTGTCCGACATCGAGACGGTGTCCTACTACCTCATCGTCGCCACCGCCGGCCACGACACCACCAGCGCGACCATCTCCGGCGGATTGCACGGTCTGATCGAGAACCCCGACCAACTGCACCGGCTGCGTGATGATCTCGACCTGATGCCGCTGACCACCGAGGAGATGATCCGATGGGTCACGCCGGTCAAGGAATTCATGCGCACTGCCGCCGAAGACACCGCAGTGCGCGGAGTACCGATCGCGGCAGGAGAGTCACTGTTGCTGTCCTATGTATCGGCCAATCGGGATGAAGAGGCCTTCGCCGATCCGTTCCGCTTCGACGTCGGCCGCGATCCCAACAAGCACCTGGCTTTCGGTTACGGTGTGCACTTCTGTCTGGGGGCTGCGCTGGCCCGCATGGAAGTCAGCAGCTTCTTCTCCGAGCTGATACCGAGGCTGAAATCGATTGAGCTGACTGGTGACCCAGAAACCGTGGCGACGACGTTCGTCGGCGGGCTCAAGCACCTGCCGGTCCGTTACTCGCTGCGCTGATTAGGGCGCCTCGTCGTCATCCTCGAGAAGCTTCTCGGGGTGATGAAAGGTGTTGATCCGCGGCTAGCGGCAAACCGGCGAAATACACTATTACGACGCACCGTAACGCGGGCCGAGCGCGGCAGATGGCCCGACACCTGTGCCGATGAGCGCCCATCCTGGCCAATACCGGCGTCGCGGCGAAAGAGCTACAAGCGGAAGCGCGAATTCCGTTATATAGCAAGCATGTCGGATATCTCCTGCAGCTCGACCAACGGGAGAAGGTGGCAGATTTAGTGTTGGGGTTCATCGGCTCAGCCGGCTAGGGCTACCGGGACTGGCGGTTCTTAAAGATCGGTGCCACACTCAACCATCACCCTCGATCCGTTCCGTCCGGTCTTAGCCGCCGTCGCAGCTGTACTGCTCGCGGCTGCTGTCGCCCATGCCGACACGCTGGATGCCCAGTTTTTAGGGTTGCTGTCGAAAGACGGGATGAATGTCGGTCCATCGGACCGGTTGATCGCCATTGCGCGTGAGCGGTGTGCCGATGACGGTCTTTCTCGTGATACCGAGCGGAATTGGATCTTCGGCGCGCACCCGAGTCCGTACGCCCAAGCTATGTGGAAGATCAATGCCGAGCTGCAATCGCAGGGTTTAGCGGCTGGGCAGGTGGGGCCATTCGAGCGCGACGCCATTATCGTGTATTGCCCCGATACGCAGAACAAGTGAGCCAATAGCCCAGCAGTCGATCTGGTGTTGGGACACATCGGCTCGGCCCGCTAAGGGAATTCATCATCCTGTAGCAGTTTTTCGGGGTGGTGGTAGGTGTTGGTGCGGGGTTGCCCGTAATCCAAATGCGGCGGTGGGATCCATTCGGTGTCGCCGCGCGCGTTTTTGCGGGTGGTCCAGCCTTGTTCGGCGAGTTTGTGGTTGGGGCCGCAGCCAAAAGTCAGCTCGTTGACGTCGGTGACGGGGTTGGTGGCGTAGGGGTCGTTGTGATGCGCTTCGCAGAGGTAGCCCGGCACGTCGCATCCCGGGAATGAACAACCACGATCCTTGGCGTACAACACAATTCGCTGGGCTGGCGAGGCGAGGCGTTTGGTGTGGTAGAGCGCGAGTGCTTTGCCCTTGTCGAAGATCGCCAGATAGTGGTGGGCATGGGAGCCCAGCCGGATCACGTCAGACATCGGCAGTAAAGTACCGCCGCCGGTCAGCCCGCGCCCAGCGCCCTTCTCCAGTTCCTGCAGCGTGGTGGTGACGATGATGCTGGCGGGCAGTCCGTTGTGTTGACCGAGTTCGCCGGAGGCCAGCAGCGCGCGGGCCGCGGCGAGCAGGGCGTCGTGGTTGCGCTGCCCGAGGCTGCGGGTGTCGCCCTGGATGGCGGCTTGTGAGGGGGTGCCGCTGATGCACGGCTCGTCGTCGGCGGGGTTGCACATTCCTGGTGCGGCCAGTTTCGCGAAGACCGCGTCGATGGTCGCGCGTGCCTCGGGATTGAGATACCCGCTGACCGGCGACATGCCGTCGAGGTCCTGTTTTCCGATGATGAGGCCGCGGCGTTTGGCGCGGTCGACGTCGCTGAAGTCGCCGTCGGGGTTGAGGCAGTCGGTCAGCTTGTCGGCAAGCTTGGCCAACTCATCAGGGCGATGCTCACCGGCCAGGCGGGCCAGCTGGGCCTCGGCTTTGTACCGGGTCTCGATGTCGACGAAATCCGGCAGTCGATGCCAGAACCCGCGAATCACTGCGACGTGACCGGTGCCGATGTCGCCGTTGCGCTGCGCCTCGGCGGTAGCCGGTAACACGGGCGGCAACGGCTCACCGTTCAACGCGCGCCGCTCGCCGAGGTCGGCGGCTTCGTGCACACGCCGCGATGCCTCGGCGCGGCTGATCCGCAACCGATTCGCCAACGCGGGGGCGAGCTTGCCGCCCAGCTCGGTCGGGTCGGCTTGCTCGGCGAGTTGGTTGATCAGCGCGTGTTCGACGGCGGGTTGCCAGCGGCGCAGCTGTTCCCACCGCTGCAATACCCTTAGCCGTTCGGGGGTGGTGAGCACGTCGAAGGTCAGGTCCAGTGCGCGTTTGTAGCCGGCTTCGAGCGCGTCGAGGACCTCGACGATCTCTTCCCGACTACTAGAACGCATGTTCGAATAATAACGATCCCGTCCGACAAGTTTTGCAGCGTGAAACCAAAGTGACGTAAGTGATTTCAGGCGCGACCGACTAGCTGTCTGCTGAACGCAGCCGGCAGCGATCGAGCAGGATTTCGGCTAGCAGCGCGGGTTCGCTGATCATCAGGTCGTGGCAGGTGTCGACGGGGATCAGCGTCTGCACGCCGCCGAGCGCGGCGATGCTGCGTAACTGGATGGGGCGAAACAGGGCATGGTCGCGCAGCGTCAGGATCCAGGTCCGCGGAACGTCATCGGGCAGGTCGCTGCGATCGACCGGTTCGGTGATGATCGTCGCTGCCTCAGGATGAATCCGAGACAACGTGAACCGGCGCTGCTTGCGCGTCATGCCGTTGCAAAAGATCAATGCGCTCAGAATATTCGGCATTGTCCCCGGCGGCCTTCGCAGCCGAACCGCCCGACGCACATACCAGGCCAGCGGTCCGTTCAGCGTGTCGACGATCGCCTTGTCCTGCACTGGCAGACAGCATGCCGCCAAGACCATCTCCCGCACCCGCGGGGAGCCCAGCTTGGTCACCATGCCGGGCACCGTCAGGCCGGCCAGCGAATGCCCGACGACTATCACGTCGCCGAGTCCGGCGTCTTCGATCTGCTCGACTGCCGATCGCACACAAGCGGCGATGCTCACCGTGGTCAGGTCGCCGGGTGTGGTGCCGTGGCCGGGCATGTCCACCGCTAGTACCGGCAGATGCGGCGCCCGCCGACGCAACTCGTCGACGGTGAGATCCCAACAATCCGCCGAATGCTGGCCGCCGTGAACGAGAACCAAGGCCGGCGAATGCACGGGTGTCCTCCCCGGAGGCGGCAGCTATGCCACTGCGAAATCGATGATGCCGCGGACGATTTCACCGTTGAGCAAGTCGGCGTAGGCATCGTTGATGTCGTCGAGACGGTAGCGCTTGGTGATCATCTCGTCGAGCAGCAGTTGCCCGCTCTGGTAAAGCTTGGCCAGCCGGTCGATGTCGGCCTTTGGGTTGCATGAGCCGAAGATGGTGCCGGCCAGCGTCTTGTTCATCAGGATGAATTCCTGCAAGTTGATCTTGACCGACTGGGTCAGCTGCGAGGTCATCCCGGTGAGCACGCACGTGCCGCCCTTGCGGGTCAGTGCCACTCCGTCGCGGACGTCTTCGCGGCTCATCAAAGACGGCGATACCACCACGGCATCGGCCATCACGCCGTGCGTCAGACCCCGCACCAAGTCCATCGCCTCCTCGGCCGATCCGGCGCTGTGCGTCGCGCCGAACCGCAAAGCCGACTTCTGCTTGAACTCAACGGGATCGACGGCGACGATCTGTGCGGCCCCGTTGATCCGGGCGCTCTGGATGGCGGCCGTGCCGATGCCGCCGACACCGATCACCACGACGGTGTCGCCGGCGCGCATGTTCGAGCGGTTGGAAACCGAGCCGTAGCCGGTTGGGATGGCGCACGACAGCAGCGCACTGGGCGCCAGCGGAAGGTGTTGCTCGATCTTTACCAGCGAATTGGTGGACGCCACAGTGTGTTCGGCGAAGGTCCCCACCTTGGCGAGGTGGCCCAGGTCCCGGCCGTCGGCGGTGTGGTGGCGGAACGTGCCGTCCGTGGGCATGCCCGGGATCATGGTTCCGATTCCGGCGTCGCAGATGTATTCGGCTCCGGTTGCGCACCAACGGCATTGACCGCAGACGGCGACGAACGACATCACCACGTGGTCGCCCGGGGCGAACTCCGTGACGCCCTCACCGACTTCCTGCACGATGCCCGAACCCTCATGCCCACCGATGGTGGGGAACATGGTGGGCAACCCCATGGAACGCATGACCTCATTGGGCGCCGACATGTCGCCTTTGAGGATGTGGTCGTCGGAATGGCACAGCCCGGCGGCGGCCATCTTGACCAGGACCTCGCCGGCCTTCGGGGGATCCAACTCGAATTCCTCGACAGACCACGGGCCCCCGACGTCGTGCAGGATTGCGGCGCGGCTTTTCATGAAACTGGCGTGAAGCTCACGGGAAGCTTGTTGGGAGACCGGAAGATCGGGCCGACGATTTTGGTCTCCTCGCCGGTCCCGTCGTCGGCTATCAGAGCCAAGTCCGGGGCCCGGTCCAACAGGCTGTTCAGCATCACCCGGGTTTCCATCCGGGCCAAATGCATTCCGAGGCACATGTGGATGCCGCCGGCGAACGAGATGTGCGCTTGGCGAGGCCGGCGGATGTCGAAGATGTTGGGGTCCTTCCAGCGGCTCTCGTCCCGGTTGGCCGACCCCATACACAAATCGACCTGCGCGTTGGCGGGAATGGTGTGGCCGCCGACCTCCACGTCCTCGGTGGTGGTGCGCATGACCATGACGAGCGGGGTCTCGTAGCGCAGTCCCTCTTCGATCGCCGCCGGTATCAACGACCGGTCCTGCTGGACCATCGCCAGCTGCTCGGGGTGGGTGAGTAACAGGTAGAGCAGGTTGCCCGACGACCGGTAGGTGGTCTCCAGGCCGGCGGGCAGCAGCAGCCGCAGGAACGCGATGATCGCCTCGTCGGTGAGCTTCTCGCCGTCGATCTCCGCGGCGACGAGATCGCCGATAATGTCGTTGGTCGGCTTCTTGCGACGCTGCTCTACCTGGTCGAGGAAGTAGCCGTGCAACTCGTTGGCCGCGGTCAACCCCGCCATGATGTCGGTCTGGATCGAGATGATGTCCATCGACAACCGACGGAACAGGTCAAGGTCCTCGCGAGGGAGCCCGAGCAGTTCGGAGATGATCCGAGTGGGGAACTCGAACGTCAGCGCCTTCACCAGGTCGGCGTGCCCGTCGTTCTTGATCTCGTCGATCAGCTGATCGCAGACCGGACCGATGACCGACGGCTCCCAGCGTTCCAGCGCGGTGGCACGAAATGCCTTGGCTACCAAGCTTCTATGGTCGTGATGCTCCTTGCCGCCCATCGCCAGGATCATGTGGCCCATCACCAGCCCGATTGTCTTGTCGTAGGCGGCGGAGGTGAAGACCTTGTCGTCGCGGAACGCCTGGAAGACGCCGTCGTAGCCGAACAGCACCCATTCGTCTTCCGGTTTCAACTCTGGCGGCATTAATTCGTGGTCCATTAGCGACCCGTGGAACACCGGATCGGTGCGCCGCATGTATTCGAAGTACGGATAGGGGCTGGTCTCGCCGGTGGTGTCCAGAGTGACGGGCTGGTCCCCAACATCAGGGCGTTCGGTGCGCAGCGTCATTGCCGCTCCTTCGGGGGCCGGGAATGTCGCTATCATAATATAGATAGCAACGAAGCCCAATGGCTTGTGGTGGTTACCGTAACGAGGACAGTATTAATCCGTGCTAGAACGCCGATTCGTGTGCTCCCTCGACGACCTACCGCCGGGGGCGATGAAGCTCGTCGACGTCGGGAAATTCGGCGTCGGGGTTTACAACGTGGGCGGCTCTTTGCACGCGATCGTCAACTACTGCTCGCACGAGGGGGCTCCGTTGTGTGAGGGGCTGATCGGCGGCACCAATGAGACCGCGCCCGACGAGCCCGACGGCCTTCGGCGCGTCAAGGATGGCCAGATCGTCCGATGCCCTTGGCATAACTGGGAATTCGATGTCACCACGGGTCAAAACCTTGCCGACCCCAAGCGCCGGGTCCGTACCTACGACGTCGATGTCGATCACGGGAAGGTGTACCTGACCGCATGATCATCGACACGAACGTTCAGCCGCATTTCCGCTATAACGCCGAAATCAGGCGCTATCTACCCGCCGCCCACAAACTGCGTTCGATCCCCGACGTGGAACAACAGTGGTATCAGGCGCCGGGGGGAAACTACCGGCAGGACCTGTACGGCGAGCACTACCCGGGGTCAGACCCCGAGACCGTTGCCCGCCACCTGTTCGACGATGCCAAGGTCGATTTCGCAGTGCTGAACCCGTTGACCCGAGGCAACATTGCCGACTATCTACTCAACAGCCGAATCTGTGCCGCGGTCAACGACTGGCTGCTGGACCGGTGGCTGGAACCCGATTCCTCGAACCGGTTCCGCGGCACCATCCGGGTCAACCCCGAGGATCCCAAAGGTGCGGTCGCCGAGATCGAGCGTCTTGCCGCACATCCCAAGCTGGTGCAAGTCGGTGTTCCGATGCAGTCTCGCGAGCCCTACGGCAAACCGATGTTCGAGCCGATCTGGGAAGCCGCTGCGGCGCACGGGCTTCCGGTCGCCGTGCATATCAACGGAGGCAACGGCGTCGACTATCCACCCACCTTCGCTGGCCACGCCGACACCTATCCCGGCTACGCGGCCTTCATGCCACTGAACTACTTCGTGCACATGGCAACGCTGATCATCGAGGGCGTCTTCGGCCGCCACCCCGATCTGAGGTTCGTGTTCGCCGACGGTGGTTACGACATCCTGACCCCGCTGATGTGGCGACTGGACACGTTCTGGCTGTCGATGCGCGATCAGACACCCTGGGTCGACCGCTATCCCAGCGACTACCTGCCCGCTCATGTCCGGTTCTGTTCGTCGGCTTTCGACGGGCCCACCGATGCCGGTCAGATGCAGCGATGGATGGAGTTCTCCGGCAAGGCCGAACTGCTGATGTACGGATCGGGCTACCCTCATTGGTCTACGTCCTTACCCGAGGAGGCCGCCGGCGGTCTGGACAGCGCACAACGCGACAACGTGTTGTGGCGAAACGCCGCCGAACTTTACGGACTCGCCGCACCGGCGGAAGGGAGCATCCGATGACCACGATCGAACGGGTCGACCCGCACACCGAGCACGACGAGATCGCGGTGGCCGTCGTCGACACCGATGTGCACCCGATGCCCGTCTCGACCGACGTGCTCAAGTCGTACGCGCCTCCCGAATGGGTAGACAAGATCTGGCCAACCGGCCGCGAGGTCACACCGGTGCCGCACTTCTACGACACCCCCGATTCCTACAAGACCAACTCGATGCGGGTCGACGCGGCCCCACCCGGCGGCGGTTTCGCCGGCACCGATCCCGACTACGCCGCCAAACAACTGCTGCTCGACGCCGGGGTCAGCATCGCCACGCTGGAACCGATGTGCGATGCACAGCTTCCGCAGGCCGAACACGTGCTGAAGTCGACCTACAACGACTGGCTCGCCGACGTCTGGCTGGACCGCAACAACGCCCACGGTCGCTGGCGCGGATCGATCAGCGTCAGCGCGCAGGTGCCCGGCTTGGCGGCGCGCGAGGTAAAACGCTGGGCCGGCCACCCGTACATGGCGCAGGTGTTGATGACGCCGCAGACACGTGGAATCCCGTTCGGCAACCCGCATTTCGACCCCCTGTACGCGGCCGCATCGGCCAACGGACTACCGGTGGCCACCCACTTGATGGGACAGACGCCGTTCGAGCTGATTCCGCTGTATCCGGTCGGCAACCCGGCGCACTGGCATGACTTCTTCGCCTCGTGGCCGCTGCTGTACGTCTCGCATCTGATGAGCCTGGTGTTCGACGGCGCCTTCGACCGGCACCCCGATCTGCGGGTGGTGTTCGTCGAGGGCGGGTTCACCTGGGCGATGCCGGTGATGTGGCGGATGGACCGGATCTGGGAAGCCCGTCGCGCCGACCTTCCGCACGTGCGTCGCCGGCCGTCGGAATACGTCCGCGAACACGTCCGGTTCACCACCCAGCCGCTGGAAGACGCCGACGTCAAACAGTTCCGCGAGTACCTGGAGATGATGGACCTCGGCGACAACCTGATGTTCTCGACGGACTATCCGCACTGGAGTTACGACGCGCCGACATACGCGATCAACCGATTCCCGGCGGCGCAGCGTGAGCGGATCATGCGCGGCAACGCCACCGCGCTGTACGGGCTGCCGTCCACCGTCAAAGCACTCCCCGGGGAACGACCGGCCGTCGATGTCAGTTTCGAGTGAGGCGCGGATCGGCCCCGATAACTGGAGTCGCGTCAGGGCAGTAGGCGGTAACCAAAACCACGGGTCGTTTCGATCGTGTTAGTACCAAAGGGGACATCGATCTTCCGGCGCAGATTGCGCACGTAGACTTCCACGATGTTGTCCGGACCATCGAAGTGCCAGTCCCAAACACCTTGCACTATCTCGGTCTTCGTCACGACAGTGTCCTTCTTGCGCATGAGGTATTCGAGCACGCTGAACTCTCGGGGCGTTAGCGAAATGCACGTACCGCCGCGCGTGACCAATCGTCGGGATGGATCGAGGGTTAGGGTGCCGGCGGTCAGTACGACGGGACGCTGCGGAGCCCCACGCCGGACCAATGCGTACAGCCGCGCGATGAGCACCCGGAATCGGAACGGCTTCGTGAGGTAGTCATCGGCTCCGAGTTCGAATGCGTCCGTCTCGTCGTACTCACCGTCCTTAGAGGTGAGCATCAGGACCGGTGTCCAAACCTCGCGTGCGCGTAGCTGTCGGAGCACCTCATACCCACTCAGCCCAGGCAGCATGATGTCCAACACGATCGCGTCAAACTGCTCCTCCGAGCCGAGCCATAAGCCGTCAGTTCCGTTGGTTGCCGTGACCACCACGTAGCCCGCAGCCCGCATGCCCTTGGCCAGAGTGGACGCCAGGCGCCGCTCGTCTTCGACTAGCAGGATCTTCATTCTCGCTTCACTTGGACTCGTCTGAGGGTGTCGATGGTCGAAGTTGTCTCCGGAGGCGGTTGGGCGGAACCGGCGCTGCGACTTGAGATAGCGTATTCGCTTCGGAAGGCGTCGCCATCATCGAGCGCACACACTGGCCCCATCCTGGCGGCTGGAAAAATTCTCCGTCCAGTGCATCACGACCCGTCCCGCGCATCGACATTTGTCCGAAGGTCCATCGAACTGACCGCTTCGCCTGCGCTTTCGCGTCGGCTACGGCGGATGGCTAGTAAGACCCAGATGCCGATCGCCATGGAGACCACGACGGCGATGGCGAGGCTGGGACCGTGCAATGCGCGTTCAGCCCTGTGCCAATTCGCACCGATGCCGTATCCGACGATGGCCAGTACCGCGGTCCACGGCAGGCAACCGGCCGCCGTGTAGAGGCCGAATCGCACAGGAGACATCTCGGCGATACCGGCGGGAAGAGAGATGAAGGTTCTGATGCCTGGCAACAGCCTCGACCAGAACACCGCCGATGCTCCACATCGATCGAACCAGTCTTGGGCTTTGTCGATCTCTCGAGGTCGTACCCCCACATAGCGTCCCCAACGGCGCAGCCCGGATCGGCCACCGTGCTTGCCCATCAGCCATGCAAGATAGCTGCCTACGACGTTGCCGAATGTGCCTGCCAAGATCACCGCCGCCAGGCTCGGATGCGGGCCGCTCTCGGCTCCCGCGGCTAACGCTCCGGCGAAGAGCATCGTCACCTCTGACGGCACCGGGATACAAGCCGATTCGGCTGCCATCAGCACCAAGACTGCCAACAGTCCGTAGGTCGCGATCAGATCCTGCACCGCGTGCCCTTCTCGTCGCGATGGGCCCTTCGGCTCAAGGGTGATCGAGCATCGCTGAAGTGACGCTGAAGGTGCAGCCGCCGACATCAGAACCTTCAGCGGTGCCTCGCTCATTGCCCCCGCTCGAGCCGGCAATCACCGCCGATGTGTGTCTTGCCACGCGGCGTACTCTGACGCGGCCTCCGACACCAGGAGAACCCCTCTGGGATCGACAAGCAACCCTTAAGGTTTCATCGTGAACAGCAGTGCACATGCGGCCAAGGCCGACCACCCACGAAGGTGGTCCGCACGGTCCTACAGGCTGCGCCCTGCCAATTGGGGAATCTCGACACGCTCGGCGATCGTCTGTGCATCGGTGGTGCTGGTCGCCAGCCTCGTTACCGGCGCGGGACTTCTGTTTGTCTTGAACCGATCACTGCTGTCCAGCGTCGACGATGCCGCGGCGGGACGGGTTCGCGACACAGTCGCCGCCCTCGGTTTCGAACCCGCCGCCGACCTCGACAACAGCTTGCTCGCCGGGGATCAACGCATACGTGCGGTCCAAGTCATCGGCAGCGATGGCAAGGTCATCCGACGATCGGCATCCGCACCGGATACACCCCTGCTTCCGGTGAGCTGGTTCGGTATGTCGCTTCGGGCCGGGATCTCCGACGACCTCTCGCCCAACAACGACATGCGCTTGAGTGGCCAGACCGCTCACACCGCGACCGGCACTTACACCGTCATCGTCGGTGCCGGCAGCGAATCCGCCGAGCACACCGTCGCCACGGTAGCGCTGCTGTTGGCGATCGCTGCAGCGATCATCACCGGCGTGGCGGCAATGGCGAACTTCCGCTTGGTGAAACGTTCCCTGCGCTCGGTGGAGGCCATCCGGTCGCGCGTCTCCGAAATCTCCGCATCCGGGCTTTCCCAACGCGTACCGGTGCCACCACAAACCGACGAAATTTCGGCGCTGGCGACGACGATGAACGAAATGCTCGCACGCGTTGAATCCGGCCACGACGCGCAACGTCGGTTCGTCGGCGATGCATCCCACGAACTTCGCAGCCCGTTGGCCAGCATTCTCTCAGCGCTCGAAGTTGCGCAGGACTATCCGGAAGCCCTCGACGACGAGCTCACCAGCGGAACCCTCATCCCAGAGACACAACGCATGCAGGCACTCGTCGAAGACCTCCTGCTGCTCGCGCGTGCCGACGAACGCGGACTCGTTCTGCGGAACGACGAAATAGACCTCGACGTCTTAGCCGAAGCCGAGGCGGATCGGCTCCGACACGAGACCGACTTGGACATCCGTCTGCACACCGAGGCTGCGACGCTCACCGGCGATCTTGGCGGCATCGCCCGAGTCTTGCGCAACCTGCTTAACAACGCCGTTTGGTACGCCAAGTCGACCGTGGAAATCGTGGTGAAGCACCGCAAGACCGCAGCCGTGCTCAGTGTTGCCGATGACGGGCCAGGAATTCCCGCCCAGGACAGGACTCGGGTCTTCGACCGGTTCGTCCGGCTGGACCCCGACCGGTCCCGCGACGGCGGCGGTACGGGCCTCGGACTGGCAATTGTCGCCGAGATCGTCGCATCCCACAAAGGAACCGTCAGCATCGACGACCGGCCCGGCGGCGGAACGATCGTGACCGTAACCCTGTCATCGGTGAAGTGAAAGATGTAGCGCCGCAAATGAAACGAATCGTGCCCCCGACATCTCGTGCCATCCTCAGCGCAGATTGGCCAATAACGTTGTCAATGTCTCTATTTGGGCTCTTGGGTCGGGCCTGATGGTGCGCAGTGCCTTGAGCGCCGCGTCGATCTGACCGTCGAGTATCGACCACGCATTGGAGTTCATCGGCTGCAACGTGGCCTGATCGTCATCCCACGCGGTCTCGAGGTCTCTAATCCGGTGGGCGGCGCCGACCCGATCACCGGCCTGCACCTTCGCCAAGGTGTCGTGCGTGATCTCCCGGAACTTCGCGATCTCCCCCGGCGGGAACGTGGCGCTGGCCTGCGTTGGTAGGGTGCCCGATGCCGGGGGTGGACTGACCTCCTCCTCACTGCCAGCCGTGGCAGCGGTGTGCGGCTGCCCGGCCGCCCAGACGAGCAGCACAACGGTGGCCACGGCCACGACCGCGTAGTAGCCGAGCATGGCCTTCTCCCGCGCGGGACGGCTGACGACGGCCGAGGCGTCATGGCGGTGAGTTGCCTCGATTACGTCGGCCCGCGACAGCGTGAGGTAGCCGACCGAGCCGAAGATAGCGACGAGGAAGATCACACTGGTGATGCCGTAGCCCAGCCCGAGCCCACCATCGCCGACGGGGGAGGCGAACCAGTCACCCAGGTTGGCGCCCAGCGGACGGGTCAGGATATAAGCGAGCCAGAAGGACAGCACGGCGTTGGCGCCAAGGCGCCAACCGACGATGATCATAACGATTAGGCCTGCGGGCAACAGGACTGAAACGCCGCGTTCCCAACCGGTGAGTTGCAGTGTCCAGTCGCCGACAGCCGTCCCCAGCGCGAAGGTGACCAGGACTGCCAACCAGTAGAACCGTTCACGCGGCACGGTGACGATGCTGTGGATCGACAGCGTTCGTTCCCGGGCGAACCACACGCCGAACACTGCCGCCAAGACCACCGCGAAAACGCTCGTGGTAGCCGCCAGCGGTATCCGCAGGCTGTCGGTGAGGATGTCGGTGTAGAGCGTACCGGCCACGCTGAGCACGACGACGGTCAGCCAGTACACGACGGGCACATAGCGGTTGAGACGCAACTGGATTCCCAGTACGAGGGCGAGCGCGACACTGAAGATGAGTGCGGTGATATTGAGGCCTAAACCTAAACCCACATTGATCCAGTCCGCGAAACTCTCACCAACCGTGGTGCAAAGGATCTTGATGATCCAGAACCAGATGGTGACTTCTGGGACTTTGCTCAGCATCACGCGTCGTCGGCGGCCCGCTTTGGGTGCTGTGTCGGTCACGCGCTCGACGGTATAGACCACATGCTGAACCGACGCTGAAATGAATGGCGGCCCTTCGCACCGATCACCTGGCGTCCTGCGGTCCGCTAGACCGGATCGAACTTGGTGATCAGCCAGTCCCCGTGCACCTTGGTCAACGACACCAGCACGCTGCTGGACGCCATCGCCGGATCCGGCCGTTCCTTGCTGGTGGTCACCTGGTTGACGAAGACCAGCACGACCGCCGAATTCGGGTGCAGCTCTGAGGCGGCCGCGCCCACGACCTGAGCGGTGGTCGCCACCGCCTTGGACTGGGCGGCCGGCGTCACGACCTCTTTGGTGAACTGGTCGTAGTAGTTCAGGAAGTCGCCGGTGAGGTGCGACCTGGCCGCGGCGAAGTCCCGATTGAGGGTGTCGGGCTTGTAGGACAGCAAGGCCACGGTGCCATCGCGGGCCGCGTTGATCGCGCTCTGTGCGACCGCGGGGTCGGTCTGCGTATCTGGCCGAAGCTGGGTGAAGTACAGCCATCCGGTCAGCCCACCGGCCGCCAGTAGGCCCAACACCAGCGCTACCGGAATGAGCGGGATGGTGATGAGGCGTCGCCGGGCCGCAGACGAGCTGTCGGCGCTGTCCGTGGCCTTGTCGATTTCGGCCGCGGCCGAGTCTTCGTCTGTGTCATCGGTCGCGGTGTCGATCTCGGCCTCGTCGGTGGGCTCGACGTCGGGCGCGGTTTCGTCGTCGGCGCTCACAGCACGAACTCCACTTTCGACAGCTTCAGCTGATCGCCGTCGTGCACCACCGAGACCCGGAACCGGAACGTCCGCGGTTGATCCTTGGCGCCGGCGATATTGGTGACTCGCTCGTTGGCCAGCACCAGAACGACGGCGGAATCGTTGTTCATCGACTCGACCGCCGCGGCCGACACCGATCCTTCGGTCACTGCCTTGGAATCCTTCACCACCGACTCGAAATCCTCTGCACGCTTTTGGAAGTCATCTCTGAATGCGCCGGTGGCGGTGTCGAGTACGCGCTGGACGTCTTCCTTGGCCTTGTTGAAATCCAGCGACGTCAGGTTGACCACACCTTGCCGGGCGGCGGCGATGTAGGCCGCGGCGCGCTGCCGCTCCTGCACGACGTTGTGGTGATGCCAGCCCATCCAGCCGCTGACTCCGAGCAATGCGCAGATGGCGACAACCGCGGCGATGGTCAGCGCCACGGCCAACTTCGGCGCCCGTAGCCGGCGGCGGGCCGGCTCGGGTTCTGCCGTGTCGGTCGGCGCGGGGGCTTCCGCAGTCTCCACGGTCTCGGTGGCCTCGGGCGCTTCGGAAGTCTCGTCGGCCCTTTCGTCGGCGTCGTCGGCGTCCGCGGTGGCTGCCTCGGCCTCTTCGTCAGCTGTTGCCTGCGCTTCGCGCCGCAACTTGATGGCGAGAGCTCGCGCGCGGGCGGCTGCGGCGAGCGCCTCAGCCTCAGCGGCTTCGGCCTCGGCTTGCTCGGCCAATGCGAGCGCGTCCGCCTTCGCCTTGTCGGGATCCTGCGGCCCTTTTCCCGGGTCAGCCATGGCGACCGCGGCTCCTCAACGTCATTATCGACTGAACTCCGGTATCTCTTACTGTATTGCTCATTGCTACCATCGGGTCACCAGCGACCACCGACTGGGACACACGCCGGGCCTTCATCCGCAACGGTGAAGGAAGGCCAGGAAGGTCTTAGCCAACATCATGACTGCCGTCGATTCCCCCGAAAAGATACTCTTCGCGTCCACCACCCAAGCATTTCTGCAAAAAGAGGTTCCGCTGACCCGGGTGCGGGAGCTGCACGCTCAAGGTGTCTCGTTCGAGCCGGACTGGTGGCAGCGCGCCGCCGAGCTCGGGTGGACGGCGTTGCTGGTCCCCGAGGAACTCGGCGGCGGCAGCGTCTCGGGCGACGGTGTGGCTGATCTGGCGATGGTCGCTGAACAACTCGGCAAGACGGTGGCTCCCGGCCCGTTGTATCCGGTCAGCACGGTGTTGGCCGGGCTGGTGGATTCCGCCGACCCGCAATCGCACGCGGCGACGATCGAGGCGCTGATCGCCGGGGAGACCGTCGCGTCGTGGGCGGTATACGAACCCGGGCAGGGTTGGGCACCCCATGAGCCGGCGCTCACCGCGACGGCGACCGATTCCGGTTACCGCATCGACGGTGTCAAAGACCGTGTGGAGGCCGGCGCGCAGAGCAGCCTTCTGCTCGTGGTGGCGCGGATCGACGACGGCGTACGCCAATTTCTGGTGCCGGCCGACACAGCGGGTGTGCGCATAGAGCCGCAGCAGTCGATCGATTTGGTGAAGCAGTACGCCCGCGTGCATTTCGACGGGGTCGAGATCGACCACAGCGCGGCGATCGACGGCACCGCCGAGTTGATCGACCGGCAAAGCCAGATCGCCCAGGTGCTGCAGTGCGCCGAAGTGGTCGGCATTCTGCAGACCGTTTTCGACTTCACTGTGGCCTGGGCGTTGGATCGGCACAGTTTTGGCCGCCCGCTGGCGTCCTATCAGGCGCTCAAGCACCGCTTCGCCGATATGAAGATGTGGCTGGAAGCTTGCCGGGCTACAACTTCCGCGGCGGTGGCAGCCATCTCCGACCGCTCGCCGGATGCCGCCTTGTCGGCCAGCATTGCCAAGTCCTACGTCGGGGAGATGTCCACCGAGATCATCCAGGCCTGCGTGCAGATGCACGGCGGAATCGGCGTGACGTGGGAGCACGACCTGCACGTCTACCTGCGGCGGGCTGCGCTGTATCGGTCCATGTTCGGGACGCCCGAAGAACACAACCTGCGGGTGTACCAGTTGCAGGAGGCGGGGCAGCAGGCGCCGAGGTCCGCCTGATGACCGAGACGTATCGCTCCGACGCTGTCGCCGAGCCCGAATCGATCGATGACTTCCGGGCTCGGGCGCAAGCCTGGCTGGCCGAGAACATGCCGCCCATCGATCCAGCGCACCCGCCGGCAGCTCATCGCGACGAGGAGCGTTGCTGGCTACGCGCTCGCGAACTCCAAAAGCGCCTCTATGAAGGCGGATTCGCCGGGATCTGCTTTCCGCGCGAGTACGGCGGCCTGGGTCTGGACTACGAGTACCAAAAGGCGTTCAACGACGAAAGCCTCAGCTATGAGATGCCGCTGATCCTCAACACGCCGACGTTCACCATCTGCTGCGCGACCTTGCTCGACACCGCCAGCGAGGAACAGAAGCGTCAGCACATCGGCGCCGCGCTGCGGGGTGACGAGATATTGGTTCAGCTGTTGTCCGAGCCCAGCGGCGGCTCAGACCTCGCGGGTGTGCTCACTCGCGCAGAGCGCGACGGTGACCACTGGGTGCTCAACGGCGCAAAGACGTGGAGCACCAGCGCATTCGGTGCCGATTATGGCCTGTGCCTGGCCCGCACCAATTGGGATGTGCCCAAGCACGACGGCCTGACCATGTTTTTGGTGCCGATCAAGCATCCCGGAATCACGTTGCGGCGCATCACTCAGCTGAATGGATCCACGGAATTCTGCGAGGAGTTCCTCGATAACGTCAATGTCGGTGACGATGCGGTCGTCGGCGAGGTCAACGACGGGTGGTCGGTGGCTTCGCGCCAGCTCTATCACGAGCGCCGCGCGGTGGGCATGGGCTCGGAATTCGCCAGCGGCAGCGGCAGCGAGGGCGGCCGATCGACCCCGGTGAACTACATGCGGCTCGCCGAGAAGACCGGACAAGCCGACAACGAACGAGTGCGCCAGATCGCCGGACGCGCACTGGTGCACCGGGCGGTCAGTGACCAACTGGGCGCCCACGTCTTCCGCAGCGTCAACGACGGCACGCTGCCGCCCGCCGCGGGTACGCTGCTGCGGCTATTTCACGCCGAGACAGTAACTTTGGAGATGGACGCCGGATTGGCGATCACCGGAACGGCGGGAGTCGTCGGCGCCGACGGGGAGGGCCTGGAGACCGGTCTGCGCTATCTCGCCCGACAAACGGTTTGTATTGGCGGCGGCACCAGCGAGTTGGCCCGCAACGTCATCGGCGAGCGGGTGTTGAATTTCCCTCGCGAGTACGCCGCCGACCGCGGCGTGCCGTTCAATCAGGTCAAGCACGGGAAGGTCGGGCGCTAAACCGTCCGCGCCAGCCGGTGCGTCAACAATTCGGCGAACCGCGCCGGATCTTCAGGCGCGTTACCTTCGGCGAGAAGTGCTGCACCATAGAGTAATTCGGCAGTTTCGCCATTCGCCGGATCGTCGCCGCGGTCTTTGTGGGCCTGCTGCAGGCCGGTGATGAGCGGGTGGTTCGGGTTGAGTTCCAACGTCCGCTTGCCGACCGGGATATCCTGCCCGGTGGCCCGGTAGATGCGGGCCAGTGACGGAGTCACGCCGAAGGCGTCCGTGATCAGGCAGGCCGGCGAGTCGGTCAGGCGGGTGGATAGCCGCACTTCCTTGACGTGCTCGCTCAGCGTCTCGGTCAGCCAGGTCAGCAGATCGGCGAAATCCTGTTCCTGTTCTTTACGTTCGGCCTCGTGTGCCGCCTTTTCTTCCTCGGAGTCGAGGTCCACGTCGCCCATGGCCACCGACTGCAGGGGCTTACCGTCGAACTCGGTCACCGATCCCAACCAGATCTCGTCGACCGTGTCGGAGAGCAGGAGCACCTCATAGCCCTTCGCTTTGAACGCTTCGAGGTGCGGCGTGTTCAGGATCTGCTGTGGTGATTCGCCGGTGGCGTAGAAGATCTGTCGCTGGCCTTCTTTCATCCGCCCGACATACTCGGCCAGGGTGGTCAGTTGCTCCTCGCTGTGCGTCGAGGCGAACGACGAGATCTCCAGCAGCGCCTCCTGGTTGTCGAAGTCCCGCATCAATCCTTCTTTGAGGACCTTGCCGAACTCGCCCCAGAATGTGCGATAGTCGTCCGGCCGCTGGGACTGCAGATCCTTGATGGTCGACAGGACCTTCTTGGTCAACCGCCGCCGGATCGCGTTGATCTGCCGGTCCTGCTGCAGGAGCTCGCGGGAAACGTTCAGCGACAGGTCCTGTGCGTCGACGACACCCTTGACGAAACGCAGATATCGGGGCATCAGCTGGTCGCAGTCGCCCATGATGAAGACGCGTTTGACATAGAGCTGCACGCCGATCGAGGCGTCCGGCTCGTACAAGTCAAGCGGGGCTCGCGACGGGATGAAGAGCAGGGCTTGATATTCGAAAGTGCCCTCGGCCTTCATCGAGATGACTTCGAGCGGCTCGTCCCAGGCATGGGCGATGTGCTTGTAGAACTCCTTGTACTCCTCGTCCGACACCTCGTCTTTGGGCCTTGCCCACAGCGCCTTGCCCGAGTTCAGCGTCTGGACCTCGGTGGTGACGGTCTCGTCGCCGCCGTCCTCCGAAGCGGGAGTGCGTTGCTCGACCTGCATCCGGATCGGCCAGGCGATGAAGTCGGAGTACTTCTTGACCAGCGTCCTGATCTTCCACTCCGAGGTGTAGTCGTGGATTGCGTCCTCGGCGTCCGCCGGCTTGAGATGCAGGGTGACCGATGTCCCTTGCGGAGCACCCTCGACGGTGGCGATGGTGTAGGTGCCATCGCCGCTCGACTCCCATTTGGTGGCCTCGCTGTCGCCCGCCTTGTGCGTGAGCAGCTCGACCTTGTCAGCCACCATGAAGGTGGAGTAGAAGCCGATGCCGAACTGACCGATCAGCTCCTCGGAGACGGCTGTGTTTTTAGTATTCTGCGCTTCCTTTAATTGCTGACGCAGCTCGGCGGTACCGGATTTGGCCAGCGTGCCGATCAGATCGACCACCTCGGCGCGGGTCATGCCAATGCCGTTGTCGCGGATGGTCAGGGTGCGAGCGTCCTTGTCGACGTCGATCTCGATGTGCAGATCAGACGTGTCGACGTCCAGGTCTTTGTTGCGGAATGCTTCGATTCGCAGCTTGTCGAGCGCATCGGAGGCGTTCGAGATCAACTCGCGCAGAAACGCATCCTTGTCGGAATAGACCGAGTGGACCATCAGGTCCAGCAGTTGCCGCGCCTCGGCCTGAAACTCCAGCTGTTCGACGCCCGAAGTCATGACCTGTCCCTCCACCAGACGGTATTCGAGGGCAGGCTACAGGATCGCGCCGTTGCGGCCACGGTCCACCGCCCACGACGCTGTCCACCTTGATGACGTCGGCGCCCCAGTCCGCCAACGCGACACCGGCAGCCGGAACGTATGTCCACGAAGCCAGCTCGATGACCCGGACGCCACTGGGCACGCCTGTCGTCTGGTCACCCTTTTCGGTGTCTTTTCTATTTTAGGTAGTATAGATACTATAGGTTTTCGTCAGCCTGTCCTGCAATGACGCAGCGCGTGGAAGAGAAGCAATGGAGTCGAACGCTCGTCCGGTCCTCATCGACGGCCGGGTCAGCGCACTTGCGGAGCCCACCGTGACGAACACCGACGACGATCCCCATGTCGAATGGCTTGAGCCCCAATGTAGGTCGCATTGTTGAGCGCATGAGAAGGGATCGGCTATGGGCAGGGTGACAGGCAAGGTCGCGGTAGTCAGTGGAGCCGCGCGCGGACAAGGGCGCTCGCACGCGCGGATGCTCGCCGCCGAGGGCGCCGACATCATCGCGATCGACTTGTGCGAAGACATCGAAACCAACAAATACCCGCTGGCCCGGCCGGAAGACCTCGACGAAACCGCTCGCCTGGTCGAGAAGGAGGGCCAGCGCGTTTTCACCGAGATCGCCGATGTTCGCGACCGCGCGGCACTGTCGGCGGCGGTCGACCGCGGCGTCGCAGAGCTCGGTCATCTCGACATCGTGGTCGCCAACGCCGGCATCTGTCCGCTGACGGCGGGCCTGCCGGCGCAGGCTTTCGCCGATGCCGTCGACGTAGACCTGGGCGGCGTGCTCAATCTGGTGCACGCCAGCCTCAAGCATTTGGACTCCGGCGCGTCGATCATCGTGATCGGTTCCAACGCCGCCTTCATGTCGTCGATGAACACCACCGGCATCGACGGCGGTCCCGGAGGAGCCGGGTACGCCTTCGCGAAAATCGCTGCCGCGCACTACGTCAACGACTTCGCACGTGCGCTGGCGCCGTTCTCCATCCGGATGAACGCGGTGCACCCGACGAACGTCAACACCGACATGTTGCACAGCGAACCGATGTACCGAGCCTTTCGGCCTGACCTGAAGAACCCGACCCGCGAGGATGCCGAACCGGTCTTTCCGCTGGTGCAGGCGATGCCCATTCCCTACGTCGAACCCGAGGACATCAGTGAGGCCGTGCTGTTCCTGGCGTCCGACGCGGCGCGCTACATCACCGGCCAGCAGCTCCGCGTCGACGGCGGAGGATTCCTGAAGGTGAAGCCGTGGTCGGGCGGCTGAGGCCCGGTCAATCACACTGCACCGCAAGCGAAATGGAGAGGTGAAGATGCCCAAAGGGATCATTTACCTGGAGACCATGCCGGTGTCGGCCGACCGCGAGGCCGAGTACCACAAGTGGTACAACGACACACATTTGGCGGAGATCTGCTCGGTCGACGGGATCGTCTCCGCGCGCCGCTTCGCGCCGACCGACAGCAACGGCCCGTTCATCGCCATCTACGAGCTCGACTGCGACGACCTCGACTCAGTGGTCCAACGGCTAGGGGAACTCGGCGCCAGCGGCAAGATGTCGTCGCTGGAGCTGCTCAACATGGACACACCGCCAATTCCCAAGGTCTACGGAGAGATTGGTTCCTACCCAAAGTGAGTCCGGCCGCCGGGGTCTCGGCAGAAGTGCACAAGCGCCTCTATGCGTTGATGGTGCTGATGAAGGCCGCCGACGACCGGCTCTCCAAGGGGATCGGCACCGGAGAGTTCATGTGTGTGTACTGGCCGTCGCGCGGTCAGGAGGCGATCGCCGCCGCGATGGGTGTCGCACTGCGGGCCGACGACCAGCTGGTGACCACCTACCGAGGACTGCACGATCTGATCGGCAAAGGCGTGCCGCTCGAAGAGATTTACGGCGAGATGATGGGGCGCACGACCGGCGCCAGTCGCGGTAAAGGCGGCACCATGCACATCGCCAAACCGGAGAACGGGGTGATGCTGTCGACCGGCATCGTTGGCGCCGGGCCGCCGGTGGCGGTGGGCCTGGCGATGTCCGCCAAACGCAAAGGACTCGATCGCGTCACCGTGGTCAGCTTCGGCGACGGTGCGACCAACACCGGCTCGTTTCACGAGGCCGCCAACATGGCAGCGCTGTGGGATCTGCCGATGGTCTTCGTGTGCCAGAACAATCTTTACGCCGAGATGACGCCTACCCGCGACACCATGAAGCTCGAGCACGTCGCCGAACGCGCGGCCGGCTACGGCATGCCGGGTGTGCGCGTCGACGGCAACGACCCCTTGGCGGTGAAATCGGTTCTCGACGAGGCGCTGCAACGAGCCCGCTCCGGCGGCGGTCCCACCTTCATCGAGTGTGTGACGTTCCGGTTCCGGGGCCACTACTTCGGTGACCGGATGCCCTACATCCCGAAGGAGCAGCTGGCCGCAGCGATGGATGCCGACCCGGTGCCGAGGTTCCGCATGCAGCTCGCCGAAGCGGGCATCTGCGGCGAAGCCGAGTTGGATGGCATCGACAACGATGCGCTTGCGACGGTCGAAGCAGCGCTGCACACCGTGATGAGTGCCGATTCCCCGACGGTCGACGAACTGGACCGCGACGTGTACGCAACCCCGATCAAGTTCCCGGTGTAATGGCATGGACGACAAAGAGATGACGATGCGCGAGGCGCTGAACCTCGCGTTGGATCAGGCGTTGCAGGCCGACGACAGAGTGTTCCTGCTCGGTGAGGACATCGCCGACCCCGGGGCGTCGGGTCCCACGGCGGGCCTGTCGACGAAGTACGGCCATGACCGAGTCTTGGACACCCCGATATCGGAGGCGGCGATCGTCGGCGCCGCGATCGGCGCGGCCATTGACGGAATGCGGCCGGTGGCCGAGATCATGATCATGGACTTCATCGGTATCGCCGCCGACCAGCTGATCAACAACGCCGCCAAGCTGCGATTCATGACCGCCGGGCGCACCACGGCGCCGATCACCGTCCGCACCCAGGTCTATGCCGGGCTGGCCACCGGCGCGACTCATTCGCAGAGCCTGGAGGCGTGGTTCATGCACATCCCCGGCATGAAGGTGATCGTGCCGTCCACCCCGCGGGACGGCAAAGGCCTACTCGCGTCGGCGATCTTCGACGAGGACCCGTGCCTGTTCGTCGAAACGATTCGGCTGCAGGGCAAGAAGGGGCTGGTTCCCGTCGACCCGGGCTTCAGGATTCCGCTGGGCCACGCCGACATCAAGCGGTCCGGCACCGATGTGAGCTTGATCAGCTACGGCCGGCCCGTGCACGACGCGCTGGCAGCGGCGGAGACCCTGGCCGGACAGGGCGTCAGCGCAGAGGTCGTCGATCTGCGGACCCTGGTTCCACTCGACGTCGACACGATCGTCGAATCCGCGCGCCGAACTCGCCGGGCCGTAATCATCCACGACGCAGTGCAATTCGCCGGCCCGGGAGCAGAGATCGCCGCGATCCTGCAGTCCGAGCTGTTCGGCGAACTCGTAGCGCCCGTCGAACGGGTCGCCGCCAGGTTCATCCCCAACCCCGCCGCGCCTGCGCTGGAGGCGACTGTGTATCCGTCGCCGGAGCGCATCGTTGCCGCCGCTCAGAGGACCCTGGACAGAGCGGAAGCCCATGGCTGACTTCATCATTCGCATTCCGCGAGTATCGGTAGCTGTCTCGGAGGCAGAGCTCACCGATCTGCTCGTTGAAGCCGGACAGCATGTGGACGAGGGCACGCCGATCTACGTGATCGCGACCGAGAAAGTGGAACAGGAAATCGAGGCCGGGGCCTCCGGCACCGTGCAGTGGACGGGCCAGATCGGAACTACCTACGACATCGGCGCAGAAATCGGCGTCATCACTTCACACGTCATCACTTCTTAGCGGAAAGGGTACGAAAACAAATGGATCTCAACGAGACCCGCGAAAGAATCATCTACCAAAAAGACGGGCCGATCGCGAAGATCACCCTCAACTGGCCCGAGAAGGCCAATGCCCAGGATCAGAAGCTGGCCGAAGAAGTCGACGCCGCACTACTTGATGCCGACCGCGACTACGACATCAAGGTGCTGGTGCTCAAGGCCAACGGCAAGGGATTCTGCTCCGGGCACGCGATCGGCAACAACGCCGTCGACTATCCGGCGTTCGTGGAGAACGCCATGGTGACGGGCCACCCGTGGAAGGCGCAGTCGGATCTCTTCGTCAAGCCAACCCTGAATCTGTGGGAGTTCTCCAAGCCCACCATCGCCCAGGTGCACGGCTACTGTGTGGGCGGCGGTACGCACATGGGCCTGACGACCGACATCGTCATCGCCTCCGAGGACGCCTACTTCTCTTACCCGCCCCTGCAGGGGTTCGGCATGCCATCCGGTGAATGTTCCATCGAGCCTTGGGTGTTCATGAACTGGCGCCGCGCCGCCTACTATCTGTTCACCGCCGAGGTGATCGACGCCAAGAAGGCGCTGGAGGTCGGCCTCGTCAACGAGGTGGTCAAGCGGGAGGACCTGGACGACCGCGTGGACGCGATCGCCCGCCACATTGCCCAGGCACCGTTGACGACGCTGATGCTCACCAAGGCCAACCTGAAGCGAGCCTGGGAGCTGATGGGCATGCGGGTGCACTGGCAGAGCTCCAACGACCTCGTCGCGCTGGCCTCGATCAGCAAGGATGTGCAGCAGCTGATCCAGACCGTGTTCAAGGACAAGGTGCTGCCGTCCGAGCATGCCCGGCGTCAGGCCGCTGCCGCCGCATCGAACGACGGCGCCTCGGCCACCTAGCCACTCGGGTCTGCTCGTGAACATCGTCGATCACGCGATCAGCGCCGGCCAGTCACCGGCGCTGATCCTGTCCGACGGTGGGGTGATGTCCTTCGGTGAGCTGCACGCCAGAAGCCGGCGGGTCGCCGCGGTGCTGCACGGTTCGGGGCTGCGCCCCGGCGACGGCGTGGCGCTGGTGCTGCCCAACCGGCCGGAGTTCTTCGAAATCACCTGGGGATGCCAGCTTTCCGGGCTCTACTACACCGCGGTGAACACCCATTTCACGCCCGATGAAGTCGCCTACGTGATCGACGACTCCGACGCCAAGGCGGTGTTCGTGGACGCGTCGATGGGCGACCTCGCCGCGCATCTGCGTACCGCGAATACCGCTGTCGACGTCCACATCGCGGTCGGCGGAAACCTGGCGGGCTGGCAGTCCTACGACGAGGCCACGGCGGCCGCAGGGGATGCGCCGCCAGTGACGGACGGGTCGGAGATGCTGTACTCGTCGGGCACCACCGGACGGCCCAAGGCCGTTCGGCGGCCACTTCCGACCGACGGCAACGGTTCATGGGCGCAGTCGGTCCTGGAGATGGCGCTGATCCACAAATACGGTATGAGCGCGGAGAACGTGTACCTCTCGCCGGCACCGATGTACCACGCCGCCGGGGTGAACTACACGATGGCGGTCAATCGTGTTGGCGCTGCGGCGATCATCATGCGCAAGTTCGACGCCGAAGACGTGCTGCGCTTGATCGAGAAGCACCGGGTGACGCATGCTCAGTTCGTGCCGACGATGTTCGTGCGGATGCTGAAACTTCCCGAGCCCGTTCGCCGGCGATACGACGTGTCCAGCCTGCGGTGCGTCATCCACGCGGCCGCGCCATGCCCGGTGGACGTCAAGCACCAGATGATGGACTGGTTCGGCCCGATCATCCACGAATACTACGGCGGGACTGAGGGATTCGCGGGCACGACGATCGACCCGGAAGAGTGGCTGGCCCACCCGGGCTCGGTCGGAATACCGATGTCCCCGGTGCATGTTGTCGGCGACGACGGAGAAGAACTCCCGGTCGGTCAGACCGGCGAGCTCTACTTCGAAGGCGGCCCGAAGTTCGAATACTTCAAGGATCCCGCCAAGACCGCGTCGGTCTTCAACGAGCACGGCTGGCGTTCACTGGGGGACATGGGTTACGTCGACGACGATGGCTACCTCTACCTCACCGACCGATCAACGTTCATGGTCGTCTCCGGCGGGGTGAACATCTACCCGCAAGAAGCGGAGAACTTGCTGGTGATGCACCCCAAGCTCGTCGACGCGGCGGTGTTCGGTGTGCCGAACGAGGAGTTCGGTGAAGAGGTGAAGGCGGTCGTGCAGCCGGTCGACGGCGTCGCGGCCGGGCCCGAGCTGGAAGCCGAACTGGTCGAGTATTGCCGAACACACCTCGCGGGCTACAAATGTCCGCGCACAATCGAATTCGACGCCGAGCTGCCGCGGGACCCGAACGGGAAGCTCTACAAGAGACGGATCCGCGAACGCTTCTGGCAAGGGCGCGCGTCACGGATCGTATGAGCTGACAAGGATGATCGGATGAACTCGCGAACTGACGTGAACTGGACACCGCTGCCGGTGCCGTTGGCCGTTGAGAGCCCGGACCGGATTCCCAAGCAGCGCTACTACGACCCCGCTTTCTACGCGCTGGAAGCCGAGCTGTTCTGGCCGCGGGTGTGGCAGATGGCGTGCCGGCTGGAGGAGATCCCCAAGGCCGGCGACTTCGTCGAATACGAGATCCTGGACCAGTCGATCATCGTCGTGCGACTCGATGCCGACACCGTGCGGGCCTACCACAACGCCTGTCGTCACCGCGGCGTGAAGCTGGTCGAGGGCAACGGCGCTCTTGCTGGGGCCCGGCGGACCTTCGTCTGCCCGTTCCACGGCTGGTGCTGGGGTATCGACGGTCGCAACACATTCGTGTTGCGACCCGAGGCCTTCGCCGAGGAGAACATGTCCGCTGACGACTTGCAGCTCGTCTCGGTCAAATGCGAGCTCTGGGGCGGATGCGTGTGGATCAACCTCGACGACAACGCCCCGCCGCTTCGCGACTGGATGGAACCCTTCGCATCGATCTACGACGCCTGGAAAGTCGAGTCGCTGCGTGTCGAGTGGTGGCAATCCTGCCGGCTGCCGGTGAACTGGAAGTTGGCGACGGCCGCGTTCATGGAGGGCTACCACGTCCCGCAGACGCACCCGCAGTTGCTGCCGTCGGCGCAGACCAGCACCCCGTCGGAAGCCGTGCATCCCATCGTCGCGAGCAGTCTGTACTTCATGCGCACGCTGGGCGACGGCATGGGTGGCATGACCCATGAGAACGACATCCGCATCGCCGAGGGCATGCAGACCATCGCGCTGCCCTCCGATCCGGCTGAGGCGCTGGCCGGTTGGCGCGGCGCCCTCAACGACGCGGTGGTGGCCTGGCATCGGGCGCGGGGAAGCGACATGCCCGACCTGAACGACCTCGTCCGACGGGGGATCACCGATGCGATCGGCTTCGCCTTCCCGCACCACTTCATCCTGCCCACCTACAGCAGCGCCTCGTCCTACCGGATCCGCCCGCTCGGCCCCGAGGAAACCCTGTTCGAGATCTGGTCGCTGACTCGGACGCCGAGCGACCTGTCCACCGGAAAGCCCACACCACCGGAGCCGTTGTCGCCGGACGATCCGCGCTGGCCGCCGATTCCGGCTCAGGACTTCTCCAACCTGCCGCGGCAGCAAAAAGGACTGCATTCCAAGGGCTTTGAGTACATGCGGTTATCAGACCAGATCGAAGGGCTGATCTCGAACTTCGAACGCGTCGTAGACGGCTTTCTCGCCGGCTTGCCGTACGACGCACTGGTACCCGCAATCCAGAAGACGAACACCACCATCGATGTACCGATCGCCGATCTCGGTTTCACCTCGGAGGCGCGATGACCACGCAATGGGACCGGTCAGTTGACCTGGTGATCGCCGGCAGCGGCGGCGGCGGCATGGTGGCGGGACTGGCCGCGCTCGACTGCGGTCTCGAGCCGCTGATCGTGGAAAAGCAAGCCCTGGTGGGTGGTTCGACGGGATTGTCCGGTGGCATCGTCTGGCTGCCCAACAACCCGCTGATGCGGGCCGACCGCATAGCGGATTCGCATGACGACGGCCTTGCCTATCTTGCCGACGTCGTGGGCGACGTCGGCGCGCCATCGTCACCCGAGCGCCGCGAGATGTTTCTGACCGCGGGCTACGAGATGCTGAACTTCTTGATTCGCAAAGGCGTGAAGCTCATCCGCTGTGAAGGGTGGAGCGACTACTACCCGAACCACAAGGGCGGCAACTCCGTCGGCCGCGCCGTCGAGGGCATTCCGTTCGACGCCGCGGAGTTGGGCAGCTGGAGTGACAAAGTGCAGCCGCCGCTGGCCAAGAACTACGGCTACGTGGTGCTGACCAACGAGCTCCGCTCGGTGCAGTATTTCAACCGTGCGCCAAGGGCTTTCGCTGTGGCGACCCGGGTGTTCCTTCGCACCGCCGCGGCGCGGATACGTCGGCGCCAGATTCTGACCAATGGCGCCTCGCTGATCGCTCAGATGCTCAAGGCGCTGATCGATCTCGGCGACGGACAGCCACCGCTGTGGATCAACGCCGCTCTTGCCGACCTCATCGTCGAAGACGGCCGAGTCGTCGGTGCGCGCATCGTCCACGACGGCACACCGCTGAACGTCGAGGCGCGCAGGGGAGTGTTGTTGGCCGCCGGTGGCTTCGGCCACAACGCCGAGATGCGGCAGCGCTACAGCGGCGATCAACCCAACGACGCCAAGTGGTCGATCGCCAACGCCGGCGACACTGGCGAGGTGCTGCAGACGGCGATGCGACTGGGTGCTAAGACCGATCTGTTGGACGAAGCATGGTGGTTGCCTTCGGTTTTCATCGCCAACGGCGGGGCAGTTGCCGCGTCGTTGGGCTCGGGTCGTCAACGACCCGGGGCCATCTACGTCGACTCGACCGGCAGGAGATTCTGCAACGAGTCGAACTCCTACGTGGAGGTCGGCAAGGCGATGTACGCGAACAAGGCGGTGCCGTGCTGGATGGTCTTCGACGACGGATACGTTCGGCGCTACGTCACCAGCGTCAACCCGCTGAAGCGCAACCAACAGCTGCCGTCCGAGCTGATCGATTCCGGTGCGGTCAAACGTGCCGACACCATCGAGGACCTGGCCCGCCAAACGGAGCTCCCCGCAGACGAATTGACGCGTACGATCCATCGCTTCAACCAGTTCGCGGTCAAAGGACTGGACCCCGACTTCGGCAGAGGACAGTCGGCTTACAACGACTGCCTGGGCGATCCGGGGTATCGGCCCAACGCCGCCGTCGGTCCGCTGGAAAAGGCGCCGTTCTACGCAACGAGGGTGCTGCCGGCCGACGTCGGGACGTGCGGTGGCGTGATCACCAACGAGCACGCACAGGTGCTCGACGAGAAGGATCAGGTGATCGAGGGCCTGTATGCGACCGGCAACACCACCGCGACGGTGATGGGCCGAACCTATCCGGGCGCCGGCGCGAGCATCGCCAGCTCAATGGTGTTTGGTTACGTCGCCGCTCGGCACGCGGCTGGGCGCAAGCTCGCCGGCGAAAAGAGCCGCTGAACCTGCGACGCCGAGCGTGACGCTGCAGTCATGTTCAGCCGCAACTGTGACTGTGCCGTCACGTTGGGCCGGGTTCAGCTTCGTCGCGGCCGACGAAATCCCGTGGCTTCAAACCCGATTGCATGAGTTGGGCCCGACGTTCCTGGACGTCGGAAGCAGCGCCGACCATGTTGGTCAGGATGTGGCTGACTTGCAGGTGCACCCGCATACCCATCAACTCGTAAGCGCGCTTCACGCTGTTCTTGACCGCCATCGACGTGGTCAACGGGATCTGGGCGATCTTGCGGGCCATCTCCTCGACGGTGTTCTCGAGATCGTCGCGGGGCACCACCTTGTTGAGCAGCCCCCACTCCAGCGCTTCAGCCGCCGACAGCGTCGGCGCCAGCAGCAGCCAGTCCATGGTGCGATGCCAATTCATTAGCAGCCACGGCTCGATCATGGTGTGCCCACCCGGTTCACCGAGGCTCTGGGCAAGCGGCATCTGAAAAAAAGCGTCCTCGGATGCCACGCAGAAGTCGGTCAGCAGGCCCAGATAAATCCCACCACCCATGCAGTAGCCGTGAATCTGCGAGATCGTCGGTTTCGGAAACTCCCACAGGTACAACGTCGGCCACAGAAACAGATCGGCGGTGCCTTTGTAGAGATCCTCGAACGTGTCCCCGAAATCGGGATAAGGATTCTCGTCGGGACCCCAGCGGGCCACGTGCCCGCCGCAGAAACCTTTGCCGTTGGCCTTGATGACCACGACTTTGATATCGCGGTCACGGTCGGCTTCGTGCAGGCAGGCATCGACCTCCTGCACCAACGTCGCATCCTTGGTGTTGGCCTTGTCGGGCCGGTTCAGGATGATCCGCGCGATCGGCGGTTCACGTTCGTAGATAACCGCTTCCAGAGTGCGCCGCTCCATCTGGCGACCCTATTACGGTGCGCGGCGAATCAGGCCGAGACCGGCTTGGCGACCTTCATCAGTTTCATCAGGTTGCCGCCCATGATCTTGGCGACGTCCTCTTCGCCGAAGTCGGTGAGCTCGTCGACGAAGGTGATCGGGTCCTTCAGGCCCTCGGGGTGCGGCCAGTCGGATCCGAACAGCACCCGGTCGGTGCCGACCATGTTGACGATCTCGGTGAACCGGTCCTCCCAGAACGGGGTGATGTACACGCACCGCTTGAACGCCTCGATCGGGTCCTCGAGGAAGGCCTGCGGCATCTTCTTGTAGACGCCCTTGAGGCCTTTGAACAGGTCCGGCACCCAGTCGGCGCCGTTTTCGATCGACAAGATCCGCAGCTCGGGGTTGCGGGACAGTGCGCCGTGGCAGACCAGCGCACCCATCGCGTCCAGGATCGGCCGGTGGCCCATCGCGAAGCTACGGAAGGCGGTCGGCTTGAACGGCAGGAACTCGTCGCCGGGCTCCCACACGCTGGCGAACTCCGAGTAGCCGCTGTCCGAGGCGTGCATCGAGACCGGGATGTCAGCCTTGATGCAGGCCTGCCAGAACGGGTCGAACTCCTCGAGGCCGAATGATCGGCTGCCCTTGAAACCCGGCACGGGCGCCGGCCGGACCAGCACGGTGCGGGCGCCCCGCTCCAGACACCATTCGAGTTCTTCGAGCGCGCGGTCGACGATCGGCAGGGTGATCACCGGGGTGGCGAAGATGCGGTCCTGGTAGTTGAACGACCACTGCTCGTGCATCCACTCGTTGAGCGCGTGGATGACGTCGTGGGTCATCTCCGGGTCGTCCTTCATGCGCTCTTCGACCAGGCTGGCCAGGGTCGGGAACATCAGCGCGTAGTCGATGCCGAGTTCGTCCATCACCTCGAGGCGCGCACCCGGCTCACGGAACGCAGGAATCGCCTTCATCGGCTCGCCCAGGATCTCGCGGTAGGTCTTGCCCTGCGCGCCGTTGCGAAAGTAGTCCTCCTGCGCACCGGGTTTCGCGACGACCTCGAAGGTCGGGTTCGGGATGTACTCGCTGATGTGCCCGCGAACCACGATCTTGGTGCGGCCGCGCACCTCGACGTAGTCGATGACCCGCTTGCGGTTCTCCGGGAGGTACTTGGTCAGCGCTTCCTGCGGCTCGTACATGTGGTTGTCGGCATCGAACACCGGGAAGGAAAGCTCGCGTGACGGCATGGCGATCTCCTTGAAGTCTGGATTCTCACGAGGTGGTAATGACGTTACCACCTCTGCGTAGCGAGGTGTAATCGGCAGGTCAGCCCGGCGGGCGGTCGGGCAGTTTCGGGGTTGCGCCACTTATAACGGCAAAGTTCACCGTTGCCGTGGCGAGCAGCGTTTCCTCGCCGTCAGCATCGCTGAGGACGTCGACCTGCATGACCATCGCGCGTCGCCCATTTCGCAGCATCCGGGGCACTGCGTATGCCATGCCCTGGCGGATCGGACGCAGGTAGCGGATGTTCATGTCGGCGGTGGTCATCGTGGTGCCCTCTCGCAGATGCTGCACCCCGAAGTGTCCGCCGGCGACGTCGATGAGCGTGGCGATCAGACCGCCCTGCAGGGCGCCGGAGGTGTTGACCACCTGCGGGCTCACCGGGATCGTCATCGCGAACTCGCCGTTGTGCGTGCCGGGCCGCATCCCGATCTGGTCGAACAACTCAGCGAGTGTCGGCGGCGCCACTTGCACGGCGTCGTCGTTGCCCAGCGCGCGGATGCAAAAGTCGTACAGGTGGGCCGCATCGATCGGCGAACCGGTCAATTCGGCTCCCAGCCAATGCAATCGGAGGGCGCCCAAGATGGTCTGCATGACGATCGCCGCCGCCGGCCCGACATCGAGGTTGGGCCGGAAAACTCCTTCGGTGATGCCGCGCTGGACGACATCGCGGAGCAGGTCGTGCAGCGGCGAGAGCACCCGGGCGTAGTCTCGCGGCCTGGTTTCGGAGAGGTGTTGGTTGTAGAGGTTCATCGCCCGATTCAGGCTGTCCTGCGTGCTCGACTCGGGTTCCGCGCTGATCCGGTCGATGATCAGCTTGATCGCGGCACCGCTGTCCAGCCCGGTCGTCTCGGTGCGCCAGGCCTGCGTCGACTGCGCCATCGTCCGCTCCAGCAGCGCGATCAGCAATTCGTCCTTGCTGCTGAAGTGCTGGTAGAAGGCCCGTAGCGATGTTTTGGAGCGGGCCACCACTTCTTGCACGGTGAAGTCGGTGCGCCCGGTCTCGCGCAGGATCTCAACCGCGGTCTTGATGAACCGCGCGTCCCGGGTCGTCGGTTCGGCTTCGTCGTCGCCGGCCATGCCGCCTCCTCAATACCACGCGCGTTGCGCTGTGAGAATGAGGTTACCGCGCGTTGCGAAGGGAAAGTTAGAACGGCGTTGGCTCGGGTACATCCCGTTGCCGGCCGATTCCAGACCAGGGTTGCTACGGCCGTCGACAGCATCAGCTGAGACGTCACTCCGACGGTTTCGGCCGCGAAGAGAAACGTCTCGATCTCGGCTAGCATCACGTATGGCCTTCGATGGCACCGCGCGATCGATACCGTGTGCCGTCCTGGTATTTGCCGCCGTGCTGTTTTCGGCGGCTCCGGCGTCAGCGGACCCGAACGACGGTGCGTTCGTTGATGCCCTCGCCAAGGGCGGGATCGTCCTTCCGGATGACAACGCCGCAATTGCTATGGCCCACACGGTGTGCGCCGGACTCGATCAGCGTGCGAAAACCAGCCTTCTCGCGTTGAAGCTGATGAAGGATACGGACCTTTCGATGAGGCAGTCCAGCTACTTCGTCGGCGTTGCCATCTCCGCCTACTGCCCGCAATACATCGGCCATACCGACGACTCGACGCGCTGGCTCAACCCCGGCCCCCCGCTGATGTGATCAGCCGCCGCGGGCTTCGACCATGGCTGAGCGGTTGACCTTGGTCGCGTCCGTGCGGGGGATCTGATCGACGAACTCCACGGTCTTGGGCACCTTGTAGGCGGCCAGGCGGGTCTTGGCGTAGACGATGACATCCCGTTCGGTCAGCGACTGTGTGCTGTCGGCCAGTTGGACCACGGCGTGCACCCGGCGGCCCCAGTCGCGGTCGGAGAGTCCGATGACCACCACATCGGCGATGCCTTCGTGTTCGGCGAGCGCGCATTCCACTTCGGCGGGAAAGACATTGGCGCCGCCGGTGATGATCATGTCGCTGCGGCGATCGGCGATGTAGAGATAACCGTCGGCGTCGACGTGGCCGACATCGCCTGCGGTCCGGAACCCGTCGGGTGTCGACGGCAGCAGCGGCGCGCCGCCCAGGTAGCGGTATCCGGCGCTCATCGGCGAGCGCAGATAAATTTCGCCGAGTTCACCGGGACTCACCGGCTCGCCCTGCTGGTCCAGGATGAGCACTTCGGTGTCCCGGAAACCGCGGCCGACACTGCCAACGTGCGCCAGCCACTCGTCACCGCGTAATGCGGTGATTCCCAGGCCCTCGGTCATCCCGTAAGCCATCACGACCTGTTCGGGGCTGAGCAACTCGAACCAAGTGTGTAGCAGCGCATGCGGCATCACCGCGGCACCTTGCAAGATCCACGCGACGCTGGATAGATCCCGCCGGCGTATGTCGGGAAGGGCCGCGATGCGCGCGAGCATCGTCGGTGTTGCGGTGAAGTTGGTGACGCGGTAGCGCTCGATCGCGTCCACAACGGTTGCCGCGTCGAACTTTTCGAGCACCACCAATTGGTCGCCGCCCAGCAGGTAGGTAAGTGGCGAGAAGCCGTTGGTGTGATACATCGGACCGGGCACCAGGATGGTCTGGGGTTGCGCGGTCGGCGCCCAGGCGGCCAGGAATGGGAACGACGACTCCGGCGTCCACACGCCTTGCGCCAGAGTCAGAATGACCTTCGGCAGGCCGGTGGATCCGCTGCTGCAAATCCCATTGGCGTTGGGGGACACGACCGCCGGCAGCGGGTCGTCGGACTGGTCGCCGGCGCGCGCGGTGAATGTCGACAGCGTCTGTTCGTCGATGGTGACCGGCGGGTCGATGACCTCCAGCACCCGGGACCGCTCCCAGTCGGGCAGATCCCAGCGCATCGGAACCGGGACGGCGCCGATCTTCCAACAGCCCAGCACGGCCAAGACCAGTTGCTCGGAATTGGGAATCGCCAGTGCGACAAGCGAACCGACCTCAGCGCCGCTGGCTGTCAGCGCGCGTCCCCATTGATTGGCTCGGCGGTCCAATCCGGCGAAGGTCATCGAGTGTCCCGTACCGTCACGTGCGATGACGGTCAGAGCAGTATCGTCACAACGCTGTTCGGCGAGCTGCTGAAGTTTGGCGCCGAACGGGATTCCTTCGTCAAGCGGTTGGGAAGCCTCTTCGGCGGCGACGTGCTCGGTGCTCACGCCGATACCGATCCCGAGAACAGCGTCTCGAACCCCCCGTCGCGGATGCCGGGCAGCAGCCGCAGCGCGAGCACCTCGGTGCTGACCGGCAGCCGGATCAGCGGCTGCGTGTGCCGGTCGAGCACGCTGACGTCGGACTCGTCGCAGAAGCCCAGGGCTCCCAGTAACTGGTGCGCGGCGCGCAGGACTTGTCGTGCGGTCTCGCCGGCCTTGAGGCGGAGGATCAGTGCGTCCGCCGAACGAACCTGGGCCGGAACAGATTCGACGCGGCTGATGGTGTACTTGGCGAGCTCGTGAAGCCCGCGTGCCGCGACTGCGGCATCGGCGACCGTGAACCGGACCGCCTGGAATTCCGCCAGCGGCTTGCCGAACTGCATCCGCGCGACAACGTGCTGGCGAGTGATCTCCAGGCACTGCTGCACTGCGCCGACGATCCGCCAAGACCCCAGCGTCAGATGCAGATCGATGTCGGCGGCCGGCACCGTCCCGTCGGGCGGGCCCAACGTGGCCGGAACCAGAAACGGTCCGAGCTTGGCGTCAGTGCGTGACGACGGCTGCACCCGGTAGCGCGCGCCATCGAGGTCGGCGCCGATCCAGTCGCCGGCCAAGTCGCCGTGATCGATCCGGGGTGCTTCGGGATTCACCAAGGCGAGCCGGGCACCGTCGATCGCCAGTAGCTCCTCGATTAACGGATAGGGCAGCGCCGTTGCGCCGACAGCCTGGCAGAGCACCGCGGCTGCCAGCAGGTCCTCGGAAGAGGATCGCACGTCGAGGTCGAATGCGCCGAGGTCGGACAGTGCGGTCCGGGCATCCTGCCGGAGCCGGTCGTCGGTCTCGGCCTGCAGCGCGGCCTGGGGTCCGCCGAACCGGGCCAGCCGTTTGGTGGCGACAGCGGAGAACTCGGCGATATCTTCTGGCAGAGCGGTTTTCATCCGTGAGCTCCCAAGGTTTCCCGCGCGACGAGCATCCGCTGCACTTCGATGGTTCCGGACGCGACCGTGGCCGCCTGGGCGTAACGCCAGTGGTCTTCGACGGCGCCGTGCAGCGCCGCCGACAAGCCGCTGTCCAGCGCCGTCGGCCCGAGCACGTCGAACAGCAGCTCGGCTACTTGCTGGTCGCAGGTGGTGGTCGCGATGCGCGCGGCGCTGGCCGCGGCACCGGCTGACGGGTCGTCCTGCAGTGAGACCGCGCGGTAGGCCAGCAGGCGCGCGATTCGAAGGTCGATCAGTGCCCGCACCCAGCGCGCGCGGATGGACTCGGGCAACTCGTCCCAGTTGTCACCGAGTTCGGTTTGCATCCGGTCGAGCAGTGACTCACACCGGGCGTATCGGGCGATGCCGACGCGCTCGAAGGCAAGCGCTTCGCGCATCACCCGCCAGCCGTCGCCCAACTCGCCGAGGACCTCGTCGGGAAACACCTCGACACCGTCGAGAAAGACCTCGTTGAGGTGATGGGGCCCGAGCATCGAGCGGATTGGCCGCACGGTGATGCCAGCCCGGTCCATCGGAACCAGAAAGAGGCTGAGCCGGTTGGCTTTCGGGGCATTCGGGTCGGTGCACGCAGCCAGCACGCACCATGACGCCATCTGGGCGTAGGAGGTCCAGACTTTCTGCCCGGTGATGCGCCAACCGTCACCGTCAGGAACCGCGCGGGTCCGCAGTGACGCGAGGTCCGTTCCGGCCTCAGGTTCGGAAAAGCCCTGACACCAGATGACCTCACCGGCAGCGATGGCGGCCATGTGTTTGGCCTTCTGCTCGGTGGTTCCGTATCGCATGAGCGCCGGCCCGACCCAGTTGATGCCCATGTACTGGGCACCGCGGGGTTCGTGGTGGGCCCACATCTCCTCGCGTAACACGGTCTGCTGCCACACCGAACCGCCGCCACCGCCGTGTTCCTTCGGCCAGGCCAGGGCCAGCAGCCCATCGGATGCGAGCATTTTGCAGAACGACTCGGTGGTCGCCAGGTCCTTGGGGTCGTTGGTGCAGGCGCCGAGGAAGCCTTCGGGGATATGCGTGGCGATCAAGTCCCGCAAGCGCTTTCTGAGTTCGGCAGCATCGGTGCCGAGGTCGTAATCCATCGTCATCCCTTCGGCAAACCGAGCAGTCGCTCGGCGATGATGTTGCGTTGGATCTCGGATGTTCCGCCGTAGATGGTCGCCGCCAGGGCGTCCTGGCGTTCGAAGAGCAGATCGGTGTCGTCGATCGAACGTGGCCCGGCCGCCGCGGCGGAAAGCTCCCAAACCCGCTGCAGTGTTTGCGAACCGAGGAGCTTGAGAATGTCGGCTTCGGGGCTCGGCCGGCCGGCCAGCTCGTTGTTCAGCGCGCGGTAGCCGGTGGCCCGAAGTGCTTCGGCGTCGGCGAGCAGCGAGCCGAGTTCGGCGAAGACCTCACCTGAGGCGTAGTCGTCGTCGGTGGCCTGGGAATCCCGCACCGAGCTGAGGCCGCGCTGGATCTCGACCCAGTTCATGATCCAGATCATCTGCCGCTCATGGTTGAGCGACGACATCGCCACCTGCCATCCGCCGTTGACAGGTCCAAGCAAACTGTCGGCCGGAATCTCGACATCGTCGAGAATGACTTCGCAGAAGGTCTCATCGGAGATCGATGCCATCCGAATGGGTTCGATGGTGACCCCGGGGGATTCGAGATCGAGTATGAGGCAAGAGATTCCGCGATGCTTGGGCGCGTCCGGATCGGTGCGGGCATACAGTGTGCACCATCGTGACTGGTGGGCCTGCGTCGTCCAGATCTTTCTGCCCTTGACCCGGAACACGTCGCCGTCGCGCACAGCACGGGTGCGCAGGCTGGCGAAGTCGGAGCCGGCTTCGGGCTCGGACATGCCCAGTGCCCACCACTCGTCGCCGCGCAGCAAGGGGACCAGCAGACGGTCGATTTGCGCGGCGGTGCCGAATTGGCGGATGCCGGGTGCGGCAACACCCGGCCCGGCGACGTTGGGTAGTTTGGGCGCCGATCGCATCGCCGCCTCGAGTCGGATCTCCATCGCCTCGGCCAACCCGAGTGATCGGCCACCATGCTCGGGCGACCAGGTCGGCTGCAGCCAGCCCGCCTCGAAAGCCGCGCGTTGGTGAGCTCGACGAAGTCCGATGTCCCATCGGTATTCGCGATAGCGCTCGTAGTAGTCGCTCGGCAGGAAGTCCGTCAGCCACGCCGCGTATTCGGCGACAAGATCTGTCTTGAGCTCCGTGTGCGTCATGCGGCGCTCCCAGCGAAGCGGCGTCCCACCGCGTGGTAGAGCGCGCGGCTGTCGCCCAGCGTCGAGGCACCTTGCCAGGCATGCCGCAGATAGAGGTGCATGTCGTGCTCCCAGGTCTGCGCCAACGCGCCGTGGACCTGTACCGCGGTGCGCCCGCAGCCGACCGCAGCCTCGGCTGCCGCCGCCTTGGCCAAGGCCGCCGCGTTCCAGCCCGCGGTAGTTGAGGTCGCCGGGTCGTCGAGCCGCGTGGCCGCGGCGTAGGTCAGACTGCGGGCGCGCTCCAGCGCGACATAGTTGTCGGCCAAGGCGTGCTTGATGCCCTGGAACGCGCCGATCGGCTTGCCGAACTGCTGGCGAGTCTTCGCGTAGTCGATCGCGCGGTCCAGCGCGGCGCCGGCGACACCGACCAGATCGGCGGCGGCCGCGACCAGCGGTGTTGCCAGAGCTGACTCCAGGTCCACCGGCGCGATGGCTATCGCGTCGGCGTCGATCTCGACGTCGGCGACCGGCTGGGCGGGGTCGGTGCATTCGGCTTCGTGCACGGTCACGCCATCGCCGACGCGCACGACGGCGGCGACCGGTCCGTCGGCTGACGAGGCCAGGGTGACGACGAGTTCGGCGCGGGGGAGGCCGGGCACCGCGACTGCCCGCCCGTGCACCCGCCCGTCCTGCAGCGTCATCGGGACCGCGGGCAGCCGATGGGCCGGTGGGTGAACGGCCAGCGCGGCCACCACACCGCTGCCGATCTCGGTCAGCACATCGTCGACGCCGGGACCGGCCAGACGCAGCAGACCCGCGGCCAGGCCGACGCTGGACAGCAACGGAACAGGCGCCAGCGCCGCGCCGCACTCCTCGAGGACAACGGTGAGATCCATCCGACCGAAGGTGCTGTCGCCCTCGGCGGTGGGCACGGCAAGTTCGCTCCAGCCGAGGTCGACGACCGTCTTCCAGAGCGTGCGCCAGCGATTGGGATCCGTCATGGCCTGCCGCGCGATCGCCGGCGGGCACTCGGCACGCAGGACGTCGCGCACGCTGTCGCGCAGCGCAAGTTGACCCGAATTCAGTCCGACGTCCATAAGGCCCCTAACATAATAAAAATAGTAAACTAGCGCGACAAACGTCAATCGCGGCGGCGTGGTGACTTCAGCGATCCGAATGGTGGTGGGTAATGGCGGAGTGGTACCTGTTCCTACCGCAGGTGAGGGTGCCGGTCGCCGACATTGTCGATCGCGCACGCCACGCCGAAGACAGCGGATTCACCGGCATAGCGTTCATCGACCACCTCGAAGCGCCCGGCCTGCGCGACGAAAGCATTTGGGAGGCAATGAGCGTCGCCACCTGGGTGGCCGCAAAGACCGAGCGGTTGCGGATCGGCCACCTGGTGCTCTGTGACGCCTTTCGTCATCCGGCGGTGCTGGCCAAGCAGGCCGTCACATTGTCGGAAGCGTCGGACGGTAGGTTCGAGCTCGGTCTCGGCTCCGGATCCTGGCCTGCGGAGTTCACCAGATTCGATGTCGGGCAACAAGATCCGGTTGCCCGGGTCAAACAGCTCGAAAGTCATCTCGACGTGATAGGCCAGTACTGGGGACGCGGTGACGATGCCACTCGCAGCCAGTCGCCGCTTCCCACGCATCCGATACCGCTGATCCTCGGTGGGACTGGCCGGCGAATGATGGAACTTGTTCGCAGATATGCGGATTGGTGGAACATCCCGGCCAACCACATCGACAGGCTGGCGGAGCTCGCCCCCACCGCCGGGTCGGCCCGGGTGTCGATTCAGCAGATGATCGGTTTCGTTCGCGAGGACAGCGATCCGGCCAAGGTGCGTGAGGTGAGCGCCCGGCGCTTCGGCAATCTCGGATCAGGCCTGATTTGTGGTGACGCCGACGAATTGTCTGGACATTTCAGTAATTTGTCCGGTCAAGGCGTTGAGCGGTTCTATGTCTGGTTCGCTGATTTCGCCGCTCCGGAGTCGCTGCACGAATTCGGCGAAACGGTGATCAAGACGTTCCCGCGATAGCGGGCCCGGTCATTGACGCTGTGCGGCACGGCGGCGAACCTCATCGGGCACAACGGGCTCGCGCGCGAACGGGCCGCGTCGCACCGCGTGCAACCGGATCTCCGGCAGGTCCACTGATGGGTCTACGGTGTCGAGCCACGCGACGGCGTCGGCGACATCGGAAACCGCAATGGCGTTCATCTCGAACGGAACATCCTGCAGCATCTCGGTTTCCACCGGCCCCGGCGTCACGATGTGCACGGCGATGCCGTCCCGGTCGACTTCGAGTGCCAGCGCACGGGCAAAAGCGTTCATCCCGGCCTTGGACGCCGAATAGGCGGTGCGGGCCATCATCGGTTCGTGCGCCGCGGAGGACGAGATGAACACCAGCCGGGAGCCGGGACGCATCTTCGGCAGCGCGGCCGCGGTCACCACGAAGCACGAGTCCAGGTTGGCCGACATGATCGTCTGCCACTGCTCGAAAGTCTGCTTGCGCGCGTAAGTCCCGCCCAGGGTGCCCGCCGCGTGTACCACAAGGTCGACCGTCTCCAGCGGGGCGATAGCCTGCGCGAAGCCGTTCGGGTCGGACGCATCGGCGGCGATGTATCGGGCCCCGATCTCGTCGGCCGCGGCGCGCAGCGGGTCAACCCGGCGTGCCGAAAGCACTACGTCGTAACCCAGTTCGCAAAGTTTGGCGGCGCAGGCCTTCCCGATGCCACCACTGCCACCGGTTACCAGTGCCGTTCTCGCACCGATCAGCTCGTCCACGACTTAGAGATGACGGTTGTCCCGCGGGCGGCCCAACGCTTGCGGCGACACCGCGTAGATCCGTTGGTCCGGTCCGGCGGCCAGCACGTGGCTCTGGGTGTCGGACAGATGCCGGGCGGCGATCCGGCGCGCCCGGTCGACGTCACCGGCCGCGATCATGTCGGCAAGCTTGACGTGCGTGTTGAGCACGGCGCGCCGTTTGGTCAGCGACGGGTAGGTGCCCTTGGCGGCGCTCTCGTCGGCCCACTGCTGCTCGTGGCTGGTCCACAGCGTTTCCAGGGTGCCGACAACGGCGATGATCGTGCGGTTGCCGCAGCCGCGGACAACGGAATCGTGGAATCGACGCCCGATTTCGGTGAACTCGGGCCCGTCTTCCAGATGCGTCTCCATCGCGTCGTTGATTTCCTTGAGCTCGGGCACGATGGTGTCGGCGCGGTCGGTGCGCTGAGCCGCCAGCGCCGCGCACGCGGGTTCGAGTTCCAGGATCGCCGTCCCGAGATCGGCGACGACCACGGACTCGCTCTGCAACAGCAGGCCCAACATGTAGGCGGCGCTGGTCTTGGCCGGCGCGTGCACGATAGCGCCGCCCCGGTTACCGCGCCGGACCGATACCAGGCCTTCGGTCTCCAGGATTCGCAACGCTTCTCGCAGCGAGACGAGGCTGACGTTGAACTGCTCGACGAGCACTTCCTGGCGGGGCAGCAGATCGCCGTCGGCCAATTCACCGTCGATGATCTGTCGCCGCAACTCGTCCGCGACGATCTCGGCGATCCGCGGCGCCGACAGTCGACGTCGCGCCTCGGGGCCAATTCCCAGCGCAGTCATCTGATTCCAGCAGCGGAACGGCTGAACGGAGCCGCGGCCGCTGCAGCCGCGAACTCCATATACTGCAATTTTAGCAGTAATGGCATAATAGCCGCGCTGGTCAAGCGCTCGGCCCGAATGCGAGCGGAGTCCGATCGGCAAATTTACTAAGATGGTATAGACACCAACCCGACGAGCGTAGACGGAAACACGTTGAGCGACGGGCACGACAGCCGACCGACACCGCTGGCGGACGTCCGTGTTGTCGAGATCAGCGACCGCATCGCCGGGAGTTACTGCGGAAAGTTGTTGGTCGACGCTGGCGCCGACGTCAGGAAAATTGAACCGCCACAAGGGGATTGGTTGCGCCGGTTCAGCGCAAGCGGATCGGCCGTCCCGACCGGCGCGGACTCGCCCCTATTCGGGTATCTCAATGCCGGAAAGCGCAGCGTGACCTCGTCCGCTGCGGACCTTCGCTCCGAGCTCGCCGGCGCCGACGTCATCGTCGTGACGGCCACCCGGTCGGAGGCGGCCCACTTGGGCATCGATCCGCAGCAGGTGCTGACGGAGTTCCCGCGGGCGGTCATCGTCACCATCTCCGATTTCGGCTGGACCGGTCCGTACGCTGATCGTGCCGCCAGCGAGTTCACCTTGCAGGCCTGGTCGGGCCTGACCGGCTTCCGCGGCGACCCAGCCGGACCACCGATCGCGATCGGCGGCGACCTGGGGGAGTACATGGGCGGGGTGTTCGCCGCGTTCGGCGCGCTGGCCGTGCGCCGCCGCGTCGAGCACGGTGGACCCGGCGAGCATCTCGATTTGTCGATGCTGGAAGCAATCACGCTGATGCAAAGCGGCGAGTGGCTGCATTCCCATCTGCTGCAAGCGCCGCCGGTGTTACGCACCATCGAAGTCCCGTCGATCGAGCCGGTCAAAGACGGCTACGTCGGGATCACCATGGTCACTGGCCAGCAGTGGCTGGATTTCGCGGCGATGGTCGACTGCGCGGAGCTGACCGAGATCCCGCAGCTGAGTTTCCAAATCGGGCGATGGCAGTACCGCGACTTCATCCGGGAGCGGATCCGGCCGTGGCTGGCCGAACGCACCGTCGCCGAAGTCGTCGAGCTCGGACAGCTGTTCCGGTTGCCGATCGCGGCGCTGGGTAACGGCGCGACCATCCGGGAGACCGCCTACGCCAGGGAACGCGGGGCGTTCGTGGAAAATCCGGCGGGCTTCCATCAGCCACGCACCCCATGGCTGATGTCGCAGTGCAAACCGGCCGCGCTGCGCGGCGCACCGGCGCTTGGCGAGGCCGATGACACCGCGCCATGGCCCACCCGCGAGTACGGCGAGCCGCCGTCGGATCCCCGGCTGCCGCTGGCTGGCATTCGGATCGTCGATCTGACCGCGTTCTGGGCCGGGCCCGCCGCCACGCACCTGCTCGCCGCGTTCGGCGCCGACGTCATCAAAGTCGAGTCGATCCAGCGCCCCGACGGCATCCGGTACTCGGGCGGCATGCGAAAAGACCGGGACGACTGGTGGGAATACGGCTGGGTGTTCCACGCCATGAACACCAACAAGCGTTCTGTGACACTGGATTTGGGGTCGGACGACGGGCGTCGCCTGTTCCGCGAACTCGTCGCCGACGCCGACGTGGTGATTGAGAACTTCTCCCCGCGGGTGATGGAACACTTCGGGCTGACCGCGGATGCCTTGCTGGCGATCAATCCGCGACTGGTCGTCGCCCGGATGCCGGCCTTCGGGCTGGACGGTCCATGGCGCGACCGGGTCGGGTTCGCGCCGACGATGGAGCAGATCGCCGGCCTGGCCTGGGTCACCGGACTCGCGGACGGTCCGCCCATCCCGCCCCGGGGTGCGTGTGACCCGCTGGCCGGTGTTCACGCGGCGTTCGCTGTGACGGCGGCGCTGTGCTTCACCGATCGCACCGGAGTCGGCCAGCTCGTCGAGCTGCCGATGATCGAGACGGTACTGAACGTCACCGCGATTCAGCCGATGGAAGCCGAGGTATTCGGCGTCACGCTGAGCCGGCGGGGCAACCGTGGACACGGCTGGGCCGTCCAGAACCTCTACCGCTGCGCGGGCGACGACGACTGGGTCGCCGTCACGGTTCGCACCGACGACCAGTGGCAGGCGCTGGTCGACGTGATGGGCCGCCCGTCCTGGACCGACGACGACCGGTTCGGCACTGTCGCGGGTCGACAAGCTCACGCCGACGAGATCGACTGTCAGCTGCAGGACTGGTTCCGCGGCCAGGAGCTACGCCGCGCCGTGGATGAGCTTGGCGCTGCGGGCGTTCCCGTCGCACCGGTGGTGTCGCCGTCGTTGGTCACCGAGAACGACCAGCTCAACGACCGCGGGTTCTTGGAGACGCTCGAGCATCCGCGCACCGGTCCAGGCCGGTACCCGCGCCCGCCGTTCGCCCCGCTCGGCGGCCAGCGCGCGTGGCTGATGCGCCCGCCGCCCACGCTCGGTGAGCACAACGACGAGGTACTGCGGGACAGATGTGGGCTCACCGACCAAGAACTCGCCCGCCTGGCGTCGGCCGGGGTGATCGGCACCAGGCCCAAAGGGCTGTGAAAAAAGGGAGTAAGCGATGCGCGTAATCGTCGACGAAACGTTGTGTGAGGCCAATGGATTCTGCGAATCGTTGGCGCCGGACATCTTCGTGATCGGGAAATCCGACGTGGTGCACGTCGCCGACGCCGACGTGCCGGAGCATTTGAAGATCGACGTGGCGGCCGCGGTCGACCAGTGTCCCAAGGCGGCGCTGCGACTGGTCGACTGAGAGCGCCTAACGCGGTCTCAGCGTTATCGGCATCTCGTCGTAGATCGACATGTTGGTGGTCAGATTCGGGTAGGTCACCCGGGCCGGTCCGAGAGTGAATCCGTCGCCGCGCAGCAGCAGTTCATCCAGCACGGCGCCGATCTCGGCGCGGGCCAGCATCGCGCCCAGGCAATGGTGCGCTCCGCCGCCGCCGAACGCGACATGTGGGTTGGGTTGGCGGCCGATGTCGAAGGTGAACGGTGAGGAGAAGACCTCCTCGTCGCGATTCGCCGAACGCAACATCGACACCACCCGCTCGCCCTTGGGGATGTGCTGCCCGTCCATTTCGATGTCGACCTTGGTGCTGCGGGTCCAGTACGCGACCGGCGACGCCCAGCGCAGCACTTCCTCGACGGCGCTGGATCGCACCGACTCGTCGTCGCGGTACCGCTGAATCTGATCGGGATTCGCCACGAACGCCTGCAGTCCGATCGCCAGCGCGTTCTTGGTGGTATCGCTGCCGGCAAACGCGAGCACGAAGAAGAAGAACTCGAGTTCGTTTGCGGCCAAGCTGAATTGCTCACCGTCGTCACCGGTGATGACGCCGGACGCAATCGTGCTCCAGATGTCGTCGGCCGGATTGCGCCGTTTCTCGGCCGTCAGTTCCATCGCGTAGCTAAAAATCGACGCGAACACGTCGTTGTCCATCTGGGCGCCTTTGGATTGGACCTTCAGAATGTGGTCGAAGCCGTCGAAGATGCGCGGCCGGTCCTTTTCCGGAATGCCGATGATGTCGCCGATGACGGTCATCGGCAGCGCGTCGGCGACATCGTCGATCCAGTCACCGCCTCCGCGGGCGAGCAGGTCGTCGATCATCCGCGATGCACGGGCCCGAATGCCGTCTTCGAGCTGGGCGATCGCCCGAGGCGTGAAGGCACTCGAGATGAGTTTTCGGTGCTTGCTCTGCTCCGGCGGGTCCAGGGTGATGATCGTCGAATACGACGCGAACAGGTCGGCCGGCTGGATAAGCGGACCGTCTACGGCCGTGAACGACTCGTGGTCGCGGTGCAGGCGCACCGCGTGCCGGTGTTTGGTCGTCATCCAGAAATCCCGCTTGACGGTCTTTGCGACACCAGGCGTCAGCCCGTGGCGGAACAGCGGTCTGGTGCGGCGTAGCTCGGTGAACACGTCATCGGGAAAGCCATTGCGCCACAATGCGAAATCGGACAGGTCGACTGTCGAAGCCGTCATTCGCAACCTCGATTCTCCTCGACGCTCGCGCTTTGAAGGGGGCCGGTGTGTTGGCTCACCCTACCGTCGGCCGCGGCGTGCGTTGACGTTCAATGCTTAAAATAGTAAAAATAGACTTGAGTCCGCCAAGTGCGGCAAGCGTCAGCGCGCCGTGCACCAGGTGGCTGCGCGGGAACGGAGAAGGTAGTGACGGACACAGTTTCGGACACCTCCATCGATCCGTCCGAACGCGAATTCGGGCCCAGCGGCATCAGCCTGTCGCCGTACCGATTCCCGACCGGATGGTTCATCGTCGGCTTTGCCTCGGACCTGGCGGCCGGCGAGGTCAAGCGGGTCCACTACTTCGGCGAGGAAATGGTGCTGTTCCGCACCGAGTCCGGCGAGGTGAACGTGCTCGACGCGTACTGCCAGCACCTGGGCGCCAACATGGGTGTCGGTGGCACGGTCGAGGGGGAGAACATCGTCTGCCCCTGGCACGGCTGGCAGTGGCGCGGCGACGGCACGAATGCGCTGATCCCGTACAGCAAGATCGGCTGCAAGAACAATGTCCGCGTCCGCACCTACCACAGTACGGAGTGGTACGGCTTCATCCTGGTCTGGCACGAGCGGCACGGTCGGGCGCCGTACTGGCAGCCGCCGGTGCTGCCCGAGCTGGAAACCGGCGAGTATTACCCGCTGCACCCGCACAGCCGAATGCTCAACCGGGTCAAGGTGCATGCGCAGATGATCATCGAAAACGCCGCCGACCCGTATCACGTGCAATACGTGCACAAGGCCGCTAACCCGGCCAACACCACCTCATTCGAGGTCGACGGCTACCACCTGCACGCCACCGTCAGTGCCCACTTCGGCGGCGGCCGGGCGGAGACCTGGCTGACCCCGAACGGTCCGGTCGATGCCAAGATCGTCTATGACAACTATTCACTGGGTCTCGGCATCGTCCGCTTCCCCAGCGACCTGGTGGCCACCATCGAGGTGACCGGGCAGACTCCGGTCGACGAGGACTACACCGACTACTTCTACACCCAGGCGTCCGTTCGCGAACCCGGCGACACCGGCGACGCGCCCACCGGGCGCGCCGCCAAGTTCCTGGCGCTGCAGCAAGAGGTGATCAAGCAGGACTTCTTCACCTGGGAGAACATGAAGTATCTGGAGAAGCCCAATCTCGCACCGGAAGAGGCGCACGACTACGCCGCGCTGCGTCGCTGGGCGCATCGCTTCTACCCGGGTGAAGAGGCTGCGCGGGACGACTTCGGCTACACCGCCAACGGTGATCCGGACCCGGCGGCTGCAGGAGCCTGATGTCCCGCGTGCCGGTTGGGGCGGCACCCGCATGCGACGGAA
>NZ_DASXHW010000106.1:0-1622 GCF_036488105.1 Mycobacterium sp. | reverse complement strand
GCACACCGCTTCGCGGGTGAACGTGAGCGACTACCGGTGGGACGACGACGCCTGGATGACGGCCCGCGCCAAGCGCAATGCCGTGTTCGAGCCGATGAGCACCTACGAAGTCCACCTGGGCTCGTGGCGACCGGGCCTGTCATATCGGGACCTTGCCCGCGAGCTGACGGATTACGTTCTGGCGCATGGCTTTACCCATGTCGAACTGCTGCCCGTTGCCGAGCACCCGTTCGGTGGCTCGTGGGGTTATCAGGTGACGTCCTACTACGCGCCGTCATCCCGATTCGGCACGCCCGACGAGTTGCGCTCCCTCATCGACGCGCTGCACCAGGCCGGTATCGGCGTCATCGTCGACTGGGTGCCCGCTCACTTCCCCAAGGACGCGTGGGCGCTCGGCCGGTTCGACGGCACACCCCTCTACGAGCATTCCGACCCCAGCCGCGGCGAGCAACTCGATTGGGGCACTTACGTCTTCGACTTCGGCCGTGCCGAGGTGCGCAATTTCCTGGTGGCCAACGCGCTGTACTGGCTCGAGCAGTATCACATCGACGGCCTGCGAGTCGACGCCGTCGCGTCGATGCTCTACCTCGATTACTCACGCCCGGAAGGTGGCTGGACGCCGAACATCTACGGCGGCCGGGAGAACCTGGAAGCCGTGCAGTTCCTGCAGGAGATGAACGCCACGGCCCACAAGGCTGCGCCCGGTATCGTCACGATCGCCGAGGAGTCGACCTCGTGGCCTGGCGTCACCAGGCCGACGACCGTTGGCGGCCTGGGCTTCTCGATGAAGTGGAACATGGGCTGGATGCACGACACGCTGGACTACATGAGTCGCGACCCGGTGTACCGCAGTTATCACCACCACGCGATCACCTTCTCGATGCTCTATGCGTTCAGCGAGAACTTCGTGCTGCCGATCAGCCACGACGAGGTCGTGCACGGCAAGGGGACGCTGTGGGGACGGATGCCGGGTAATGACCACGTGAAGGCGGCCGGGCTGCGCAGCCTGCTGGCCTACCAGTGGGCGCACCCGGGCAAGCAATTGCTGTTCATGGGCCAGGAATTCGGGCAGCGCGCCGAATGGTCCGAGGAGCGCGGCGTCGACTGGTTCCAGCTCGACGAGGACAGCTTCTCCACCGGAATTTCACGGTTGGTGGGCGACCTCAACTCGATCTATCGCCGTTCTTCGGCGTTGTGGAGTCAGGACATCAAGCCCGAGGGCTACTCCTGGATCGACGCCAACGACTCCGCCAACAACGTGCTGAGTTTTCTGCGGTACGGCAGCGACGGCTCGGTGATGGCCTGTGTGTTCAACTTCGCCGGCGCCGAGCACAGCGGCTACCGTCTCGGTCTGCCCAGCGCCGGGCGCTGGCGTGAGGTGCTCAACACCGACGCGACGGTCTACAACGGCACCGGTATCGGCAATCTGGGCGGCGTCGATGCGACCGATGCGCCGTGGCATGGCCGCCCGGCATCGACAGTGCTGGCGCTGCCGCCGATGTCAGCGCTGTGGCTGGAGCCCGAAAAGCCGCCTAATACAGCGCGTTAGCGAGGTTGCGTCGTCCCGCGATGACTTCGGGGTCGGCAGGATCGAACAGCTCGAACAGCTCGATCAGCCGCGT
>NZ_DASXHW010000020.1:0-38049 GCF_036488105.1 Mycobacterium sp. | reverse complement strand
ATGGCTCAGGCCATCAGCGACGGCATTCCGAAACTGCGCATCGAGGAAGCGGCAGCACGGACCCAGGCCCGCATCGACTCCGGGATTCAGCCGGTGATCGGAGTCAACAAGTATCAGGTTGAAGAGGACCAAGAAGTCGAGGTACTCAAGATCGAGAACAGCCGGGTGCGCGCCGAGCAGTTGGCCAAACTGCAACAGCTGCGGGCGAGCCGCGATCAATCGGCGGTCGACGCAGCCCTGGCCGAACTGTCGCGTGCCGCTGCCGCCCACGGCCGTGCCGGCGAAGTGGGGGCACCGCGCGCTGGCGGGAGAGGGCTGGGAAATAACCTGCTGGCGCTGGCCATCGACGCGGCCCGGGCCAAGGCCACGGTCGGCGAGATCTCTGACGCGCTGGAGAAGGTGTACGGGCGTCACCAGGCGGAGATCCGTACCATCGCCGGGGTCTACCGCGACGAAGCTGGAAAGGCCGAAAACATGGCATCCGCCACCGAACTCGTCGAGAAGTTCGCCGAGGCCGACGGTCGGCGGCCACGGATCCTGGTGGCCAAAATGGGGCAGGACGGCCACGACCGGGGACAGAAGGTGATCGCAACGGCTTTCGCCGACATCGGATTCGACGTCGACGTCGGTGCCCTGTTCTCTACGCCGGACGAGGTCGCCCGTCAGGCCGCCGACAACGACGTACACGTGGTCGGGGTGTCCTCCCTTGCAGCCGGTCACCTCACGTTGGTGCCCGCACTCCGCGATGCTCTGGCCGAGGTGGGTCGCTCCGACATCATGGTGGTCGTCGGCGGCGTCATCCCGCCGGGTGACTTCGACGAGCTGTACGCGGCGGGCGCCACGGCGATCTTCCCGCCGGGCACGGTGATCGCCGACGCCGCCATCGATCTGTTGCACAAGCTGGCCGAACGACACGGGTACACCCTTTAGCCAGATGGCAACTGAAAACGGCGACAGCATAGACAAACTCGCCGCGGCGGTCCGCAGCGGCGATCGGACGGCGCTGCCGCGGGCGATCACGCTGGTCGAGTCGACCCGCGCCGATCACCGCGACCGCGCACAGCAGTTGCTGCTGCAGCTCTTGCCCGCTGCCGGCAATGCCCTGCATGTCGGGATCACCGGGGTGCCGGGAGTCGGCAAGTCGACCACCATCGAGGCGCTCGGGATGCACTTGATCGGCCGCGGCCATCGGGTGGCTGTCCTTGCCGTCGATCCCTCGTCGACCAGAACCGGCGGATCGATTCTCGGCGACAAGACCCGAATGCCGGAGCTGGCAGCGCATCCGGACGCCTATATCCGGCCGTCGCCGACATCGGGCACGCTCGGCGGTGTGGCCAAGGCCACCCGGGAGACCATCGTGCTGTTGGAGGCCGCCGGGTTCGACGTGATCCTGGTGGAGACGGTGGGTGTCGGTCAGTCCGAGGTCGCGGTGTCCAACATGGTCGACACGTTCGTCTTTCTGACGCTTGCGCGCACCGGTGATCAGCTGCAGGGCATCAAAAAAGGCGTGCTGGAGCTCGCCGACATCGTCGTGGTCAACAAGGCCGACGGCGATCACCTGACGGAGGCACGCAAAGCCGCGCGCGAACTTGCCGGGGCGATCCGGTTGATCTATCCCCGCGAAACCCTCTGGCGTCCACCGGTTCTAACTATGAGCGCGTTGGAAGGCACTGGGTTGGAAGAGTTGTGGGACACCGTCGAGCGGCATCGCGATGTGCTCACCGAGGCGGGGGACTTCGAGGCGCGTCGGCGGGCCCAGCAGGTCGACTGGACGTGGCAGATGGTTCGTGACACCGTACTGGACCGGGTGCTGTCCAACCCCGCGGTGCGCAAAGCCCGCGCTGATGTCGAGCGGCGGGTACTTACTGGGGAATTGACCCCGGCGCTGGCTGCTCAGCAAATATTGGAGCTCGCTTCGATAACGGATAGCTAAATTGCACTTCGTTCATAGAGTCGGACGGTAGATTCGACGCATGACCCCCGAAGTAGTGGGCAATCGCCGCTCCGTGCTGCCGCGCGGAGTTCACGGCGCAGCCGACCCACACTTTGCCTGCGCAGTGCGCAGCTTCGCCAGCATGTTCCCGCACCGCCGATTCGGCGGCGGGGCGCTGGCTGTCTACCTGGACGGCGTACCCGTCGTCGATGTGTGGACCGGCTGGGCGGATCGGCAGGGACGGGTGCCGTGGACCGCGGATACCGGCACCATGGTGTTCTCGGCGACAAAGGGCCTGGCCTCCACCGTGATCCATCGGCTCGTCGACCGCGGGCTGATCGAGTACGACGTGCCGGTTGCCCAGTATTGGCCGGAGTTCGGCGCCAACGGCAAAGCGGATATCACTGTCCGCCAGCTGATGCGGCATCAGGCCGGGCTGTCGGCGTTGCGCGGGTCCAGCAGGCAAGACCTGCTCGACCATGAACTGATGGAACGGCGCCTGGCCGGAGCGCCCCCGGGATACTCGTTCGGCAGGTCGGCCTATCACGCTCTGACCTACGGCTGGCTGCTGTCTGGGCTGGCTCGGGCCGTCACCGGTAAAGGCATGCGGCAGTTGATCCGCGAGGAGCTGGCGGAGCCGCTGGGCACCGACGGCTTGCACCTGGGCCGCCCGCCCGCCGAGGCGCCGACGCGAGCAGCCCAGATCATCATGCCGCAGAGCGCTTTCCAGAACCCTGTGTTCAACGCGGTGGCGCCAATGGTCGCCGCGCTGCCCCTCTCCGCCGGATTCGGTTCGATGTACTTCCCGGGTGTGAAAGCCGTTGCGCAAGGAGATATTCCGTTGTTGGATGCGGAGATCCCGGCGGCTAACGGCGTGGCGACAGCCCGAGGGCTGGCCCGGATGTACGGCGCGATCGCCAACGGCGGCCGGATCGATGGCAGCCAATTCCTCTCACCGGAGGTGGCCGCCGGTCTCAGCGGGCGGCGAAGCCTGCGGCCCGACGGAAACCTGGTGATACCGCTGGCATTCCATCTCGGCTACCACCGACTACCGTTGGAGGTGATACCCGGGTTCGGCCACGTTGGACTGGGCGGCTCGCTCGGGTGGGCCGATCCGGAGAGCGGCCTGGCGTTGGGGTTTGTGCACAATCGGTTGTTGACCCCGTTCGTCGTCGTCGACCACGCCGGGTTCGTCGCGACCGGCGCGCTGTGCCGGAGGGGCGCGGCCCAGGCGCGCAAGGACGGGTTCGAGCGGGTGGCCGACTTCGGCTCGCCCTTCGCCGAGCCGGGAGCCGTTGCCGGCTAACGGGTTACTGAGCTTTGTTCAGCTGGAGACCGACCTTCAAGGTCACCTGGAAATGCGTGCCGCCCGGTCCCTGGCGATCCGCTACGAGCCGGGCTGTGTCGTTACGACATCGCAGCACTAGAATTCCGTGAGAACTCACCATATGGCGGGCGCATCGGCGGCCGATGAAGGTAAAGAGATACCTGTGAGCGGTTCTTTCATTTCGGACGTGCTGCGTGAGCGTGCCGGTTTCAGGCCGAATGGCACAGCCTTCACGTTCGTTGACTACGAGCAGGATTGGGCCGGTGTTACCAAAAGCCTCAGCTGGTCTCAGGTCTATCGCCGATGCTTAAACGTTGCACATGAGCTCAGCCTTTGCGCGTCGACCGGCGACCGGGCAGTGATACTGGCACCACAGGGCCTCGACTACATCGCAGCATTTCTGGGAGCGTTGCAGGCCGGGCTGATCGCCGTTCCGCTTTCGGCTCCTATGGGCGGCGCCCACGATGAGCGGGTTGATTCGGTCCTGCACGACACATCGCCGTCGGTCATTTTAACGACCTCCTCAGCCGTCAGCGATGTCGGCAAGTACTCCCAACCGCAGAACGGTGAATCCGGTCCATCCGTCATCGAGGTTGATTCGCTGGACCTGGACTGCGCCAGAGCAGCGTCGCGCAGGCTTGCTACTCGACCCGCTACTGCCTACTTGCAATACACGTCTGGGTCGACCCGTCGGCCTGCCGGGGTCATGATCTCGCACAGGAATCTTCTGGCCAACTTCAAACAGATCACGTCCGACTACTTTCTGGAGTATGGAAAGGTTGCTCCGCCGGGCACCGCTACTGTGTCGTGGCTGCCGTTCTATCATGATCTGGGTTTGATCTTAGGAATTTGCGCACCGATTCTGGCCGGAGTCCCGGGTGTGTTCACCAGTCCAGTGGCGTTTTTGCAGCGTCCAGCCCGCTGGATGCAATTGCTTGCCAGCAATGGTCATGTGTTCTCCGCGGCGCCGAACTTCGCTTTCGACTTGGCGGCACGGAAAACCACCGACGAGGACATGGCCGGGCTGGATCTCGGGGACGTGCTAATCATCCAAAACGGTGCCGAACGAGTGCAGCCCAAGACGCTGCGCCGCTTTACTGAGCGGTTCGCCAAGTTCAAACTCGGCGACACGGTGATACGGCCCTCGTATGGGCTTGCAGAAGCAACGGTCTACGTGGCGACCCGCACACCGGCTCAACGGCCACAAATCGTCCACTTCGAATCGGACAAACTGTCCGCCGGCCGCGCGAAGCGGTGCGAAAGCGGAGGCGGAGGCGGTAGGCCGCTCATCAGTTACGGCGCGCCGCAGTCGCAGACAATCCGCATCGTCGATCCCGGTACCTGTATCGAGTGTCCCCCGGGAACCGTCGGTGAGATCTGGGTGCACGGCGAGAACGTCGCGATGGGCTATTGGCGGAGACCTCAAGAGACGAAAAGCACCTTCGGCGCAAGGCTTCTCACTTCGTCCGTAGGCACTCCACAAGAGCCTTGGCTACGAACAGGGGACTCGGGCTTCTTCTTCGACGGCGAGTTGTTCATCATTGGCCGCACCAAGGATCTCTTAATCGTCTATGGGCGCAACCACTCTCCCGACGACATTGAGGCGACGGTCCACGAGATCACGCGGGGACGTTGCGCGGCGATATCAGTCCCGGATGAGGGCACGGAGAAGCTGGTCGCGATCATCGAGTTCAAGATGCGTGACGACTCCGACGAGGACGCGATGGATAAGCTCGTCAGCGTCAAAGGCGAAGTTAGCTCAGCGATTTCAAACTCGCACGGCCTAGCTGTCGCGGATCTTGTTCTGGTAGCACCTGGTTCGATTCCTATCACCAGCAGTGGCAAGGTCAGGCGGGCGGCGTGCGCCGAGCAGTACCGGCAAAATCAATTCACCCGCTTGGATGCTTAAGCACGTCGCGAATAAGGCTTCCGCGGGGAAGCTTGTCTTGGCAAGTTGTGCAAGTCGCGTTGATGTCGAGCCCTGCGCCAACCACTTAGTCAAAAGATATAGCCGCCGACAGCCCATGCCCGTTTCCCCGGTCGCTCAATCACCCTGGTGGGCTTGCCGTCCTTGAACAGGGCGTCCTGGCGCACTACACCGCTGCGGACCGCGTCGCCCCACGCCCTCGCCGGCCCAGCGCCGTAGGAACGCCAGGGGCACAGATCATCCATGATTACCACCGTTTCGCCGGTGCATAGTGCGCAGACGTTGGCCAGGTCAGCCTGGGCGACCTCGTACTGATGCCCGCCGTCGATGAAGACCAGGTCGAACGGCGAATCGGGATTGCGACGGGCGTATTCGGGCACGCTCTCGCGGGAGTCTCCGTAGATCAGCGTATGCCGGCCGGGGAATTTGCTGTCGATCAACTTCTTAGCCGTCCGCACCGATGCATGCTCGTTCAGGTCAAACGCAACGACATGGGTGTGGGGGTGGGCGTTGAGGAAGGCGTAGCTTGAGGCGCCGGTATTGAATCCGATTTCTGCAATCCGGCGCGCGTTTGTGCGCTGCACGATGGACATCAGGAAGCGCAGTTGTCGTGCGGAACTCGCTCCCTCCATGGGGAATCGCCCTCGCAGCCGCAGATACCGCAGGATCTCCCACTGAATCCCTCTCGCGCCCTGCACTGACGTTAACCTCTTTCCAGCCGTGACCGAGCAGCAAGAAAATCATCGATTAAAGTCTCGGTCATCCGTCCCGTCCCTAGCTTCACCGTTGGATCCGTTTGGGGTTAGTGGATCTACGTACGGGACGTATCCGGACTGGCACTGCTGTGCCTCGGCCACGGATCGATGCCCTCGTAGCGCGCAAGCTGACCACCTCAGACGCTTCCTATCCCGCTGGTCAGTAGGAAGACTCCCGTCACCGCGGCGATGGCGGGGAGGAGCTGCCGACGGTGAGCTCGCATCCAGTCGTGTGCGTGCAGCATGACCGCGTGGGTCCTCTCCGGTGTCACCAGGTAGCTGACGAGCGGGATCTCGACGGCTGCAAGCACCACAACGGTGAACATCATTGCTGCGCTGATCTGCGTAACGATAGGGGCGCCCGAGGTCAGGATGGCGGCGATTGCGACCTGATACTCGACGTGGGGCGGCGCTGATCCGAAGCCGGCCACAAACGGCACCCACAGACTCCCGCCTACCAGCGCACCGCGGGCGCGCGTCGACAGCCCGCGAAATGCGTTCGCTGGGCTCGGCTCCGATACCAGAACCGGCGAATCACCACTGGGTATCGCCACCGCCGCTCGGTGACGCAATCGCGCGGTCAGTAGCGCGGCGATCAGTAGCGCGCACGCACCAATGACGATTCCGACATACCCGCTCTTAAGGGCTGCAAACGTAGACGCCACGTATTGGGTAACCATAAGTGCGAAGTCGCGCAGCAGCATTACCGAACCGAGGGCGATGGCGGTGCCCGATGCCATACCGCCGAGCCAGAACACGAGCAAGTTGGCCAGGGGCCGTGGCCGCGAAATCAAGAGTGCGACGATGGCGAGGCGCGTTGGGTCTGGCGCCACCACAAGCGCAAGCGCCAGCACCGTAGCCCATATCATCCGCGGAGCCTGTCTTCTAATCGATCGGCGGCGGTGGTAACGCTGGCGGCGGGTTTGGTCATGTGGGTGGCGACCTCGCGGGCTCGGGTGAGGTATTGCGGGGCGAGGACGGAGCGGAGGTCGGCGACCAGGGACTCCCGGGTGGTGCTCGACAATCGCCGAGCGGAGCCGACTTTCAGCCGTTTGATTTGCGCTGCCCAGATTGGTTGATCGGCCCCCATCCACAGGATCAGGGTGGGGATTCCGGCGCGTATGCCGGCGGCGGTGGTGCCCGCGCCGCCTTTGTGAACGACGGCGCGGCAGGTGGGAAAGATGGCCGCGTGGTTGACCTCGCTCACGATTTTTACGTGGTCGACATGGGGGATGCGGCGAAAGTCACTTCTGCCCGAGCAGATCAGGGCTCGTTCGTCTAGCTGCGCGCAGACGGTGCTGATCAGTTCTACTGTGCTGGCGGGAGATTCGAGCGGCATGCTGCCAAAGCCGAAATAGATCGGTGGTTTTCCAGCGGCAATCCACGACAAGACGTCGTCGTCGTTATCCGTCGGCAACTCCATTGTCAGCACGCCGGAAAAGGGTCTTCGGCCAGCCCAATCCGCCCACTCCGCTGCCAGTCCGGGGAAGCAGAACTCGTCGTAGGCCTGGATCTCGAGCGATCCGCGTTCGGCGATCCGTGGCGGTGACGGGCCTGTTGTCTTGGGCAGGCCTAATTCAGCGCGCTGCGTGTCCTCGGCCTGCTTCGTCATGCGCCAATATATCCACCAGGCCATCGTCATTGCTGAGCGCATCAGCGGTGAGGGCAGTCCCGGAATGAGCTGGCCGTTGACGCACATCGGGAAGTAGTGCAGTGCGGCCAGCGGAATGTCGTAATACTCCGCGACATTGGCGGCGACCTCCCGGAAAGGCGCGCCTGTCACTAGCAGGTCGGCGCCGTCCGCCAGCGACGTCAGGGTCCTGCTCATCTCCGCCCAGCCTCGGGTGTTGAACTCTATAGCTTCGCGGGTTGCGTGCAGCAACTTGATCGGATGGTGGATCTTCCAGAAGTTGCGCGCGAAATCGTTCGGCCCCAGTTGCCACTGCGGCCCGGACGCGACCGCTGCGAGCCCGGCCGATTCGACGAAGCCAACCAGGTCGGGCGGGACCGCCATGACCACTTCGTGGCCGCGGCGGAGAAGCTCCAGGCCAACGGCGGCGCAGGGCTCGACATCGCCGCGAAGTCCATGGGCTGCCAACGCAAATTTCATGGCTGGAGCCTCGTTTCTAGTAGATCGGCGACCAGCGATTCCCGGGCGGCGATCTCGCTGCCTGCGTGCACCCACTTCATCGGACGCCAGCGACGCTCTGCGGAGGTGCAACAGCAGTACGGCCCCCCGCAACGTCGGTAAACGCCGATTTCATGGCCCTTACATAACGGCTAACCGATTCGCTGGCGATCGGGTTTTTCGGGAACACCACCACCAATTGGGTCTCGTTTTCAAGCCGAATCACCCGGATATTGATTCGACCCAGGAGAATTCTGCCGTCGCCGTAGTGCCCGGCATTCAACCCGTCCAATTGAGAGTTCGCGACAGCAGAAAGGGGAGGGATACCAGCCTCGAGGTAGAACATCAAGGGAGCGCCCCATTCAGCTTTCCTCAGCCACGGCGCCAATTCCAGTACCCGATCGAGCGGCACGTCCGCCAGACGTCTACCCGAATCAAAGGATGCCTGCGCGGCTCTGGCCGTCGCACCGAAAGACGAGGCGACCGGAACGGTCATCGGCACGTAGCCTATGAACCAGCCTGTTGTCACGAAATCTGCCGGAGTGCGCCGTATATCAATGGGAACAACTCCGTAATACGTTTCAGCGCCCGTCAATTCGTATTCGGCAAGCGCCGTGCACGCGAACACGCCGCCGCAGAACCGGGCCCCGACGGATAGGCAAACGGATTCGAATTCGAGAGTCTGTCGCTTGTCCAACAGCTGTGCGCCGATGACGTCGCACGGCACGAATGGGTCACCGAGTGGCAGGGGCCAGTCGGGAAGGGTTCCGTCGTTGTTCTCGAAGAATTCAATCCATTCCCTTACCTCCGCCGACTCTAAGGTCAGCGCGGACGTGTGCCGGCGCTGCCGGACGCAGTAAGTGTGATAGCTGCCGGCCTCCGGCAGCGAGATGGGAGCGCCACCTCTCGTCACGGTGGCATACATGACATGGATCTCCGCGTATGCCAAGCTGAAAAGCATTGCATCGGTGTGGAGATGGTCAATGCATAGGCAGAATGTGAAGTGGTCGGCGCGCTGAATGATTGCGAAGCGAAAGCAATCCCATTGGAGCGGGCTCGGGGTAGCCAGTAGATGGCTTCGCAATTCTGCGGCCGTTATCTCGCCGTACTTGGTCGGGACGAGGTTGATGTCGCTGGCTTCGGCGATGGTCCGATGGACGATGTGTTCGCGATCGGTGTCGTCGAACCAACTGCGGTAGGTGTCGTGGCGACGAAGGTGAGCGTTGATGACATACGTCATGGCACGGATGTCGCATCGGCCGGGTATGGACCAGGTTGCAATGACCAACCGTGACATATCCAGACCCCGGTCGGCGTATGCGCGATAGTCACGAAGGTGCTGGGCTTGCGTATAGCTCGCCGGGACAGCGGTTATCGGCGCCTGCCGGACTTTCGCGAGGGTCGCAGGCGATGACTGCCATGACACGAATGAGCCCGGTTCGGGCGCCCAATCGTGGATCATTCCCACTTCCACGTTCGCGACTTCTATCACTCTTCCTCCGAGTCCCTCAGCAGTTGCGGTTCACCGGAGACCTGTTACGCCGGAGCGCCTTCGAGGCCCGCCAACGCTCCGCACAGGTGGTCGGCCAGACCTCGAATGGAGGTGATATCTGTGGAGCCTACGCGGATGCCTGTTTCCATCTCGATGCGCGTGCGCAGTTCGAGGTAGCCAAGCGAGTCAAGTCCGCACTCGGACACCGGACGATCCGGGTCGATGGAACGCCGCAGAATGAGGCTGACTTGCTCACCCACCAGATGACGCAGCCGGGTCGGCCACTCTTCCCGTGCCAACGCCGTGAGTTCGGCGCGGAATTTATCTGTGTCCGTGCGGCTTTGCCCCGTGGGTTTGAAGAGTTCAGCGAACGGGCTGCGTTGCCCAAGCGCCACTAACCACGGCATTCCGATGAACGGCATGTAGCCGGTGTAGGTGCGGTCGTGCCGTAACAGCGCCTCGAAAGCGTAGGCACCGTCGTTGGGTGTGATCAGCGCGGCGCCATTGCCTTCTGCCAGCGACGCGGCGCGCCCGATCTCACCCCATGCTGCCCATGCGATCGCGCTGGCCGGAAGGCCCTGAGCCCGGCGCCACCGAGTGAATGCGTCTAGCCAGCTGTTGGCCGCCGCGTATGCGCCCTGACCAGGCGAGCCCACCAGCGCGGCTGCCGAGGAGAATGAGCAGAACCAGTCGAGCGGCTGGTTGGCGGTTGCGCGGTGCAGATGCCAAGCGCCGTACACCTTTGGCGCCCAGTTGCGATCGATGAGCTCATCGGTGATGTTGGGCAGCGTGGCGTCATCGACCACCCCTGCGGCGTGCAATACCCCGCGCAACGGGAGTCCGTTGGCCGTCGCCATGGCCACCAAGCCTTCGGCTGTCTCGCGGTCGGTGATGTCGCCGCACGCCACCACGACGTCGGCGCCGATTGCGCGGATAAGCTCGATTGTCTCCAGTGCCTTTAAATTCGGTTGAGAGCGGGAGGTCAACACAATGCGCCCGCAGCCCGCCGTGGCCATCTTCTCGGTGAGGAAGAGCCCAAGCGCGCCCAAGCCCCCGGTGATCACATAGGCGCCGTCACGACGGAAAATCGGAGCCTGCTCCGGTGGCAGTACCGCAGTGCGAGACCCGGCCTGCGGGACGTCGAGCACAAGCCTGCCGGTGTGCTCGGCCGCGCTCATGATCCTGATCGCGGTCGCCGCTTCGACTAGTGGGTAGTCGGTGTGCTTCGCGGGAGGCAATTCTCCATCAGCTACTAGCCGGAACACTGTGCGCAGCAGCTCCCCGACGCGTTGGGGGCGGCCGATCGACAGCATCACCAGGTCGACATAGTGGAACGTGAGGTTGCGGTGGAACGGGAAGAGCTCCAGCCGGGTGTTGCCATAGACGTCGCGTTTGCCGATCTCGACGAACTGTCCGCCGATGGCCAGCAAATCGATTCCGGCGCGGAGTGCTGTGCCGGTTAAGGAGTTGAGCACGATATCCACGCCGTAGCCGTCGGTATCGCAGCGGATCTGTTCGCCGAAGTCCGCGCTCCGCGAATCGTAAACATGCTGGACCCCCATGTTGCGCAACAGCTGTCGACACTGGTGGCTGGCAGCGGTGGCGAAGATTTCGGCTCCTGCCGCGCGGGCGATCGCTACGGCTGCCTGGCCTATGTCGCCGGTCGCCGAGTGGATCAAGACCCGGTCGCACGAGGCAATCCTGGCCTGATCGTGTAGGGCATACCAGGCGGTGGCATGCACGGTACCCACTGCGACCGCCTGATGGTCGGTCAGGCCAGCGGGCAGCGTGACGGCCAGCCGGGCGTCGCACGTGACAAACGTGGCCCAACAGCCGTTTCCGGAAAAGCCGCCGACACGATCGCCGACGTGGTGGTTGCTCACGTCCGGCCCGACCGCCGTGACGACGCCGGCGAAATCCATACCCAGCTCTGGTTGCTGTCCGTCAATGCTGGGGGAGCGGCTCGTCGCGACAAGCACATCGGAGAAGTTGACGCTGGATGCGCTTACCGCGACCTCGATCTGCCCCGCCCCCGGCTGAACGCGTTGAAATGCGACCAGTTCCATTGTGTCCAGGTGCCCGGTCGTTCGAATTCGCAGGCGTGCACCGTCGCGCCCGTGGTTGACCACCGTGGTTCGGCGCTCCTCGGGGCGAAGCGGAGCGCGACAAAGGCGGGCGGTGTACCACTGCCCGTTACGCCAAGCGGTCTCGTCCTCTTCGGATCCACTGAGCAGTTGCCGCGCAAGCTGTTCGGCGTCGATGGCTTCATCCATGTCGATTTGGGTGGCAAGCAAATGCGGATGTTCGGTGCCGATCGCCCGCATCAAACCGCGCAGCCCAGCCTGCGCCAGGTTGGCCACGTCGTCGGGTAGCACGGGTTGGGCATTCCTGGTTGCGAGGTACAAGCGAGGCGCGCCGCCGGGGACCTCCGGCAATTCGCGGGCGATGCGCACCAGATGCCGCACGTATTCGCCGCCCTGGAACGCAATGTGCTCGTCGGGGTCGCCGTTCTTCGGTTCGGTCAGGACCACTAGTCCGTCGAATCGAGCGGCTCGGAGCTGGCCGCGCAACGCTTCGCCATTCGACGAGTGGTCGGCGTGCTGCGGCCAGCACACGGAAGTGCATTGCGCACCATTGAGTTTCAACGCATCGGTCAACTGGGTTGCCAGTGCATCCGCGGTTGTGGAAGTGCTGACGAGAAGCCACGCTCCTGCATCGGTGTGCGCCACCTCAGGCAGCGCCTGCTGCTGCCACTCTATGGTGAGCAGCCGCTCGTTCAGCACGCGATCGTGCTCGGTGCTTTGCGAGATCCCCAGGCCCATCTGCAGCCCGCGTACGGTCAACAGCACCGCCCCGTGTTCGTCCAAGACGTCGAGGTCAGCCTCAACCTCCGCGTCGGCGACTCTGGTCAGTTGCGAGTAGCAGTAGCGCGCGTTGCTGGTGGAACCGTAGACCCGCAGCCGACGGACGCTCAGCGGCAGCAGCAGACCGCCATTGCAAACCTCGACGACACTGGGGTGGGCCGCCACCGAGTGAAAGCAGGCATTTAGCAGCGCAGGGTGCACTGCGTAGCTGCGCCGAAAGCGGATCGAGCCAGGCGGCAGCCTGACCTCGGCCAGCACTGTGGCACCGGTTCCGTCGGCGATGTGGGCGGCGGCTAGTCCGGTGAAGGCAGGACCCAACTGGATACCGCGCTGATCCCACCATTTTCGAAGCTCGGCTCCATGCACGGTGCGCGGGTGCGCCGCCAGCAGGGCGGCCACGTCGTGCGTGGGCGGTCGGTCATCGTCCCCGACGGCGCAAAGGACTGCGGCGGCCCGCCGCACGTGCTCCCCATCATGGTCGGTCTCCACCGCGAAGTTGACGACGCCCGGCGAGGCCATCGACGCGGCGGCGCCGACGGTGGTCTGCGCATCCAGCAGAAGCTCGTGCTCGAAGCGGATGTCACGGACCTCGGACTCCTCGCCAAGAACCGCGCGGGCCGCACCCAGTGCCATCTCACAGTAGGCCGCTCTCGGAAGGACAGCGGCATTGCGAATCTGGTGATCGCCCAGCCACGGTTGCGCCGCAGTGCCGACCTCGGCCTGCCACACGTGCCGTTCCGATTGCTCCTGCAGGCGCACATGCTGCCCCAACAACGGATGAACTGAAACGGTTGAACCGCTGCGTGTTTGGGATTCCTGACCGTCCCGGTTTAAAAAATACCGACGGTGCGTCCAGGTCGGCAGCGGTGCGTCCACCAGCTGCCCCGCCGGGTACAGCACTGAAAAGTCCACCGCCGCACCCGCGTTGTGCAGCTCCGCCAGAAAGTCGCGCAGCCCGTGCGATAGCGCTTGGTTGCGGCGCATGCCGGCCAGTGCGGCCAGTGGCATATCCAGGCTGCGGGCGGTCTGCTGGAGAGCGTGGGTAAGCAGGGGGTGTGGTGCCAGTTCTGCGAAAACTCGATGCCCGTCTTCCAATGCGGCCTGCACAGCCGCTGCGAACCGCACTGTGTGGCGCAGATTGTCGGCCCAGTAGACGCCATCGCACACCGGCGATTCTCGCGGGTCGAACTGCGTCGCGGAGTAATAGGGAACGTCTGGCGTCATCGGGTTCAGCCCTGCCAAGACATCTGCCAGCTCGGCGAGAATCGGCTCTACCTGAGGGGAGTGCGATGCGACGTCGACGGCGATCTCGCGGGCCATCACATCACGCCGCTCCCACGCTGCTACCAGATCGCGGACCGTCTCGGTGGCGCCGCCGATCACTGTGGACTGCGGCGAGGCCACCACTGCCACCACAACGTCGTCAACGCAGCGAGCCACCAGTTCCGAAAGCACTTGATCGGCCGGTAGTTCCACCGATGCCATGGCCCCGGTGCCGGCGATGTGGGTCATCAGCCGCGAACGGCGGCAGATCACCCGCACCCCGTCTTCCAGCGACAAGGCGCCGGCAACGACAGCTGCCGCAGCCTCCCCGAGGGAGTGGCCAATAACTGCGCCCGGGCGTACCCCGTGTGCCTTCATGGTGGCGGCCAGGGCGACCTGCATGGTGAACAGCGTCGGCTGGATCCGGTCAATACCGGTCACGATCCGGGGTGCCGACATCGCCTCGGTCACCGAGAATCCGGATTCGTGGGCGATGAGCGGCTCCGCCGCGGCGACGGTCGCGGCGAACGCGGGCTCGTTCGCGAGCGGGTCAGCTCCCATCGCCGCCCACTGCGAACCCTGCCCGGAGAACACCCACACCGGACCCCGATCATCGCGCCCGACCGTGACCTGATGCGGCGTGTCAATATTGGCGACCTCGCGCAACGCCTCGGTCAGTTCGGGCAAGGTGCTGGCGATAACGGCGGTTCGGACCGGTCGGTGGGCGCGCCGCCGCGCCAGCGTGTAGCCGAGGTCCGCCAACGCGACGTCCCCCTGTGCGTCCACCCAGTCGGCCAGCCGGCCAGCAGTGCGGCGCAGTTCGTGGGCCGACGTGGACGATAGCGGGAAAAGCAGTGCTGCCGTTGTCGGCGATTCGGCTGAGATATCCTCGGGCGCAGTGGCTTCGGGGGCCTGTTCCAGGACGGCGTGCACGTTGGTTCCCGAGAACCCGTAAGACGACACCGCCGCCCTTCGAGGCCCTTGGCGACCGTTCTCTGCTGGCCATGGCGTATTCGTTTGCGGGACAAAGAGGTTGGTCTCGATCTGAGCGAACTCATCCGGCATCCGGGTGAAATGGAGATTGCGCGGAATGACACCATGCCGGACGGCGAGGACGGCCTTCATCAGCCCAAGCGCTCCGGCGGCCGACTGGGTGTGTCCGAAGTTGGTCTTCACCGATGCGAGCGCGCACGGGCCGTCGACGCCGTACACCTTGGCAAGGCTCGCGTATTCGATAGGGTCACCCGCCGGGGTGCCGGCGCCGTGTGCCTCGACCATGCCTACGCTGCGGGGATCCACCTCCGCCGCGGCCAACGCCGCACGGTAGGCCGCGACCTGTGCAGGCCCCGACGGTGCCACGATATTCACTGTGTCGCCGTTCTGGTTGGCGGCCGTGCCGCGTACTACAGCGAGGATCCGGTCGCCATCGGCGAGCGCGTCGGGCAGCCGTTTAAGCAGCATCACGACGCAACCCTCGCCGGGCACGAATCCGTCGGCGGCCACGTCAAACGCATGGCAGCGTCCGGTCGGAGACAACATGCCGATGGCCGAGCCAGAAGCGGCCTTGCGGGGTTCAAGCATCACCGAAGCGCCGCCCGCCAGCGCGATGTCGCTTTCACCGTCGTGCAGGCTGCGGCAGGCCAGGTGGATAGCCGCGAGGCCAGACGAGCATGCGGTGTCCACCGTCATCGCCGGACCGTGCAGTCCCATGGCGTAGGCGATCCGCCCCGACCCCATGGCGAAGCTGTTACCCAGATATCCGTACGGTCCCTCCAGGGCCTGGGCATCGGCATGTACGAACTGGTAGTCGGCATGCATTAATCCCACGAAGACGCCGGTTCGCAAGTCGGCTAGTTTCTCCCGGGTGAAACCGCCGTGCTCCATGGCCTCCCACGAAGTTTCCAGCAGCAAGCGGTGCTGCGGATCCATCGCAGTCGCTTCTTTCTCGCTGATTCCGAAGAACTCGGGATCGAAGTCGGCGACGTTGTCCAGAAACGCGCCCCACTTGCACACCGACCGACCGAGCACGCCCGGCTCGGGGTCGTAGTACTCGTCGGCGTCCCATCGGTCGGGTGGAATCTCGGTGACCAGGTCATCGCCGCGCAGCAACGCGCGCCATAACTGGTCCGGCGATTCGATGCCTCCGGGAAGTCGGCAAGCCATCCCGATGACGGCAATCGGAGTAGCGGGCGTTCTGGTCATAGGGTGCAAAGAATAGGCCGAATCTGAGTGCGGAGAGATAGAAATGGCCATCTTTGAGGCGAAATGACAGACCGCGCCCAGGAAGCGGCAGCAGAGCGGGTGTGCTTCGCGCGTGCGTCGAGATGTAGAACCCCGGCGAGCTCAGCAGTTAATTACTGTCAACACGGAAGTTTCACAAGTATGAAATCAAGGCTTTTGTGCACGTCAGAGGACTTTTATGCTTGTTCCACTATTATTAAACACGTGTAGATAATTGAAGGATATGCGAGTACGATTGTTGCCTCATTACGGTATTTTATGAGCGGGTTTCAATTGTAAACATTAGCTATTGATAGCAACTCTGAAAATTGCCCTGCCCGGTCCAGCCGCAATCATAAGCCCAGTTGCAATCACAATTTCACCATTTTATAACCTTCTTTTATGTTTCTCCTTCGCGGCGTTATTAGGTGTCACGACTGGCGTAATTATGCGCCCGATTTCCGATTGGCTCTGCGTGCGTCATTTGTGCCGAGGAGTGACGGTGAGCTATAGGTCCGGCGCGATGTCGACTGGCTGGACTGGCGCCATTGGGAGCTGCAGGCTCGCGGGATTACGCGAAAGACATTGAGCAACAGCGATATAACCGTGGCCGCAGCACGCCCGCAAGGGTCCACTGGCCGCTCTACGCAGGCGGCCCAGCTCTGGCTCGACTGGCCAGTTACGGGCTCTCTCGTGTGCCAGATACAGGAGCGCCACGGTCGCGCAGACTTCGATACCGAGTTCTGGATCACGTATCCAGATGACGGACGTCTATTCCAACGATACGGCCCGTGATGGCCTGGCTGATCCTTGGGTTTCTGCCCCGCGGACCGCGAACCAGGGCTGCGCGGCGGACGGGCAGAATGCCAATAGCTGGCCGCGATTCGATGGTGTACCGGTGCCCGATACGCTGATCACATCTTTGCTTTGCGACCTTGTTCAACCGACTTGTGGCCGGATTCCTCGGGCCAGTCCACGAAGTGCTGACACCTTGACCGAACCCAGTAGAGAAGCCCGCGTTCCTCGTCTCCCGCTGGACGAGGCCAAAGCCGCCGCGGACGAAGCCGGTGTGCCCGACTACATGGCCGAGCTCGCGATCTTTCAGGTGCTGTTGAACCACCCCGCGCTGGCCGGTCGCCTGAACGATCTGCTCGCGCTCATGCTGTGGCACGGAAAACTCGACTCGCGGCTACGCGAGCTGGCGATCATGCGGATCGGTTGGCTCACCGCCTCCGACTACGAATGGACACAGCACTGGCGGGTCGCCCAGGGACTCGGGGTGAGCGTCGATGACCTGCTCGCGGTGCGGAATTGGCAGTCCCACAGAGGATTTGGCGCGGTGGAGCGGGCAGTGCTCGGCGCAACGGATGATGTGGTGCACGACGGCGCGGTGAGCGAGCAGAGCTGGGCGGCATGCAAGCGTGAGTTGGGTGCCGACCAGGCGATGCTCATCGAACTCGTTGCCGCGATCAGCGGGTGGCGCATGATCGCATCGATTCTGCAGAGCTTGCAGGTGCCGCTGGAAGACGGTGTTAAGAGCTGGCCGCCGGATGGCGAACCGCCTGGCGTGAGCAGCGCCTAGTCTCCGCGTGCCTGCGACTGACACGTCAATCCCGATCTGCGCGTTCAGCCACTGCCGCGACGTGGCGCGGACCGCGTTTCCGGTGACCGGAAGCGAACGCTAGTCGGGTCTAGTCGGCCCGTCATCTCGGCCCTGCGGGACGAGCCTCGCTGATCGCTGCGTCGGTTCCCTCGGCGATGTGCCGGCGACCTGGGTTACTCCGGCAGGTGTGGCTTTGACGCCTCTTCTGCGTTGACCAGCCGAGAGTAGCAAGCATCTGCGATATGGCGCGCCAACGGTGGCTTCTCCGTCGGCAGGCTGCGCTGTGTTTCGACGGTAAGGTGGGTCTGTGATCAACCGCTCTATTCCCAGCGTGTTACGTGAGCACGCCGGCCTGCAACCCAATGGCACAGCGTTCACGTACGTCGACTACGAGCAGGACTGGGACGGCGTTACGGAAAGCCTGACGTGGTCGCAGCTGTACCGGCGATCGCTGAACCTTGCCCAAGAGCTCACACTTCGCGGGTCGGCCGGGGACCGCGCGGTGATTTTAGCTCCGCAGGGAATTAACTACATCGACGCTTTTCTTGGCGCTCTGCAAGCGGGACTTATCCCAGTCCCGCTTGCGGTTCCACTCGGTGGCGCCACCGACGAACGGGTGATTTCGGTGTTGCGCGACGCGTCCCCGTCGGTTGTTCTCACGACGTCCGCTGTGGCGGACAATGTCGCCGAGTATGCCAATTTGCAGGCTGACCGGCCTGGTCCGGCGATCGTCGAGGTTGATTCCTTAGACCTCGATGTGCGAGCCACGTACAGGGCCGGCGGCGATACCGGCTCCGACACAACGTATTTGCAGTACACGTCCGGATCGACTCGTTCTCCGGCCGGGGTAATGGTGACCTACCGGAACCTGCTCGCCAACTTCGAGCAGATGATGGCCACCTTGTTTTCCGAGTCAGGCAACGTGCCCACTCCGGATACCACCTTCGTATCCTGGCTGCCTTTCTATCACGACATGGGCCTGATACTGGGAATCTGCGTGCCGGTCCTGTCGGGAATCCGCACGGTGTTCACCAGCCCGGTGTCGTTCCTGCAGCGACCTCCTCGGTGGATGCAATTGCTGGCCAGCAATAGTCAGGCGTTCACCGCAGGGCCCAATTTCGCCTTCGAACTGGCGGCGCGAAAAACGTCAGACGATGACATGGCCGGGCTCGACCTGGGCAATGTGCACTCCATGCTCAACGGCAGCGAACGAGTACAACCCGCGACGTTCAAGCGCTTCGCTGACCGGTTCGCCCCGTTCAACCTGCACGAGAAGGTATTACGTCCCGCGTACGGACTGGCTGAAGCAACGGTGTATGTGGCGAGCCGACGCCAGGGCCGACTGTTCGAGACCGTTCACTTCGAATCCGAAAAACTCGCCGAGGGCCACGCGGCACGGTCTGCCGCCGACAGTGGTACGCCACTCGTCGGCTACGGCGTGCCGCAATCGCCGATCGTGCGAATCGTCGATCACGAGACCAGCGTCGAGTGCCCGCCAGGTGAGGTCGGCGAAATCTGGGTGCACGGTGACAATGTCGCGACCGGATATTGGGGCAAACCCGAGGAGACCGAGCGCACATTCGGTGGAACGCTTGTCGCTCCTTCGGCCTGCACTCCCGAAGGTCCTTGGCTGCGGACCGGGGATTTAGGCTTCTTCTTCGACGACGAGCTGTTCATCATCGGGCGTATCAAAGACCTGCTGATTGTGTATGGACGCAACCATTCTCCCGATGACATCGAGGCGACGATCCAAGAGACCACGCGGGGACGGTGCGCGGCCATAGCGGTTCCAGACGACGGGACCGAGAAGCTTGTCGCCATCATCGAACTCAAGAAGCGCGGCGCCTCCGAAGAGGAAGCGATTCACCAGCTCGGGCGCGTCAAGAGCGAAGTGACCTCGGCGATCTCAAAGTCGCATGGTCTCAGCGTCGCGGATCTTGTTCTGGTACCGCCGGGTTCGATTCCCATCACGACAAGCGGCAAGGTTAGACGACGGACGTGTGTCGAGCTCTACCAGGAGGATCAGTTCGCCCGCTTAGACGCTTAGGCCGCTGCCGCGACCATCAATGTCCCGGACAAGGCAATGATGCCGGTCATAATCCGCAGCCGGTGGTTACGCACCGCGTTGTGCAATTGCAGCATGAACGCTTCTGTCTTCGCAGGTCTCGCCAGGTAGCCGACGAGCGGGATCTCGACTACCGCAAGTACGACGAGCGTGAACGCGACGCCTGCGGCGAGCTGTGTGCTCATCGCGGCTCCTGAAGCCAGGATTACGGCGACCGCCACGAGAAATTCCACAGGGTTCGTCGCCGAGCCGAGTCCGGCCACAAATGCCACCCACAAAAACCTGCGCTCCAACGCTTCTTTGGCACGAGCCGGCAGCAGCGAGAACGCGGTTGGTAAGCCTTGCTGCACCGGGCAGCCTGACTGCTCGCTAACCTGCACCGGTACCCGCCCGCGCTGACGCGTTACGACAGCGGTTGCCATCGCCAAAGCGATAATCAGCGCGAGTACACCAACGGCGAACTGAATATGCCGCGCAGCAGGACTCGCGGCGGCGGACGACACCGTTTGAGCAATCATCTGCCCAGAGTCACGTAGCAACACCAGCAAACCCAGAGCGGCCAAGACGCCCGTTGTCATACCACCGAGCCAGAACACAAGCAGATTAAGCATTGGCCGCGGTCGCGAAATCATGGCGACGGCGACCCCGAGGCGCAACGGATCAGTCGACGCCATCAGAGCTAGCACGAGAACCGTGCCCCACATGAAGGTGACATTACTCGGGCGGCGCGGATAGTGCTGTCCTATCGGCGAATTGATGTGCAGCGCGCGACCACCGCAACCCAAGTAATCAATCTCCAGTCGCGCTGATCAGGTCGGAGTCTCCCGGGCGGTCGCCAACGCAAATCATCGGCTCTGTCCCGGTTCCCGGGTGGCCCTTGCCCCAGATATGGCGGTACGTTGAGTCTGTGGCTCTGCTGATTACGGTGCCGGTGTTCGGCCAGCATGACTACACCCATGCTCTCGTGCGCGATTTGCAGCGCGAGGCTGCCGAGTATCTCATAGTCGATAACCGGGGCGACTATCCCAGGATCGGTGACGAGCGGGTGGAGACGCCCGGCGAAAACCTGGGGTGGGCCGGGGGTAGCGATCTGGGATTCCGAATTGCATTCTCGGAGGGCTACTCCCACGCGATGACACTCAACAACGATACCCGCATCTCAAAGGGATTTGTGGCCGGCTTGCTCGACCCGCGGTTGCCCGCCGACGCGGGGATCGTCGGACCGATGATCGACCGAGGGTTTCCATGTGCAGAATGTGACCAGAGGCCAGACGCCGCAAACTACGTTCCTCGTCCGTTCTATCGAGCGATTCCTGCGGTTGAAGGAACGGCGCTCATGCTGTCCCGCGCGTGCTGGCAGAGTGTCGGCGGAATGGACCAACGAACATTCGGGCGCTACGGGTGGGGGATTGACCTCGATCTGGCGTTGCGTGCGCGCCGAGGTGGACACGGCGTGTACGCGACCGAAATGGCGTATATCAACCATTTTGGGCGCAGAACTGCCAAAGCACAGTTCGGCAGCTGGCGCTATGACTGGGGTGGGAACGCCGCTATGCTTCTAGGCCTCCGCAGAAAGCACGGATTGAGCGCAACCGTAACAAGTGTGCGCCAGTTGGGTGTGGCGCATGATCGTAAGTACCGCAAGCATTTCGCGCTCCACGACACATCGCAACAGCTAGATCGCAATAGCTAACGGGCTGATCGAATCCGATCAGCCTTGGCGTCCAAGCGCGCCGCGTCTTCCAGCAGGCTGGCCGCTGCGTTAGCACCGTCGGCGGGTCTGGTCATCTGCGAGGCGATCTCGCGGGCTCGAGTAACGCATTCTGGCTTGAGAATGCGGTGAAGCTCAGCGACCAGCCATTTTTGGGTCATGCTCGAGAAGCGGTGCGCCGAGCCGACTTTCAACCGTTTGACCGCAGCTGCCCAGATCGGCTGTTCGGCCCCGATCCAGAGGATCAGCGTAGGGACTCCTGCGCGCATCCCTGCTGCTGTTGTGCCCGCGCCGCCATGATGAACGACTGCACGGCAGGCGGGAAAGATCGCCGCGTGACTCACCGTGCTGACAACCTTTACGTCCGCCGTCTGCGGCATGTGGATGAAATCGCGAGCGCCCCAGCAGATCAGGGCACGCTCGCCTAACTGGGCACAGGCGGCGTTGATCATGGCAACCTTTTCGCGCGGAGATTCGACGGGCATACTGCCGAATCCGAAGTAGATCGGTGGTGTTCCAGCGGCGATCCACGACGCGACCTCGTCGTCCGCATCCGTCGACAACTCCAACGTCAGCGATCCGACGAAGGGTCGTCGATTGCCCCACTCGGCTGCCAGCCCGGGAAAGCAGAACTCTTCGTACCCCTGTATCTCCAGCGCTCCGCATTCGGTGAACCGTCGCGGCGAAGGGCTTGTTGCCCTGGGAAGACGTAGTTCCCGGCGTTGTGCGTCCTCCACTGCCTTGGTCATGCGCCACTGCAGCCACCAGATCGTCGAGATCGCCGAGCGGATCAGCGGGGAAGGCAAAACCGGAATGAGGTGGCCGTTAGGACGTATCGGAAAATAGTGCAGCGAGGCGAGCGGAATGCGATGGTACTCCGCGACATTGGCCGCCAGCTCCTGGTAGATCATTCCCGTCAATACCAGGTTTGCTCCGTCTGCCAACGCCGTCAGCGTACTGCTCATCTCTGCCCAGCCCCGGGTGATGTACTCCTGGCCTGCGCGTATCAAGCTGATCGGATTCTGGATCTTCCAAAACTTGCGGAAGAAGTCTTCGTCTAGCTGCTCTGCTGAATCCGGCCCGTAGGCGACCGGCGCGAGCCCGACCGACTCAACGAAGCCAAGCAAGTTGGGCGGAGCCGCCATGCGCACTTCGTGGCCGCGGCGCATCAACTCGAGGCCGACGGCGGCGCACGGCTCGATATCGCCGCGAGTCCCATGGGCCGCCAGGACGAATTTCATCGGAACCTCAACTCAATTCCGTGTCGCCGACTAGCAACGATCGATGACACTGCCGGGGGTGTCGTGGGGAGTTGGTCGTCGTTGTCCGCTCCCACTGGGAAAGTCGCTTCGCTGGTAGGCCAACGTCCTATGCTCGGTAGCTCATTGACTTGCTCGTCTTCGGATGACGCGTCTACTGGGGGCGTCGAGAGGGGCTTGTTGCCGTTGGTGCCGGGCGGGTGTTGGCCATTGTTTTCAACCGGTTGCGTGCTACTGGTCTCAAGTGATGACTGGTCGTTGGTGTGGGCCACTCGCTCACCAAGGGTGGCTATCTGGTTGTCGACCACAGGTTCTGGCGCGTTCGCAGCGACGCGCACTAGCGCGGCAGCGGCACCGAACAGCGGCAAGGCGTGGGGTGCGAGGTCTTCATGGATCTCCTGGGCGCGATGACGTCGATTGGCAGTACTCGGCGATACGCCTACTTGAGTCTTCTGACCGTGGCCGCCGCTGTTCGGGCGGCGGGACGTCGATGCCCGCTCTGCCCGCCGAACCGGTGTGTGCACCTGCGGACGGAGTCGTGACGGCCACCAGTTTGCCTGGCCAACCAGTGCTGCCACTGCCGGCACTGTGATGGTGCGCACCAGGAACGTATCCAGGAGGATCCCGACCCCGATGATGAAACCGATTTGGACCATGGTGGTGATGCTGGCGAACGTAAGGCCGAACATTGAAGCTGCAAATATCAAACCCGCGGAGGTGATTACCGCCCCAGTCGAGCCCACCGTGCGGATGACACCGGAGCGCACGCCATTTGGCGACTCGTCACGGATACGGGAGATAAGCAGCAAGTTATAGTCGGCGCCCACCGCGACCAACAGGATGAATGTCAAGCCCGGAGCACTCCAATGCAAATCCTGGCCGAGGATGAATTGGAAGGCGATGACACCGATGCCAAGCGCGGAAGCGTAGGAAATCAGCACCGACAAGATCAGGTATAGTGGCGCAACTATCGCTCGCAGCAGACCAATCAAGATCAGCAGCACGATGACAATGGTCGCGACGACGATAAATTCAGTGTCTTGATTGTAGTAGTCGCGCGTGTCCCGGAGTCCGACGGTCATCCCCGTCATCGATACCCTAGCGTCCGCCAGCGCAGTATTGGGCTGAGCACTTTGCGCGGCATTGGTGATGGCGTTTATTTGGTCCATTGCCGCGGTGCTGAACGGATTCAATTTGGTTTGTATCAGAAAACGTGTCGCATGCCCATCGGGCGACATAAAAATGTCAGCGACCGTCTTGAAGTCGTGTTCTTTCATCGCCTGTGGCGGAATATAGAAGCCGGACATCGACGCTTTTGCCGCGCCATTGCGCATTCCCAGCAAGAATGCCGAGGCATCCCCGAGCCCGGAGCCGATCTCTTTGGTCTGGTCGACCAGAAGTCGTACGCCGTCGGCCAATTGGCGGCTACCGTCGGCGAGCTTATCGGCGCCGTCTTGCAGGGCTGCCAGACGTCCTGGCACACCGCCGGAATCACCGGCGGAAAGCGAACGCATGGCGGCGTTGGCGGTATCAAGTGCGCGGCGCAGGCCGTCGACGGTGGATTGCAGTGTTTGCGTGTCCTGGGCTGACCTCAGCTGTTGAGCCAGATCGGACACCTTGCCGAGCGACCCGTCAGCGCTTGCCGCGACAAGGCGCGACAACTGGTCGCGGGACCTGATGCAAGCGGGGTCCGCACTGCAGGCTGGGCTGGCATTAAGGGCGTTCACTAACGGGGCGGCCCCGCGGGTGAAGTCGATGATGTCAGTGAGGTCCCCCCCGACTGCACGCATGCTCGCGATGAGTTTGGCGGCGTCAACGACGTCTTGGAGCGTCTTTCCTCCGCCGAACTGGTTTCGCACGGTGGTCAAAGCGCTGACCAGCGCGCGGATGTTGCCCATGGATTGACTGACTTGGTTGCGTATGTCGCCGAGCGCCTTGGCCAGCTGGTCAGCGCCGCCGGTCAGCCGGTTGAGGTCGTCGTCGTGGCTGGCGATCTGGTTGGAAGCGTCGTTGAGTTTGTCGCCGACGACGCCGGCCTGCCATGTCGCCCTGGTCTGTTCAAGCGAGTCCCCTAATGGCCGGGTCATACCTCGCACCATCGCGACATCGGGCACTTGGGCTACCCGCGCTGCCATCAGCTCCAGGTCGGCAAGGGCTTCCGGTGTCCGCAAGTCGTGTGACGACTGGATGAAGAGATATTGGGGAAGAATCGAATTGACTGGCAGATGACGATCTAACGCGGTAAACCCCTTGGCGCTCTCGACGGAACCCGGCAGGGTCTTGCGGTCGTCGTAGTTGTAGCGGGCCAGGCTCGCACAGCCGGCCAGGATGGCGAGCACGATCAAGCTGGCAACCAGATGGATTCTGGGCCGGCGCACAATGCGTATTCCAGAGCGCCGCCAGAAACGGTGGGTGAGGTCGCTTCGTGGCTTGATCCAGCCGCGTCGTCCGGCCAGCACGAGGAAACCAGGAAGGAAGCTCACCGCAGCGAGGAACGCAACAATGACACAAATCGAAATTGCCGGGCCTACTGTGGCGAATATTTGCAATTGGGCGAAGATCATCGCGAGGAAGGTCACGGCCACGGTGGCCGCGGAGGCGCCGATCACTTTGCCGACCGACATCAAAGCTTTCTTCACCGCTAAATCTGAATCCGCACCAAGTCTCACATAGTCGTGATAGCGGCTGATCAGAAAGACACCGTAATCTGTTCCGGCGCCGAATATTACGCCGGTCATGAACACGATGGTCTCGCCGGTAATACCCAGACCGAGTTCGCCCAAGCCGGCGAGAATCCCCTGTGCGGTGGCAACGGAGACGCCGATCGTGATCAACGGGATCAGCATCGTGACCGGGTTTCGGTAGACGATTATCAGTATGAGCAGCACCATGATCGTGGTTCCGTACTCGATCAGGTGCATGTCCTTCTGACTGATGTCCATCAGGTCCGCGGTGGTTGCCGCCGGCCCGGTCAGGTTTGCGGTCAGTGTGGACTTTGCGACGGTTGTCCTGACGATCTCGCTGGCTTGCTGATAGGACACCCCGGCCTGCGGTGTACCTGCATCACCGTTGAGGACGACTGGGAGGGCCCAGACCTTGTTGTCCTTGCTCTGCAGAACCTCGCGCAACTGCGGTACGCGAAGGAAGTCCTGCACCGTCTGGACATCCTTGGCGTCTTGGCGCAGCCTGTCGACCAGCGTGCTGTAGGTCTTTTCGTCGCCGGGCCCCAACCCCTTCTCGTCGGTCAGGACCACCAACAACGTGCTGCCTGAACCTGTTTCGTGAAACGCCTCAGCCATTTGTTTGCCGGTGACCACCACCGGGGCGTCGGCCGGAAGGGCTTCGGCCTGATGTCGTGCCGCTACCACCGCCAGCGGCGGTAGCGTAAGAAGCAGGGTTGCCGCGAGCGCGATCCAGAAACCGATGACCAGCAATGGCCATCGGACGATGACATTGCTTAACCGTTCGAATATCCGCCCGGCAGTGGCTCCGTCGGCCTCGTTCATCAACCTCCCCGACAGCGAGCTTTCATTTGTGCATTTCGCGGGGATCAGACTTGCGCACCGGTGGTGCGCACCAGGGTCGCGAAATCGAGGCCCTCGGCGACGCGCACACACACGGATTTCACCGCATCGAGGTAACGGATAACCGATTCCCGGGCGATCGGGTTATCCGGAAAGAACACGGCCATCGAGGTCTCGTCGAACAGACGACCGACCGACATGTATAGGTGAGCCGGGGTCCTGCCGTCGCCGTAGGTACCGGCGTTCACCCCATCCAACTGGGAGGTGACGACTGCCGAAAGTGGGGGAAGGCCGCCGTCCATGTAGTTCAACATGGTGAAGTTCGGCCCGGGTCGTCGCAGCCATGGCGCCAGCTCTAGAACCCGATCGAACGGCACATGCGCAAGATCTGTATTCGAGTCGAACGATTCCTGCGCGGCACGGGCAGTCTTAGCAAATGACCCCGGGTCTACTGAGACGGTGAACGGGATCACGCCGGTGAACCAACCGGACGTCGTGAACTCGGCAGGGGTTCTTCGCTTGTCGGTAGGAGTTAACCCGTAGTATGTTCTCGCGCCGGTTAATTCATATTGCGTCAGGGCAGTGGCGGCGAACAGGCCACCGCTGAACCGGGCGCCCCCCGCTGTGCAGGCGGATTCGAATCGCGCTGTCTGCTGCGTGTCCATCAATCGTTCGACCACCACGTCACCGCCGGACCACCCCAAGGGATCGCCCAGTGGCAGCGGGAAGTTTGGTAGGGTCCCGTCATTGTTTTCGGCGAACTCGATCCATTTCCGCACTTCAGGGGAGTCCGCGGTCAGTGCCGAAGTGAACTGCCGGTGCCGCGCGCAGTAATCCTCATAGCTACCCACCGGCGGCAGTGCAATGGGTGCGGCACCCCCGACCACCGCCCCATACATGAGGTAAACCTCCATGTACAGCAACCCCAGCAGGGTGGGATCACAGTGCAGATGGTCGACGATCGCATAGAAAGTGAAGTCGTCGGCGTGCTGGATAACTCCGAAGCTGAAGCAATCCCAATCCAGCGGACCGGGTGTGTCCAACACGTGGTTCTGCCATTCTTTCGGCGTCATCTCGCCATGCCTAGTGGGGACGAACTCGATGTCTGCCGGATCGACGATGGTGCGCCGAACAACGCGGTCCATACCCTGGTATTCAAACCAACTGCGGTAGGTGTCGTGTCGGCGAAGATGCGCATTGATGACGTAAGTAAGAGCACGAATATCGCACCGGCCCGGTCTGTCCCAAGAGCCCATGACCAACCTCGAGTAGTCCAGCCCGCGAGCGGCGAACTCGCAGAATCCGCGCAGATGCTGGGCCTGCATGTAACTGGCCGGAGCCGTGCTTATCGGCGCTTGTCGGGCCTTCTCGAGCGAGGTGGGCGTCGGATGCCAGGACACGACCGATCCCGATCCGGGCACCCAGTCATCGATTGTTCCCACTCTCACCGACCCTGCGCCTACGAACACTGCAACTCCTCTAGCTCAGACCGCTGGTTCAGCGGAGCCTCAACCCGGACCTCCCATCACGACGCCACCGCGACCTCCTCTGCGGGCGCAAGCTTTTCGCACAGCAGGTCCGCCAAGCCACGCACAGTGGTGATGTCGGAGGACGTTGTCCGGATCCCCGTTTCGGTTTCGAGGCGGGTCCGCAATTCGAGGTTGCCCAGCGAGTCAACCCCGTACTCGGACAGCGGCCGGTCCGGGTCGACGCTACGGCGCAGGATCCGACTGATCTGGTCGGAGATCATGCGGCGCAAGCGGGCAGGCCACTCGTCAGTAGGCAACGACTTCAGCTCGGCAAGGAATTCGCTGGAGCCCCTTCGGCTTTGCCCCGCGGATTTGAACGCTTCGGCGAATGAGCTGCGCTGGGCGAAGGCGGTCAGCCATGGTGTCCCGATCGCCGGGGCATATCCGGTATAGGTGCGGTCGTGACGCAGCAGGGCCTCGAACGCGTATGCACCTTCGTCGGGCGTGATTGCAGCCCCGGCACTTTCGGCCAGTGCCGTGGCCCGGCCGATTTCTGCCCACGCGCCCCAGGCGATCGCATTGGCTGGCAAGCCCTGAGCGCGGCGCCAGTGACTGAAGGCATCCAGCCAGCTGTTGGCCGCGGCATACGCGCCTTGGCCGGGCGAGCCGACCAGCGCAGCCGCCGAAGAGAACGAGCAGAACCAGTCCAGCGGCTGATTGCCCGTGGCTTGGTGCAGGTTCCACGCGCCGTAGACCTTGGGCGCCCAGTCACGCTCAAGAAGCTCATTGGTGATGTTGGTCAACGTGGCGTCTTCGACCACAGCCGCGGCGTGCAGCACCCCGCGCAGCGGAAGTCCGGTCGTGGTCGCTACCGCCACCAAGCGTTGCGCGGTGTCTGGATCGGCGATATCCCCGCAGTGCACCACGACCTCGGCGCCGATAGCGCGGATGAGCTCGATGGTCTGCAGGGCTTTGAGCGTTGGCTGCGACCGCGACGACAACACGATGCGCCCGCCACCGGCCGCTGCAATCTTCTCGGCGAGGAACAATCCAAGGCCACCAAGGCCGCCGGTGATGATGTAGGCGCCGTCGTCCCGGAACACACGAGCCTGCTGTGGGGGCACCACAACGCTGGTGCTGCCGGTGCGGGGTATGTCGAGCACCAGCTTGCCGGTGTGTTGGGCACCGCCCATAGTCCGGATAGCTCTAGCCGCATCTGCCAGCGGGTAATGCGTGCTTTCCGGCAGTGGCAGCACACCATCGGCGGTCAGCCGGTAGACAGCGTCCAGCAAGTTCCGCACCTTTTCGGGGTGGCTGACCGACATCAAACCGAGGTCTACCGCGTAGAACGTCAGGTTGCGTCGGAATGGGAAGAGTCCCAGTCGGGTGTCGCCGTAGATGTCGCGTTTGCCGATCTCGACGAATCGGCCGCCGAGCGCCAGCAATTCGATGCCCGCGCGCTGGGCCGCGCCGGTGACCGAGTTGAGCACGATGTCTACGCCGTAGCCGTGGGTATCGCGTCGGATCTGTCCGGCGAACTCGATGCTGCGCGAATCGTAGATATGATCGATACCCCAGTTGCGCAACAGATTTCGGCGATCATCGCTGCCAGCGGTGGCGAAGATCTCAGCTCCGGCGTTGCGGGCGATGGCGATTGCCGCCTGGCCCACTCCGCCGGTAGCCGAGTGGATGAGCACCCGATCACCCCGGTCGATTCGAGCCAGATCATGCAGGCCGTACCAGGCCGTGGCGTGTGCGGTGGTGATCGCTGCGGCCTGCCCGTGGGTCAGTCGCGGGGGAAGGGTGACGGCCAGGCGCGCGTCACCGGTGACGAATGTGCCCCAGCAACCGTTGGCCGAAATCCCGCCGACATGATCCCCGACCCGGTGCGCGGTGACACCTGGCCCAACCGCACTTACCACGCCGGCGAAGTCGGTGCCGGTCTGAGGCAGGTGTCCCTCGAAGCTCGGGTATCGGCCGAAGGCAACCAGCACGTCGGCGAAATTGATGCTGGAGGCCCTGACAGCGACCTCGATCTCACCGGGCCCTGGTGCAATACGGTCAAAAGCGGCCAGTTCCACCGATTCCAGATCGCCAGGAGTGCGGATTTGCAGTCGCAGCCCGTCGTGCTCGGGTCGCACGAGCCTGCTGTGCCGCTCCTCGGGGCGAAGCGGGGTCTGACTCAACCGTGCGGTGTACCACTGGCCGTTGCGCCAGGCGGTCTCGTCCTCCTCCGAGCCACTCGTCAGCTGACGGGCCAACTGTTCGGCGTCGCTGGTCTCATCGAAATCGATGTGGGTCGCGCGCAGATGCGGATGCTCGGAGCCGATAACCCGGATCAGACCACGCAGTCCGGCCTGCTCCAAGTTGGGCCGATCGCCGGCCGCCACCGTCTGTGCCTTCCGGGTCACGACATACAACCGAGGCGGCTCACCTGGGATATCGGGCAACTCGCGGGCAATTCGCACCAGATGCGCCACATGCTCTTCGCCGCGGAACGCAGACAGGTTTGCGGCGCTCTGGTCCGGCCGTCCGGTCAAGACCACCACGCCGGTGAAGCCGCGCGCGGCGAGGTTCGAACGAAGCAATTCCGCGGTGGCCGGGTGGTCCGCTTCTGGTGGCCACACCAGCGTCGTGGATTCTGCGCCAAGAACTTTCAAGGAATTCGTCAGCTCGGTTGCCACCGCGTCGTCAGCCGCAGAGGTGCGCAACAAAAGCCACGCCCCAGGTTCGGTGGCGGTGGCCTCTGGCAACGTTCGCTGCTGCCATTCGATGGTCAGCAACCGCTCGCCCAGCACGCGCTCGCGATCGCTGGCCTCCGATGTGCCGGTGCCCAGTTGCAACCCACGAATGGCCAGCGACACCGTACCGTGTTCGTCCAAGACGTCGAGGTCAGCCTCGACCCCGCCGATGCCGGCACTGGTCACCCGGGTGTAGCAGTAGCGGGCGTTGCGGCTGCCGCCGTAGGTTCGCAGGCGACGCACACCCAGCGGCAACAGCAGGCAACCGCTGGCCGCGCTCTGGACGTCGGGATGGACCGCGATGGACTGGAAGCAGGCGTCCAGCAAAGCGGGGTGCACGCCGTAGGCGTCCTGCTGTGAGCGGATCGAACGAGGTAGAGCCACCTCGGCCAGCACGGTGTCGACGGTTTCCTCGCCTGTCCACGCGGCGGCGAGGCCCGCGAACGCCGGACCGTACTGAATCCCGCGCTCGTCGAACCACTTTCGCATCTCGTCACCATCGATGCGGCGCGGATGTGCATCCAGCAGCGCGGCCAAGTCGTGTGCGGCTGGCTGCTCCTCGACATCTGCGGCATGCAAGACCGCAGTGGTCCGTCGCACGTGTTCGCCGTCGCGGTCGGTCTTGACCACGAAGTTGATGACACCCGGCGACACGACCGAGGCGGTGGCATCGACGGACGTCTTCTCGTCGAGCAGCAGCATCTGCTCGAAACGGACGTCGCGGACCCCGGATACCTCGCCCAGAGTGGTGCGCGCCGCCGCCAGTGCCATCTCGCAGTAGGCCGCCCCCGGTAGAGCGGCCACATTGTGGATCTGATGGTCACCGAGCCAGGGAAGTGCCTCGGTGCCGATCTCGGCCTCCCAAGCATGACGCTGGGGCTCTTCGTGCAAGCGGACATGCGCGCCGAGTAGCGGATGCACCGAAAGGCTGCGTCCGCCGTGTGTCGGAGCGCTCTGACCATCGCGGCTCAACAGCAGCGGACGATGCGTCCAGCTCGGCAATGGCGCGTCGACCAGCTGCCCATGTGGGTAGAGGACTGAGAAGTCCACCGCAGCACCCGCGCAGTGCAGATCCGCCAGCAGGTCGCGCAATCCGTTCGGCAGCGCTTGCTCGCGGCGCATGCCGGCCAGTGCGGCCACCGTCATGTCGAGGCTGTCGGCAGTTTGCTCGACGGCATGGGTGAGCAGTGGGTGTGGCGCCAGCTCTGCGAAGACCCGGTAACCGTCTTCCAGCGCCGCCTGAACCGCCGCGGCGATCCGCACCGTGTGCCGCAAATTGTCCGTCCAGTAACCGGCATCGCATAGGACCTGATCGCGGGGGTCGAACAGGGTCGCGGAATAGTACGGAACTTCCGGGCTCGTGGGTTTGAGGTCGGCGAGGACGTCGGTCAGATCGTCGAGGATCGTATCGACTTGAGGGGAGTGTGAGGCCACGTCGACGGCCACCTCGCGGGCCATCACGTCGCGTTGCTCCCACGCCGCGACGAGCTCGCGGACTGAGTCGGTGGCGCCGCCGATCACCGTGGACTTCGGAGAGGCCACCACCGCGACCACCACGTCGTCGACGCCACGAGCCATCAGTTCTCGTAAGACGTCGTGGGCCGGCAATTCCACCGATGCCATCGCGCCGGCGCCGGCGATCGTTGACATCAGCCGGGAACGGCGGCAGATGACGCGGACTCCGTCTTCCAGAGTCAGCGCTCCCGCGACGACAGCGGCTGCGGTCTCGCCTAGCGAATGCCCGATGACTGCTCCCGGGCGCACGCCGTAGGACTTCATTGTGGCGGCGAGCGCGACCTGCATGGTGAACAGGGTCGGCTGAACCCGCTCGATGCCGGTGACGGTCTGCGGGGCCGACATCGCTTCGGTCACCGAGAATCCGGACTCGCGGGCGATCAGTGGTTCGGCCTCGGCAACGGCAGCGGCGAACATGGGTTCGTTGGCCAGCAGCGCGGCGCCCATCGCTGCCCACTGCGAGCCTTGCCCGGAGAACACCCATACTGGCCCCCGGTCGTCCTGGCCGACCGCCGGCGGATACGGGGTGTCGCTGTCGGTGACCTCCCGCAACGCCTGGACCAACTCCTCGGCGGCGGTAGCCGTCACGGCGGCCCGCACCGCTCGATGCCCACGCCGCCGGGCCAGGGTATAGGCCAGGTCCTGTAGGGCGACATCACTGGCGTGTGCCTCGACCCAGTCGGCCAGCCGCGCGGCGGTCCGGCGCAGTTCTTCAGCCGAGCTCGAAGACAACGCGAACACCAACGGTGCCGGGGTCGGGGACCCGGTCGCCTCGTCATGCGCCGCCGCGGGTTCTGGCGCCTGTTCGAGGATGGCGTGCACGTTGGTTCCAGACAGCCCATACGACGACACCGCGGCGCGCCTCGCGTGGCCGCCGTTGGTCGGCCATGGCGTGGTCGCCTGCGGCACAAACAGTTTCGTGTCGATCTGGGCCAAATCATCGGGCAGCCGGGTGAAGTGCAGATTCTGCGGGACCACACCGTGCTGTAGCGCCAGAACCGTTTTGACCAGCCCCAAGGCTCCTGAGGCCCCCTGGGTGTGGCCGAAGTTGGTTTTCACTGATGCCAGTGCGCAGGGACCGTCGACGCCGTAGACATTGGCCAGGCTGGCGTATTCGATGGGATCACCCACCGGGGTGCCGGGTCCGTGGGCCTCGACCATGCCGACGGTGCGGGCGTCCACACCTGCGGCGGCCAACGCCGCCTGATACACCGCGGTTTGGGCATCCGCAGACGGGGTCGCGATGTTGACGGTCCGACCATCCTGATTGGCGGCGGTGCCACGCAGTACCGCCAGGATCCGGTCGCCATCGTGCAACGCGTCGGAGAGTCGCTTGAGTAACAGCACGACCGCGCCCTCGCCGGGCACGAACCCGTCGGCGGCGGCGTCGAATGCGTGGCAGCTTCCGGTCGGCGAGAGCATGCCTTGGGCCGATCCGGAGGAGAATTTCCGCGGGTCCAACATCACGGTGGCGCCGCCGGCCAGGACGAGGTCGCTTTCGCCGCTGTGTAGGCTGCGGCACGCCATGTGCACGGCCAGCAGACCAGACGAGCATGCTGAGTCGACCGTGAATGCGGGACCGTGGACCCCCAGGGCGTAGGCGATGCGCCCGGAAGCGAGGCTGAAGTTGGTACCGAGGAAGCCATAGGGCCCCTCCACCGAGTGCGCATCGGCGGCCAGCAACTGGTAGTCGCCGTGCGTCAACCCTACGAAGACACCGGTCAACGAGTCGGCGATCGCCGCAGGAGTCAGACCGGCGTGCTCTACGGCTTCCCACGAGGTTTCTAGCAGCAAGCGGTGCTGGGGGTCGATTGCCGTCGCCTCACGCTCGTTGATCCCGAAGAACTCCGCGTCGAAGCCGCCGACGTCGTCCATGAATCCACCCCACCGCGACACCGACCGGCCCGGCACCCCCGGCTCGGGGTCGTAGTACTCGTCGGCGTCCCACCGATCCGGAGGAATCTCAATGACCAGGTCGTCGCCGCGCAGTAATGCATCCCACAACATTTCGGGGGAATCTATACCACCGGGCAGCCGGCACCCTATCCCGATGATGGCAATCGGGGTTGTAGGGGTTCGGCCGTGGCGTAGCGAAAAATGACCAGAATCCAAGCTCGGGGATGCGTGGTTCGTCCCAAGAGTGCGCAATTTCCGTCCTTTCTTCGCAGCAAACACACAGGCTTTTAAAAGGGGCCGTTCTTGCCCGGTTCAAAAGCCGTAGAACATGAAGATGATCGATGGGGTCAACGGTGGCGCCAGTGCTTCCTTGGTGCTGTGCGTGTGGCATTCATACAGTTCAGGGCGGTTAATACGGCGGTGGGGTATCGGGCACGTGCGCAGCACCAAGGACGGTAAGCAAGATCCTGATGTTATTCAAGGGTTCTGTCAACTCGAGATTTATTACGTAAAACAGCGTTAACGAAACAGGTAAAACGGTGTTAACGAAGCGCACAACTCTCAGCTTCCTATTGGCTTTTTATCATATTCTTATAGTTGTTATTTACTGCCGGCTGTTGTACGGGAAGGAAGCATTCTTCAGTTTATTCTCAGGTTGACCGTGATTTCGCACACTGAAATTCCGATTGACATGTCAATCAGCCACTCCGGACACACGGGAAATGTACCCTTCCGGAAATGCGGACAGCAGTCGCCGAAAAACCTGGCGTGGCGTTCCCGATCTGTGCGCCCAGCTTCTGTCGCGACCTGGTGGTCGCTGTCTCCGGCGCCGGCGGGCTCAGGATTCTCGGTGAAGTCGCGCACTCGGCCCTCGCCCTGAGCGTCGAAGGCAAGTGGTGCGGCTCAGAGTGGCTGGCGACCGGGGAAGCTCGGACGCAACCCGAGGCCTCGGTGGTGCCCGAGAGGGTCTCCGAGTTCATCGGCGCCGTCGAGCTTTTCGACGAAGTGGTCGGTCGGTGAACGACGACATTCGGACGCGCAGGCGCCCGGCCATCAGCAAAGAGGACAAATCGGCGCGGCGTTACGAAATCCTCACCGCGGCCAAGAAAGTGTTTGCCCGCAATGGTTTTCACACCACTACGATCGGCGACATCGCCAGAGAAGCCGGGTTGGCCTACGGGTCGGTGTACCAGTATTTCAACTCAAAAGAGGACTTGTTCCGCGCATTGATGACCGTCGAAGGGGATGCGCTGCGGACACACGTCGCGACGGCGCTCAACGCAACCCGCAAACGGGCCGACGAGAGCTGGGACCCGTTTCGTACAACTGTGCATGCAACGTTCGAGTTCTTTGAGGGCGACCAGGCCACCACGAAGCTGCTGCTTCGGGACGCCTACGTGCTCGACGGGTCGTTCGAGACGCATCCCGATAGCATCTATGAGCGGTTCATCGACGACATCGAGGAGCAAATGACTGTTGCCCAGCAGCGCGGCAAAGTGCTCGGCGCTCCACCTCGGATGGTGGCGTACAGCATCGTTGCGTTGATCGGGCAGCTGGCGCACCGGCGGCTGATCACTGATGACGGCGTCACCGCAGCCGAGGTCGCAGATTTCGTCGTTTCATTGATCGTCAACAGGTTGTGACCGGGCAACAGCTGACGGGCTTGCCGTCGTTGCGGTCGTTGCAGGCGGCCGCATCCGATTGACTCGTCAATCTTTAACTCATAGGTTCCGAGAGTGCGAACACGGGTGGCCGAAATGCTCGGCGTCGAGTTCCCGATCTGCGCGTTCAGCCACTGCCGCGACGTGGTGGCTGCGGTGTCCAACGCCGGCGGATTCGGTGTCCTGGGAGCGGTTGCGCACAGCCCGGAGCGCCTGGACACCGAGCTCACCTGGATCAAGGAGCAGACCGGCGGTAAGCCGTACGGCGTCGACCTGCTCCTGCCGCCCAAATATGTCGGTGCGGAGCAGGGTGGGATTGACGCCGCGCGAGCCCGCGACCTGCTACCCGAACAGCACCGCGCGTTTGTCGACGACTTGCTGGCCCGCTACGGGATTTCGGTGCCCACCGACGTGGAGCGGCTGCCGCCCGGTGACTTGAACATCTCGCCCATGGGTTACCAGCCACTGCTCGATGTCGCCTTCGCCCACCGCATCCGGCTGATCGCCAGCGCGCTGGGGCCGGTGCCGCCGGACCTGGTTACCCGCGCTCACGACGGCGACGTGTTGGTCGCCTCGCTGGCCGGAACGACCGAGCATGCGCGGCGGCACGCGGCTTCCGGCGTCGACCTGATCGTCGCCCAGGGCACCGAAGCCGGCGGGCACACCGGCCAAGTTTCGACGATGGTGCTGGTACCCGAGGTCGTCGACGCGGTGGCCCCGGTGCCGGTGCTGGCCGCGGGTGGCATCGCCCGCGGCCGTCAGATCGCCGCGGCGCTGGCGCTGGGCGCCGAAGGCGTGTGGTGCGGTTCGGTGTGGCTGACCACCGAGGAAGCCGAAACATTGCCCGTCGTCAAGGACAAGTTCCTGGCCGCCAGTTCATCGGATACCGTGCGATCGCGGTCGTTGACCGGCAAGCCCGCACGCATGCTGCGCACCGCGTGGACCGACGAGTGGGAGCGGGCCGACAGCCCCGATCCGCTCGGCATGCCCCTGCAGAGCGCATTGATCGGCGACCCCCAAGTCCGCATCAACCGGGCCGCCGCCCAGCCGGATGCCAAGGCACGCGAGCTGGCCACCTATTTCGTCGGTCAAGTCGTGGGCTCGCTGAACAAAGTGCAGCCGACTGCGTCGGTGGTGCTGGACATGGTGTCGGAGTTCATCGACGCCGTCGGGCGACTCGACGAGCTGGTGGACCGGTGAGCGACGAGACCCGGACGCGTCGGCGGCCGGCGGTCAGCGACGGCGACAAGACGCGACGGCGTGACGAGATCATGGCCGCGGCCAAAAAAGTGTTCGCGAGCAACGGTTTTCACTCAACGACTATCGCCGAGCGCCGACGTCGCCAAGGAGGCGAATTTGGCGTACGGCTCGATCTACCAGTACTTCGATTCGAAGGACGATCTGTTTGACGAGTTCTTCGAAAAAGACAAGCGACCGCCAAGCTGTTGCTGCGCGACGCCTATGCCCCACTAGACCCCGGGGCGGGTTACGGAACCATAACGGCTGGTCAGGGGTAATCGGTGTGGCGAATTGACCCGGGCGGAATGTTCGGGCATCATCGACAGGGTAAGCACCTCGTTAGGTGAGGCGTCTACACGGATATAGGCCACTGACCCCGAACGTCGAGAGACGCCCAGGGTCAGGACAGCTCCTCCCGGGTTAAGGGTTGAGCCCAAGTGGCTTCCGGGTTTTTGGGATACGCCGTGTAGTGCCGAAACTCTGACGAGTGGGGTGCGGGTTCCCGATATTCTCGGGCTCTGTATTCCTGCTTGCGTGCCGATTGTGCGGTAGTCCGCACGTGCTGCGACCGCGAGGAGGTGAGGGACGCATGAGTTCTGGTGATAGTCCGGATCGAGATCCGGGCTCAGTTTCGTCCCGAACCGGCCTGCGGCGCGCCGCTTTCAGCTGAGCCTTTCTCGGCCAGTCAGCACGTTGCCTCATCGGAAGAGCGATCCGTAAAGGATCTGCTCCACGCCGTTTCGGACGGACATCGAAACCCGTTGTACCCGTTTGACTTTCTGCGTAGGAGGCGATCATGACCGCTGTTCTGTACGACGAAGTAGTGGCGGCGACGTCCGCACCCCGGCTCAGGGTGGTCCCTGACCCGACGCCGACGACACCGCCGACGCCGAAGACCTCCACGCGGTCTGACCTTCCGCTGACCGGCGCCGACCCGCTGGTCGAGGGCGCTGCCCGGCTGCTCTGTGTTCCGCTGCGGCAGCTCTACGCCGCGCTGTGGCGCGTGGGACTTCTGGAAGTTGGCGCCTGAGGGGCGCTTTGGTGGCTACGTTGTGATGCTCCCGGTATCTGAAGCGCTGTAAAGCTTCGGTACCGGGAGCGCTTCGTCACTGCTGAGCCGTAATGAAAACTGCCAGTCCCTGTTGATAGGCGGCAAGGCTATGCCGCCAGCCGAGCTGGACCTGCCCGCCACTGTCGACGCTGATTTGGGCACCGACGTCGACGTACGGCGCGGGTGGTAGCAAGGGAACGATGTCGAGAAAGTTCACTACGCGGTAACAGCTTTCGATGGCAGCGTTGAACTTCTCGGCAAAGTCGCTCACTCCGACCCGGGGCCCGGCGAACGTGATCAGCCGCGGCTCGATCGTGTTCGGTGGCATGTTCTGGGCGATGTCAGGCGCCGCGAGAACGGCCAGTGCCGCACCAAGGCTATGGCCGGTGACCAGGATCTGATCGCA
>NZ_DASXHW010000531.1:0-3435 GCF_036488105.1 Mycobacterium sp. | reverse complement strand
CCCGCGCGGTGGCGGTGCTGACCCGTGACGACATGATCAACATCGAAACCGGGATCGTGCTGGCCGAGATGCTGGGACCGCGCGTGGTGCCCAAGGCCAACGGGCGCGCCGACGTCTCGGTGGTGCTCCGGGTATACGACCGCGCGCTGGGCCTGGCGGTCGCCCAACGGTTCCACTTCGAGAACGTCCGCTCCTCTGTCGCGCTGGCCGCACCGTGGTTCATCGGCGCCGCGATGGGCGTGGAGGTGCTGGGCACCTTCTCGATCGGCCAGAGTTCGTTCATGGTCGGTGCGATGCTGGTGGCCGAGGGCAGTGAACTCGACGGGCTGCAAATGGGGAAATTGTCGAGCAGAACACGCGTGATCGCGATCTGCCGGGAAGACGCCCCGATCGATCTGCGCCCCCATCACGAAGGGCGACTTCGCGGCGGCGACACCGTTTACCTCGTCGGGCCCTACCGCGATCTGGTGGCCACCCTGCGCAAGGGATTGCCACCCAAGCACGTCGTCGTGGGCCCGGAGCCGGTCGGCGATGTCGACCAACCAGCTCAACCTCAGCAAGACGTCGACGTCACCCGCCAAGCAAGAACTGGCTGAAAAGAAACCCGGAACTCGCCACTGTTTTCCCCAGGGGTTTGCGAAATACGGTGATCCGTTTCTAAACGGCTGTGGCGTCGACCATAACTGCCGTCAATATAGCGTCATGATTCTGACCGCACATCGTTAAGAATCCATCATGGGACGCCATCGCCCGCATGCAGTCCAGACCGTTCGCGACCCGCGGAGGTTTCAGTCGCCGATGACAACCTGGTACGCCGCCATGCTGTTTGCGGTGCTACCGCTGAGAAACGCGCTTTCGGGATCGCCCTCCTTCGGAAGCTGGATCGATCTCACCATCGTCATGTCGGTGCTGGTGGCTCTGGTGGTCTCGATGCTGCTCCACACTGGCGCCTGGTGGCCAGCGACAACTAAGTCCTGAGACACCGACCACACAACACGATTCGCTGCTCGAACGCCAGACGCTCCTTCGACGCCCAGATACGTCTGCGCGACAACCGTTTTCGGCGTTCACTCGATGGCTTCAATGACGATGACGCGGCTGGGTACCAGCATCCTGACAAGTTGAGTACAGCTAAGTCACAGGAACCGCTGCGTAGAATAGTCGAACTGTCGGGGCCATCGATCCGTGGGGTGAAAGCAGTTGTTGCGCAAAGCTGGGACTTTGTGCGACGGCGCTCAATTCGCTGAACCTGAGAAACGTGAGTGACCGGCCTGAGAATTGCACGTGATTGCTGCCGCGAGCAGGCGTCCAGATGGCGTTATGATTTTGTTTGCCATGCGTTAAGAAACATAATGGGATGCCCGGACGGTCAAGACATAGGGCCGGCGGGATCCCTGGACCGACAAATCTGGCGCCGTCCGACTGGCGTCGAGCCGAACCGTCTTTGGAAAGAGGGGGTAATGCTTTCCACGACCGTCGAACCCGAATGTCGCCGGCGGCCGCTCGTCATGTCGTACGCGATGACTTGGCCGGGTAGCTGGACCGCTGCCGACACCGCCGGCTCGCCCACGACGATCGAGGCGGGCGCTCGCAGAACTCCGGAACGAACAGCGCCAAAAGTCTTGGTGTATAGCACCATTCACCCCGAAGCAGATCGCGTCGAAGCGTACTGCTCCACCGTACCGGCCAATTCGCCCGCGGTGCACTGAAGGGGGTTACTGAGCAATGGATTTCGGGACCTATCCGCCGGAGATCAACTCCCTCCGGGTGTATACCGGGCCGGGGGTGGCGCCGATGCTCACCGCCGCACAGGCTTGGCAAGGGCTGGCCGCCGAACTGCATTCGGCGGCCGGCTCCTATCAGTCGGTGGTTTCGAGCCTGACCACCGGACCGTGGTCCGGGCCCGCATCAGCGTCGATGGCTGCCGCCGCGGCGACCTACGTCTCGTGGCTGCAGGCCACCGCCGCGCAGGCCGAGGAAACGGCCGCGCAAGCGAAGGTCGCGGCCGCCGCCTACCAAACGGCGTTCACGTCGACGGTGCCGCCGGCGATGGTCACGGCCAACCGCAGCCAGTTGATGACGCTGATCGCGACCAACGTGTTCGGCAGAAACACCCAGGCGATCGCGGCCAACGAAGCGCAATACGGCCAGATGTGGGCCCAGGACGTGGCAGCCATGTATGGCTACGCGGCCTCGTCGTCGTCGGCGACACAGCTGTCACCGTTCAGCCCACCCCAACAGACCACTAATCCCGGCGGGACTGCCGGACAGTCAGCCGCAGTCACGCAAGCAACCGGCACGGCGGCCGGTAACGCGCAGAGCACGATCCAGCAAGCTTTCGCCGCGGTGCCGAACGCGCTGCAGGGCGCTTCGGCGGCGGCGGCGCCCGCCGCCACCGATCCCTTGAGCACGCTCGCCAACCTGATCTCTGTTTTCGTCGACCTGCCGGCGGGCTTGGCGACGTTCGCGGCCGACATCCCGCTCGGCAGCATCGGGGTGGTCGCCCTCCCGTTCGACGTGGTCGGCGCGTTGACTGGTACCCACACCGACAAGATCGTCAGTGGCTGGAACGCAGAACAGGCCTGGCCGGGTGACGGACCCGCGCCCGTCAAGCCGTTCCCTGCGCCGCTGCTGAACCTGCCGCCGGGCGCCACACACATACCCAAGCCCAGCGTCGCCGCCGGCCTGGCCGAGGCGAACTCCGTGGGCGGATTGTCGGTGCCGCCGACCTGGACCATCTCCACGCCTGCGGTACGCCCGACCGCGGTGACATTGCCGGCGCTACCGGACTCCGCCGCCAACGCAGTCGCCGGTGAATCGATGTCGGGCGCTTCGGGCAGCACGTTGAGCGAGATGGCGCTGGCGGGGATGGCCGGCCGGGCGATGGCCGGGACGGTTGGCACCGGCGCCGGTCGCGGTGGCAAGTCCCCCAAAGGCGCGGCCTCGGCGGCCCGCACCAAGGAAACGTCCCGCCCCAGTGAGGCTGCGACACAAGGTGATACCGACGATGCGCTGCAGAGCAAGCCCCGGACCGTCGTCACCGGAGTCGCCGCCGAGTTGCGCGAGTTCGCCAACCTTCGCGACGAAGGAATTCTGAGCGACCAGGAATACACCGAGCAGAAGAACCGTCTGCTTGGACGCTGAGACACCCACCGCCAACTGGCGGACACATCGGTCGTCTGGAAAAGGAATGCGCAGCAATGGATTTCGGGTTCTATCCGCCGGAGATAAACTCCGGCCGGATGTATTCCGGTCCGGGATCGGGGCCGCTGCTGGCCGCTGCGCAGGCCTGGGTAGCGCTGGCCGACGAGCTGTACACCGCGGCCAGCGGCTACCAGTCGGTGGTGTCGGAGCTGTCACCAGCCTGGTCGGGTCCGTCGTCGACTGCGATGAACGCCGCGGCCGCATCGTTTGTCGAATGGCTGAGTGCGACTG
>NZ_DASXHW010000307.1:0-32569 GCF_036488105.1 Mycobacterium sp. | reverse complement strand
CGAGTTGCTAACGGATCGGGCGATGCATGCCGATCTGAAATCGCGTGGCGTGGTGTCGCTGGACATGGAGACGGCTGCGATCGCAAAGGTGTGTGACCAGCGCGGTGTCGCCTGGTCGGTGGTTCGGGCCATCAGCGACCGCGCCGGCGACGGCAGCGTCGACGCCGAGGTCGCCGGCCTCACCCACTCTGATGGCACCGCGAACCGTGCAGCCGTCGCGCGCTATCTGCTCAGGCACCGCAAGGCGCTCCCCCGTCTGGCCCGACTCGCCAAAGGATCGACCCTGGCGGCCAACCAGGCCGCGAACGCCGCAATCATGGCCGTAAGCAGCTCGATTAATTCTTGACCAATTCCAAATTAGGTCTTGACCGACTCCAGATAAGAGCGGCATATTGGGGTCGTGTCGTCAACGCCGACGGATTACTCGGCGCAGCTGCGTATGGCCGATCTTCGTGTGACCCGCCCCAGGGTCGCCGTGCTGGAAGCGGTGCATGGCAATCCGCACGCTGACACCGAGACCATTCTGACCGCGGTCCGCAGCGGACTTCCCGATGTCTCCCGACAGGCCGTGTACGACGTTCTCAACGCTCTGACCGCTGTCGGGCTCGTTCGTCGGATCCAGCCATTGGGGATGGTTGCCCGCTATGAGTCGCGTGTCGGCGACAACCACCATCACATCGTTTGTCGATCGTGCGGCGTCATCGCCGACGTCGATTGCGCTGTCGGTGACGCGCCGTGCCTGACGCCGTCCGATGACGACAACGTGCTGGACGGCTTCGTCCTCGACGAGGCCGAAGTCATCTACTGGGGCCTGTGCCCCAACTGTTCGACCGCAACGTCTCGGTCACAACCGTGATCACAGCCCGTTTCACCCACCCCTGAAAGGAATGCAGTGTCATCCGATACAGCCCACAAGGGCAGCGAAAGCGAAAACCCAGTAATCGACGCGCCCGAACCGAAGTCGGACGCTCCCTTGAGAAACCAGGACTGGTGGCCCAATCAGGTCGACGTGTCGAGGCTGCATCCTCAAGTGGCAGAGGCCAATCCGCTCGGTGAGGACTTCGATTACGCCGAAGAGTTCGCCAAGCTCGACGTCGACGCGCTCAAGGCAGACCTGGTATCGGTGTTGACCACCTCCCAGGACTGGTGGCCCGCCGACTACGGCCATTACGGCGGATTTTTCATCCGGATGAGTTGGCACGCCGCAGGCACGTACCGGATCTATGACGGCCGCGGCGGCGCTGGTCAGGGCATGCAGCGGTTCGCCCCGCTGAACAGCTGGCCGGACAACGCCAGCCTGGACAAGGCGCGCCGGCTGCTGTGGCCGGTCAAGAAGAAGTACGGCAGCAAGCTTTCGTGGGCAGACCTGCTGGTACTCGCCGGCAACGTAGCCCTGGAATCGATGGGGTTCAAGACTTTTGGGTTCGGCTTCGGTCGCGAAGACGTCTGGGAGCCCGAGGAGATCCTCTTCGGTGAGGAGGGCGAATGGTTGGGCACCGACAAGCGCTACTCCGGTAAGCGTGACCTCGCTGAGCCGTACGGCGCGACCACGATGGGTCTGATCTACGTCAATCCCGAAGGGCCCGAAGGTAAACCGGACCCGGTGGCAGCCGCGGTGGATATCCGCGAGACGTTCGGCCGGATGGCGATGAACGACGAGGAGACCGCCGCACTGATCGTCGGTGGGCACAGCTTTGGCAAGACGCACGGCGCGGGCGACGCTGATCTGGTCGGCCCCGAGCCCGAAGGCGCCCCGATCGAACAGCAGGGGTTGGGCTGGAAGAGCGCTTACGGCAGTGGGAAGGGCGAGGACACCATCACCAGCGGACTGGAGGTGGTCTGGACCACGACACCGACCAAGTGGGGCAACGGCTATCTGGAGAACCTGTACGGCTACGAGTGGGAGCTGACCAAAAGCCCGGCCGGAGCATGGCAGTTCACCGCCAAGGACGGCGCGGGTGCGGGCACGATCCCCGATCCGTTCGGCGGGCCGGGCCGCGCCCCGACGATGCTGGTCACCGACATCTCGCTGCGGGAGGACCCGATCTACCGCGAGATCACCAAGCGCTGGCTGGATCACCCTGAGGAGCTGTCCGAGGCCTTCGCCAAAGCGTGGTACAAGCTGCTGCACCGCGACATGGGACCGCTGTCCCGTTACCTCGGACCGTGGATTGCCGAGCCGCAGCTCTGGCAGGACCCGGTACCGGAGGTCGACCATGAGCTGGTCGACGACAAGGACGTCGCTGCCCTGAAGAAGAAGGTGCTCGAGTCCGGCCTGTCCGTTCCGCAGTTGGTCAAGACCGCCTGGTCCGCGGCAGGCAGCTACCGCAACACCGACAAGCGCGGCGGCGCCAACGGTGGGCGGCTTCGCCTTGAGCCGCAAAAGCATTGGGAGGTCAACGAGCCTTCGGAGTTGGAAAAGGCGTTGGCGGCGTTGGAGAAGATCCAGCACGACTTCAACGAATCTGCCTCCGGCGGCAGGAAGATCTCGTTGGCCGACCTGATCGTGTTGGCCGGCTCGGCGGCAGTCGAGAAGGCGGCCAAGGACGCCGGGTATGAGATCGAGGTGCATTTCGCGCCCGGTCGTACCGACGCCTCGCAGGAGAACACCGATGTGGAGTCGTTCGCGGTTCTCGAACCGCGGGCCGACGGCTTCCGCAACTACGCGCGGGCGGGTGAGAAGGCGCCGTTAGAGCAACTGCTTGTCGAGCGGGCCTACCTACTCGGTGTGACGGCTCCGGAGCTGACCGTGCTCGTCGGCGGCCTCCGTGCTCTGGGCGCCAACCACGGCGGCAGCAAGCACGGCGTGTTCACCGACAGGACGGGCGTGTTGACCAACGACTTCTTCGTCAACCTGCTCGACATGAACACCGAGTGGAAGGCATCGGAGACCGCGGAGAACGTCTACGAGGGCCACGACCGGGCCTCGGGTGCGCTGAAGTGGACCGCGACCGCGAACGACCTTGTGTTCGGGTCGAACTCGGTGCTGCGTGCCTTGGCCGAGGTGTACGCGCAGGACGACGCGAAGGGGAAGTTTGTGCAGGACTTCGTCGCCGCGTGGGTCAAGGTGATGAACAGCGACCGGTTCGACCTCAAGTAACGGCTGAGCGTTGACAGAGACTGCGCCCCGCGAACACCCGCTCGCGGGGCGCAGTGCGTCAACTCGCATCGCGGCGCATTTGTCGCGAAGCGAGCTTGCCGAACAGCTTTTCGGCGAGCCGGCGATGCGTGGTGTTCTGCGAGGCCGCAAGTAACCACCCCAGCCCGCGACCTGACGTTCGAGCAGTTCGCGGATAGCCGCTTCGTCAGACCGTCGCTCGCTGATCATGAGGCAGTCTCCTCGTCAATACGGATCGGCACACCCAAAGCTATTCTGGCGGATATGGCTATCGAGTCCACCATGATCGTGCTCGGCACTCCCGCACCGCGCTTTTCGCTGCCCGAGCCGGCGACCGGCAGAACAGTCAGTCTCGACGATCTTGCGGGTCCCGCAATCGTCGTCACCTTCATTTGCAATCACTGCCCGTACGTCAAACACGTCGCCGCCGGGCTGGCCGCGCTCGGCCGTGACCTCGCCGACCAAGGCGTCGCGATGGTCGCCATCTCCAGCAATGACGTGGTCACCTACCCGCAGGACGGACCCGACCAGATGGCCGTCGCAGCCCGCGACTATGGCTGGACGTTTCCGTACCTCTATGACGAGACCCAGGACATCGCTCGCGCCTTCTCCGCGGCCTGCACGCCCGACACCTTCGTCTTCGACGGCGAGCGTCGACTCGTCTATCGCGGTCAACTCGACAACTCCCGCCCGGGCAACGATCTGCCGGTCACGGCTGCAGACGTCCGCGCGGCAGTCGACGCTGTGCTCGCCGGGCGACCGGTCGACGCCGACCAACGACCCTCGATCGGCTGCGGCATCAAGTGGCGTTGATCCCGGCTGACCCGACTAGGTAAGCGGGTCGATCAGGTCGCGGAACCGTGCCGCAGGACAGACGCCCGCGCCGGCGGTTCGGACCCGGTCGGCCAGCGTGGCGTCCGACGTCACGACGTTGATCTGCTCAGGGTTATCGTCGGCGCAAACGATCCGGATGATCTCGTCATCCGCCGAATTCGCAGTCGCTCTGGGCGCGTGGTGTATCCGGATAACGGAGGAGTGAATCGGCGACGACGTCGGACCTTCGAAAACCACGACGACCTGACGGCTTTCCGGCGCGGCCCAGCGCTCAAGGTGTTCGACAAGCCGAACTCGTGCTCGCTGACGGTCTTTCCACCAGCCATCCGGTCGTGTTCCAATGACGTTCATCGCGTCGACGATCCACCGCACACAGCCGACGGTACTCATGTGGTGCGGTGGCAGTATGAATGCGTGGACTTGCAGGCGCGGAACAACGTGAGGATTGCCGGAGCCGAAGATGGTCCGACGATCATGCTCGCTCATGGCTTCGGGTGTGATCAGAATCTGTGGCGACTGGTTGAAGCCCGACTTGCAAAGAGCTTCCGGTTGGTCCTGTTCGATCACGTCGGCTGCGGTGCATCGGACCCCGCGGCATGGGACCCCAAGCGGTACGAGACGCTGCAGGGATATGCCGACGATATCCTCGGCATCGTTCGTGAGTTGGATCTGCGCGACGTGACATATGTGGGCCACTCGGTGGCTGCCATGATGGGAGTGCTTGCAGTCGCGACCGACCCGAGCCCCTTCGCCAGGTTGGTCCTGCTTACTCCCTCACCGTGCTACATCGACAAAGGTGACTATCGCGGTGGCTTCACTCGCGCCGACATCGATGAATTGTTGGACTCACTCGAGAGCAACTACCTTGGGTGGTCGCGAGCGATGGCGCCGGTGATTATGGGAGCGCCGGATCAACCTGAACTTTCCGACGAGCTCACCGATAGCTTCTGTCGCACCGATCCGGCATGCGCGCGGGTGTTCGCACGCACCACTTTCCTGTCCGACAATCGCGATGATCTTGCACGCGTGTCGATTCCCACTCTGGTGATTGAATGCGCACACGATACTTTGGCGCCGCGCGAGGTTGGTGCTTACGTCCAGCAACGAATCGACGGCAGTGAGCTGGTCACGCTCGACGCCATTGGCCATTGCCCCCAGCTCAGCGCTCCGGACATCACCGCCCATGCTATCGCTGCGTTCGCCGGGGCGACGTGACACCGGAGCCGGAGTGCCCGTCGCCTGCCGAGACTCTCAATACCGAGGACCTGTACGAGAACGCGCCTTGCGGCTACGTCGTCGCTAGGCCTGATCGGAGCATCATCAGCGTGAACGCCACGCTTTTGGCGTGGCTCGGCCACGAGCGAAACACGTTGATCGACAAGCCTTTCACTGACTTGTTGGCCGTAGGTAGCCGAATACACTACGAAACTCATTTTGCGCCCCTGTTGCAATTACACGGTGAGCTGACGGGCATTACCGTCGATCTGGTGACCGCAGCGGGCGCACGACTTCCCGCGTTCCTCACTGCCAACATCAAATCTGATGTCAACGGCCGACCACTTCTGCTGCGTATCGCGATTCACGACGCAGGCGATCGGCGTTCCTACGAGCGAGAACTCCTCGACGAGCGACAGCGGGTAGAACGGGAACGCGCGCGGGTCCAGGTGTTCGCGCGGACTCTGCAACGGTCGTTGTTGCCGCCCTTGCTTTCACCCCCCGAAGGCTTGGATGCATCTGCGCACTACCACCCCGCCTCCGCGGACGATGTCGGTGGAGATTTCTACGACTTGTTCCCGCTCACGCATGACAAGTGGGCATTCTTCATCGGTGATGTGAGTGGCAAAGGCGCCGGCGCCGCCGCGGTGACCTCATTAACCCGCTACACCTTGAGGGCAGCGGCGGTCTTCGACGCTAACCCTGTGGCGGTGTTGACGAACCTACACACTGTGCTGAGCCAGGAGTTTCGCGATACCGTAAACCAATTTGCCACAGTCATTTTCGGAATTCTCACTCCACACGACGGCGAGTTCGACATCGAGCTCGCCAGCGCGGGGCATCTCCCCCCACTAGTGCTCGGCGCCGACGGCGGCGCACGTTACGTGGACACAATCGGTGGCCAACCCGTGGGCATCCCCGTGGAGCCGAAGTTCACTGCGGCCCGAATCCGGCTTAAACCCGGCGACACGCTGGTTTTCTACACGGATGGGTTGACCGAGGCGCGAATAGGCGACGGCGCCGAGCGCTACGACTTCTACGGAGCATTGCTGGAATTCGCTGCTGCACAAGCGCCGACTACCGCGTCCGCGATTGTTGGAGCGATCCAGTCACTACTGGACAGCTTCGGCTCTGGTGTGGAAGATGATGTTGCCGTGTTGGCGCTGGGCGTTCCTCCGACGATACGGCCAGGCCCACCGAGGTCCCCCGAGTGAGGTTTCGCCGATGAAATTTGTGCTGGCCGCTTATGGGAGTCGGGGCGATGTCGAGCCGTGCGCCGTGGTTGGTCGCGAGCTGCTGCGGCGAGGGCACGAGGTGAGTATCGCCGTCCCGCCCAACATGGTCGCGTTCGTCGAGTCGGTCGGTCTTGATGCGGTGGCCTATGGGCCCGACTCCGAGGCGCAGCTGAACACGGCGGCGGATTTTTTCGTCGCCAACATGAAAAACCCCTACGCCGCGCTGCCCGAGGTCGTGGAACATGTCACCAAGGTCTGGGTGGACAAGGGCACGGCGCTCGCATCGCTCGCTGAAGGCGCCGACCTGCTTGTAACGGGCATGAACGAGCAGCGGCTGGCCGCCAACATCGCTGAACACGAAGGTATTCCGTTGGTTGCGCTGCACTCGTTTCCGTCGCGGTTTCAGCCGTCCGGGCAGCTCAACTCCTGGCTGGTCAAGGCATCCGAGGAACCTCTGCGTCGGGCGCTGGGCCTGCCGGAGGCATCCGAGCCCCCGCCGGCGTTGATGGAGATCCAGGCCTACGACGAACGGTGCTTGCCCGGCCAGCCTGACGAATGGGCCGAACCGGGCAAGCCGTTCGTCGGCGCGCTCACCCTCGAGTCGCCCACCGATGCCGACGATGAGGTGTTGTCGTGGATTGGCGAGGGAACTGCGCCCGTTTATTTCGGCATGGGCAGCACCCCGATTTCTCCTCCCGCCGAGATCGTCGAGAGGATCGTGGCGGCGTGCGCGCAACTGAACCAGCGGTTGCTGATCTGCACCGGGCCCAACGACTTGTCCGAATTCGATCACTACGACCACGTCAAGTTTGTCGACGCGGTCGGTCACGCCGCGATCCTTCCTCGCTGCCGGGCGGCCGTCCACCACGGCGGCGCGGGCACCACCGCAGCGGTGATGCGCGCCGGTGTGCCGTCACTGATTTTGTGGCTCTGGCTCGATCAGCCGGTGTGGGCGGCCGGTGTGGAGCAGCTGAAGATTGGTACGGGACAACGGTTCTCGGACGCCAACCTAGAATCGCTGACCGCCGGATTGAGGTGGATTGTCACACCGGAATACCTCGATCGGGCTGGCAAGATTGCCGCAGAAATGATATCTCCCTACGAAAGCGCTTCCAGCGCCGCGGATTTCGTAGAAGCCGCCGCCAGCACGGACTAAATCACCGGCCGAGATCCCACTGGCCGAAGTCGGGGGCGAGCACTTCATCGACGTCGATGTTGATGCCACCAAGAAGCGGACCGGGATTCGACGGCGTGTTGACCACCTCTTGGTACAACACGGCAGTGGAATCGCGTTGTCCATGTGACCAGGATTTGGTCTGCCATGCCCATCGGTGTCCTGCTGTGGTCGACTGGCCGATGACGCCGTCGTTGGTCGCCCACTGGCAAGCCTGAAAATGTCCGTAGATCCCAGTTCGCGCAGTGCCCAGTACCGAATTGATGCCGCGAAACCAGTTGACGGCCAGACCGTTCCAGGTGTCGACGTTGATGTCGTCGTCGACGCTGAAAAAGATCGGGGCGGAGTTGCTGCCTCCGGCAGCGTTGTGGAGCTGCAGAGCCGTGTGCGCGTCGGCCGCGCCACCGTCGAAACCGCGGGTGAAGTCCGAGGGTGCGGTTCCGTTTGGCTTGCCGTACTGGAAGTTGCTGACGATGTGCAATCCCGCGGCGCGTAGCGAGTCTGCGTACTCGCGGGTGAGGGGCTTCGCCTCGAAGTTCGCGCCCGGCCGCGACTCGGACACGTAATTCACCACCCCGGCATAGCCGGCCGCTTTGATCTCGGCAGGCGCAATTCGGCGCTCCGCAAAATCGATCAGCCTCGGATTGGCGGCCGACGCTTTACGTCCGTCGAGGGTCGCGCCTAACGGGGCAAGGCTCAGCAGAGCCGCTGCCGCAGCGTATTTCGCCAGTTCGCGTCGTGAGAAGGATGATTCGACCATGATGAGCCTCAGCGGGTAAGGAGCGCCGTGGCACTCCAGGGTCTTCTGCCCGGGTGACGTGGATTCGGTTGCGGCACCCACACGAGCGGCCGCATGAACATCGGCAACCTGCGAAACCGGTTGGCGGCCGCCATCAGATACTCGGATTCGAGGACTCGCCAGCCGAGATCCTCGAAATAGGCCAACCCGTTTTCGGGCGCGAAGATGAACGGGGCATTCTGCAGCATGCCGGCCATCTTCTGGTTCATCAGCCTCTTCAAGCCTGGACCGCCGAAGTCGAACATCCACCAGGCCACCTCGGGCCGGCTGATCGCGTCCGAAAGTGCTGTGACATCACGGTCTTCCAAATACATCAACAGGCCCTCGGTCAACACGAGAGCTCTGCTGGCGCCATCCAGTGCCGTGTCGAAGAAAGCGTCGCGGGCCACTGGGTCGGCGAGGTCGACCGCGGACCGGGTCAGCCGGCACCGCGGTGTCTGGTCGGCCAGGAGTTGCGTCTTCTCCGCGAGTAACTCCGGAAGGTCTGCTTCGATCCATTGAAAATCTGCTGGAAGGTTCAGTCGGTACGGCCGGGTGTCCAAGCCGGCGGCCAGGTTCAGCACCCGGTCGCAGCCGTCGGCAATCGCTTCGGCGATCGCGTCGTCGATGATCTTGGTACGCGCGACGAGCCACCAGCCGCTGCGGCTCGTCATAGCAGTCTTGGCGACGATCGCGCGGCCTTGTTCACCCGCGAGACGCTCGGCCAGTGGGTCGCCGAACAGCGCGTCGGCCCGCGCCGATTCCGTTGCCCGAAACCGCGCCGTCCACCGGGCCGTGTCCGAAACGTGGGTGATCACATGCCCGGCGTCTACCATACGTTGCGTTATAGCACTCGGGCGCTGGTGGAACACGGATGGGTCGTGTACAAGGGCATGATGGAGGATCCGGCCGTCAGGTCGTTCAGTCCGTCCACGTTGGGCGAGGCGATGGTCAGGCGGCTGTACCGCCGAGCGGTGCTCACGGCACAGATCACGGTGCCCGTCGTCCCCAGCATGCTCGACGAGTACGTCAAGATGTGCGACAAGATCTTTGCCGCCTCGGGAGTGCAGTACACCGCCGAGCAATCCCTTCAGCTCAGGACAGTGCTGGCGGCCGAGTTGACCAAGGCCTACACGACGTCGTCCCGTTCGAACATCGTGATCTCGTTTCATGCGCCGTTCGGCATCTCGATGAATTACCGGGTCACAACCGAATCCGTGACACTCAGTGGCGCCTACGACGGCTGGGTCAGCACCCGCGGGGAGGGACCGCTATTCGGCACCGAGCCGGACGCCCGGGTGTGGGCGCTGTCCGGCGAAGTGGCGGACCCCCAGGCTCATCCCGTTCTTGACGTCGGTGCGGGAACGGGGCGCAACGCGTTGGCCCTGGCGCGGCGCGGGCACCCGGTGGATGCGGTGGAGATGAGCCCGAAGTTCGCCGACATCATTCGTGCGGCGGCCGGCCGTGAATCGCTTCAGGTCCGTGTCATGGATGGCGATGTCTTCGAGACGATGGACGGTGTTCGCCGGGACTATCGGCTGATCATTCTTGCCGAGGTGGTCCCTGACTTCCGCAGCACCGGTGAGTTACGGGGCATATTTGAACTCGCTTCCGATTGTCTGGCTCCCGGTGGCCGGCTGGTTTTCAATTCCTTCCTCGCGCGTCAGGGCTACACCCCCGACAATGCGGCGCTTGAACTCGGGCAACAGTGCAACACCATGATCTTCACGCGTGACGAACTGAGCGCCGCATCGTCTCAGCTGCCCGTTGAGCTTATCGCCGATGACTCGGCTTACGAATACGAGAAGACCCATCTGCCCGACGGCGCCTGGCCACCCACCGACTGGTTCGAGGGGTGGGCCAGCGGCCTCGACCTGTTCGACGTTGAGCGTGAAGAATCCCCAATCGAGTTGCGCTGGCTCGTATATCAGAAGACGTGAGGGATAGTCATGGCGGATGCACTCCACTTCGTCGACGCGAACGGACTGAAGTTCGCCTATCTCGAAGAAGGAACCGGGCCACTGGTGTTGATGCTGCACGGGTTCCCCGACACCGCGCACACCTGGGATCACCTGCGCGCCCGCGTCGCGGCGAAGGGATATCGAGCGGTAAGCCCCTTCATGCGCGGGTACCACCCCACCGCGATCCCGGATCGCGACGCCGACCAGGAAACTCTGGCGCGCGACGCCCTTGCGCTGGTTGACGCGCTCGGCGCCAGCGAGGCCGTTGTCATCGGACACGACTGGGGAGCCTCGGCCGCGTACGGCGCGGCGGCGCTAGGCCCCGAACGGGTGAAAAAGCTGTTCGTCCTCGCCATTCCTCATCCGGCTGCCCTCAAGCCGACGCTGAAAAAGCTCTGGGGGGTACGGCATTTCGCGGCATACAAATTACCGGGGGCAGCAGAGCGCTTCGCGCGCAACGACTTCGCGGCGCTTCCCGAAATCTGCCGCCGCTGGTCGCCGGGTTGGCGGCCCGACCCGAAGGAATTCGACCCAGTGCGGGCGAGCTTTGCGAACCGCGCGAGCTTGAACGCGGCATTTGGCTATTACCGAAAGCTTTCGCCGATACCCAGCGCGTCGCTGAAGGCACGAATTACCGTGCCTACGGTCGTGTTTGCGGGGCTCGGTGACCCCATCGCGGAGCCTGCCGACTATCGGGGCGCCGCCCGGATGTTCGCCGGTGACTACATCGTCGAAGAGGTCGACGGCGGGCATTTCATGCACCGAGAACACCCCGACGCATTCGCGGATCGACTGCTCGCTCACCTGTGACCCGGCCGAACCGCGATTTGGCCGGCCGCCGCGCGTGGCTGATATCGTGCAGGGCCTATGCCCGAAATGGATCGTCGCACCTTGATGTTGATGACGGGGTTCGGCGTGCTGGCAGCCGCAGTGCCCCTCGCGCAGGCCAGGGCCTACCCGCGCCCACCAGCAGCGCCGCAGGGCGGATACATCTTCCAAGACGAATTCGATGGCCCAGCCGGCTCAGCGCCTGATCCGGCGAAATGGGCAGTGGCCAAGGCGCGCGAGGTAATCAAAGACCCCACGCACTGGGAATTGCCCGAGAACATCGGCCAATATCGCGACGATCGCCGCAACGTCTTTGTCGATGGCAAGTCAAACCTGGTTCTCAAGGCTGCGAAAGATGGCCCTACCTTCTACAGCGGCAAGGTACAGAGCCTCTGGCGAGGCGGCGTCGGCCACACCTGGGAAGCGCGGATCAAGCTCGATTGCCTCACTGCCGGCAGCTGGCCCGCCTACTGGCTGGGAAATGAGGACCAGGGCGAAATCGACGTCGTCGAGTGGTACGGCAACGGCAGCTGGCCGTCGGCCACCACCGTGCACGCGAAAGCCAACGGCGGTGAATGGAAGACCCACAACATCCCACTGGACAGTGGCTGGCACACCTGGCGATGCCAATGGGACGCAGCCGGCATCCGGTTCTGGAAAGACTGGGTCGACGGCGCGCAACCCTATTTCGACGTTCCGGCCGACTCGCTGCCGGATTGGCCGTTCAACGGCCCCGGCTACACCGTCTACCCGGTGTTCAACCTCGCGGTCGCCGGTTCAGGTGGCGGTGACCCAGGACCGGGCACCTACCCCTCGCAAATGCTGGTCGACTGGATCCGGGTCTGGTAAAAGACGGACGCGCCGGTCCCCTGGCCTCAGACAAGTAATGGGGTAAACCCGCGATGCAGGTTCACCCCATTACTGTGAAATGTCAGTAGTTGCTACAGCTGCCCGCGACCTGGTTGATCAGCGGGAAGTACTGCGCAGCCCCGGGGAAGCCCTGGGCCTGCTGCGCCATCGCCTGGCGCTGTGGCGGCGGCGACGCCAGGAATTGCTGCAACCAGCCCTGTGCCATGTGGGAGTTTTGGAACTTTGCTGCGGCGGCCGGCGACTGCGCATTCAGCGCCGCGACTACCTGGGGATAACTGCAGGTGGTGTTGATTGCCGCACCCAGATCGGGGTCTGCGGACGCGATCCCCGCGCCAGCGAGCACCGACAATGCCAGACCCCCGGCTACGGCAGCCAGTTTGCTCAACGAACGCGTGACCATATGTGGGACACCTTCCAAGTGATGAGGCGCCGAACTTCGACGCCGCGAACCCGAGTTTACCGGAAGGATTCGGGGGCGGCTTTGTCGAAGATCGCGCCGCGTCGGCCGACGCAACCCGCCCTCACCCCCACAACACCGTGTCACAGGTACTTTTCGGGTATGGCTGAGCGCCCGGCCCGCAACCCGGCGGTGGACTTCTACCGCGTGTCGGGGGTGGTTCTCATCGTGCTGGGCCACTGGCTGGCCGGAGCGGTGACCTACCGCGACGGAGTCTTCGGTCGGCAAAATCCACTCGTTGATCAACCCTGGACCCAGTGGCTGACGTGGCCCTTCCAAGCCGTTCCCGCCTTCTTCCTGGTCGCCGGTTACGCCGCTGCCGTGTCGTGGAGCCATCAACACGCGTCCGAGGGGGTGCCGCGCCAGACCTGGCTGCGTCATCGGCTGGCCCGCGTACTCGGGCCTTCGGCGGTGTATGTCGCGCTGGTGTCGGTTGTTGTCGCTGTCTGTGATGCATCTGGGGTGGCCGGGTCGACCCTGGAATACGCAGGCTGGGCGGTGGCGATGCACCTATGGTTCCTCGCCGTCTATCTGGTAGTGGTTTCGCTCACGCCGATTGCGATTGCGGCACAACGCCGTTGGGGACTTCTGGTTCCTGCGTTGCTGGCGGCGGGCGTGGTGGCTGTCGACGTCGCCTCGCTGGCCGGCCACGTGCCGTATCTGGGTTGGCTGAACTATCTGCTGTGCTGGGCGCTGCTCTACCAGCTCGGAATAGCTTGGCAGAAAGGGTCTTTAGCGGGGTTGCGACCGGAAATGCTTGCCGCCGGCTCGGCCTGCGCGTTGTGGCTGTTGATCTGGCTGGGGCCCTACCCGGTCAGCATGATCGGCGTTCCGGGCCAAGCCGTGCAGAATACCGAGCCGCCGTCGGTGGCAATGCTGGCGTTCGGGTGCGCGCAGGCCGGCCTGGCGATCAGCTTCGCGCCCGCGCTCAACCGCGCGCTGCGGGGCGATCCGGTCCAGCGAGTGCTGTCCCGGGCCAACACCAATGTGATGGCCCTGTATCTGTGGCACATGATTCCCGTGGTGATCGTGGCGATCATCGGCTATCCGGCCGGACTGCTGCCACAGCCGGCTGAGGGCCACGCAGCGTGGTGGCTCGCCCGATTGGAATGGGTGGTCATTCTCGGCCTGGTGACCGCGGTAGAGCTGGCACTGCTGAATTGGGGCCGGAGGTTGTCCGCCGCGCCACTGCCCGCACTCAATGTGGTCGGGAGCCGCTGGGCCGAGCCGATCATGCTGGCCGGCGCCTCGATGGCGGCCTACGGGCTGGCGTTCTTCGCCGCGGAAGGCTTCGCGCCGTATGGGCATCTCCCGCGGCTGACCGCGGCGGTATTCGTTGTCGGCGTACTGCTGGTGGCGCTGTGCCCGCGGGATCGCAACCGCGGGCAGGCACAACCTCAGATCGCCTGCCGGAGCTAGGCCGATGCGCTCAGCGCGGCCAGCGCTGCATCGTAATTGGGCTCTTGCGCGATCTCCGGCACCAGCTCCTCGTAGGCGACGTTGCCGTCGGCGCCGATCACCACGACGGCCCGGGCAAGGAGGCCGGCGAAGGGGCCGTCGGCGATGGTGACGCCGTAATCCTGACCGAAGCTGTCACGGAACGCCGACGCGCTCTGCACGTTCTCGATGCCCTCGGCACCACAGAAGCGTGCCTGAGCGAACGGCAGGTCGTTGGAAACGTTCACCACCGAGAGACCGCCCGCGGCGGCGCGCTCGTTGAAGGTGCGCACACTGGTCGCGCACACCGGTGTGTCCACCGACGGAAAGATGTTCAGCAACACCGGCTTACCGCCGAACTGTTCGTTACTCACCGGTGCCAGATCGGATCCGGTCAGTGTGAAGGCCGGGGCCGGAGATCCCACGGCAGGCAGATCGCCGACGGTGTTGATCGGGTTTCCACGCATAGTTATCTGTGCCATGCACACAGTCTGCCAAGGCCGGGAGGGCGGCGTGGGGCCGGGGGTTGGGTCAGCTTCCGGCGCGCCGCATTCGAGCGGGTCGCCATGCCGACCCTTAGTGTCCTCTATATATTGACTAGCGTGCCTGAGATCAACCGACGGAACATCATGATCACAATGGGGCTGGGCGCACTCGGGGCCGCGATGTCTCTCCCGGAAGCCTGGGCTCACCCGTCTCCCCCGGCGGCGCCGGCCGATGCCGCACCCGGGAGCTACATCTTCCACGACGAGTTCGACGGACCGGCTGGCCAAGGCCCCGATCTGGCTAAGTGGACGCCGCAGACCTGGCAGGACGACGTGTACCCGCCCGTCGACGGGATATACCGCGCCGGAAATGTTTTTCTCGATGGGAATTCCAACCTTGTCCTGCAGGCCAGCCGAGAAAACGGTGAGTATTTCACCGGCAAGCTGCGCGGTAACTGGCGGGGCACGATCAACACCACCTGGGAAGCGCGGATCAAACTCAACTGTTTGTACCCCGGCCTGTGGCCCTCGTTCTGGACCGTCAACGAGGACCCGCAGCCGGACGGCGAGGTCGACGTCTTCGAGTGGTACGGCAACGGCGAATGGGCTCCCGGTACCACGGTCCACGCGGCATCCAACGGGAAAACCTGGGAAGGGAAATCCATTCCCGGGATGGTGGACGACGCTTGGCACACCTGGCGCATGCGTTGGGATCAGGACGGCTTCAAATTCTGGCGGGACTACGTCGACGGAGCCAAGCCGTATTTCAGCGTTCCGCCGAAGCCGATCCACGTTTTCGGGGCCCCTCCCGAAGACAAGCGGTGGCCGTTCAGCAATCCCGGCTACTGGATGTCGCCCATGTTCACGCTCGCGGTCGGCGGCGTCGGAGCAGGCAATCCCGCCGCAGGGACGTTCCCCTGCCAAATGCTGATCGACTACATCCGGGTCTGGTAGCGGCTCACCGCACGGCCTTGATCACCTGAACCAGGTTGAACTGCCACCGCTCGACGAGGCGAAAGCCTAGATCGTGCGGAACCGCGAAGGCCGGTGTCGCCCGGTAGAGCGGCCCGGGCGGGAGCGCCGGACCCTGCTCATAGGCGGGCATCGCGTTATCGGCTTGGGTGATGATCCACACGATGCGGCACTGGCTCAGTGGTTTCGCCACAACTTCTGGGATGAGGTTGGTATCGAAGACGTCATTGCGGTCGGTTGCTCTCTGCCACAGGGTCAGGTCGACCAGCTTCCGGTAGGCGTCCGGGCGTGCCGCCATCAATGGGCGCATAGGTGCGGGCATAAACGTCACCGTGTCGTTGACCAGTAAACAATCGGCAGGCGCTGCCTTGGCCGCGATCAGATCGGCGACTTGGCTGTAGTCCATACCGTATTTCGCGTACGGATTACGTTGCACCGAAACATAATTCGGCGCCGCAGCAGCCGCGAGAAGGCAGATGACAGCCGGCGCTGCCCATCGCGTGACGGCCAATGCGCCGATGCACACGCCCAAGACCACGGCCATCGCCGGTGCGGTGAAGCACAAATAGCGCGGCGTGTAGACGGGGTGAACCACCGCCGACCAGGCGACGATCACCGCGGTCGGTATAAACAGCCAGGCAGTCGCCAACGTCAATAGCTGGCGGTCAGCATCCGCTAGGCGCGCGGATGTGAACAGCCACAACACAATAGCCGTCGCGACTATGAGCGCGGACAGAATTGCGAACGGAGGGCTTCGCTCGAAATACTGTTGCATTGCCACATCCTCGATCGTCCGGTGCCCGATCGGGGCGACCCAGCTGATCTGATGCGTTTGGCCGATGGCCGCGATCAAAAACGGCGCGAGGGCGCAGCCCGCCAGAACGGATGCAAGCGCGAACCGTAGGACGACTGTTCGGCTGCGCCGAAAGGCGCAGATGAAAGCGACGTACCCGGGAGGCAAAAGCAGCAGATACACGTCGAGCAAAACCGACACGGCCAGAACGAGCCCGTAACACAGCCACACCCACGCGTCGTCGCGCCGCGTCGCATGGACGAGCAGCACCGTCAGCCACACGGCGGCCATCATCGAAATCGCATACGGGCGGGCTTCGATGCCCGCCCAGGTCGCCCGGGGCAAGATCGCGCAAACAACTCCGGAGGCCAGCGCGACAGTGCGAGACGAGAACTGCTTGCCCAGCACCACGACTCCGGCCGCGGCGGCCCCGACCGCGAGACCGCTTGGCACGCGGGACCAGAATTCCGTGGGCGGGACGATTTTGAACCAGCCGTGCATGAGCACGTAGTACAGACCCTCGACCGCGTCGACGTTTTCCAGCATGTGCCACAACTGGCTCAGAGAACGACTGTATGCGGCCGAAATCGTGGCGGCCTCGTCGTACCAGAAAGACGGGCGGCCCGCGCCGGCCAGGCTTACAACGGAGGCGAACACAGCAACGATCACAGGGTCCAGCGCGGCTCGCGGCGGTGTTCGTCGGTCACGGCGAACCTTTGCGATAAGGCGTCTTGGATACCCGCTGAACACGTCGCCATGGTGCCAGAGCGCAACGGGCACCTCGCGGTCGGTGGTTCCGGCGACGGCGACCCGCAGCGGGCAGCTACCCGGCCGAGATGCTGGTTGACTGGGTGCGGGTCTGCTAGCTAGTGCCGCGACGCCCGCACCTTGTAGGTGGACGGCCACGAGTGCCGGGTGTCGTCGCCCACCAGCGGCGTTCCCATGTTGCCGACTTTGACGGCGTACGCTTCCTCGCCCGCGCCGACCTCGCGATTGGCATGTTCCTGAGCCAGGTAGTACAACTCGTCGATGGTGGCCTCGTGGTAGGCGACGAACGTGGTCTTGCGGACGATGTCGCCGGCCGCGGCGATCATCCAGTCGGGCAGGAATCTGGTGGCGAGCGCGCCCAGACCCAGCAGCGAGAACGGCACCACCCAGTAGCCGATGTAGGTCAGCGGCGTGGTGGTGTCGAGTATCGATGCGTTAGCCGCAACAATCGGCGGAATCGAAGACGACACCGTCATTCCCGCGAACACGCCGACCCAGATCCAGGTGAGCCGCGAGGTGATCTGGCCGAAAACATCGCTGTTGACCACCGCCGGAGGCTGATTCGCCGCGGCGTACTCGTGCACGAACGACGTGGCCGACTGCGCGGCGACCAGGGTTACCAGCAAGATTCCCGCGATGCTCAGCGGTAGCGCCCATCGTTGCAGAAACGACTGGCTCGCCAGCAGTGTCACCCCCGTGAGCGTCAAGAACGTTGTACCAGAACCGATTTCAAGCGCACGCCTGGGTGTGCGGGTGAGATAGCTGGCGACCAGTCCGGCGATCGCGATCGCGAACGCGACCAAAGCCGCGACCAGCAACGACGTGTTGCCGACCAGGACCCAATAGACGATCCACGGCGCGAAGCCAAACAGAATGCCCACGATCGGTCAGTGTACGGAGTCCATTCCAGCACCGAATACGTCCGTCCGCCGCAGCAGAGCGTTGCGGGTTCGGCGCGTTCAGCGTTGAAGGCTGCGCAGGGTGCTCTTCGCAAATTTTTTCAGCACCTCGTCACGCCCAGAACCTGACTCGCGGGCGCTGATGAGTTGGGCGTGGAGGCCGATCAGAAAGAACGCGGCGCTGTCGTACGCGTCGACGTCGTCGTAGAGTTCGCCGCGGATACGCGCTCGCTCGATTTCGGCAGCAAGCAGCACGAACGTCGGGTGCTTGGTCCAATTCTCGTCTTTGGGCGCCGCCGGTGAGAAGTAAAGGCTGATCACGTCACGGAATAAGGATGCGCCCCAACGGTTCTCGAGTGCCACGACAAGCCTGATGATTTCGTCGAGAACTGCCGGCAGGGTGCGACGGGTATCGAGAAATCGGCCGAGCTCCTCAGCGAGATAGTCCTCATCGCGTCGGATCAACTCCAGCAGGACATGCTCCTTGGTGGGGAAATGGAAGTAGAACGTACTGCGGGCAACTCCCGCCGCTTCCACGATCGCGTTGATATCCGCCGAATTCGCGCCGGCACGCTGGAACTCCACGATCGCGGCATCCAGTACCCGCGCCCGCGTCTTGCGGCGCTGGGCTTCGCGACCCGTCGCAGTGTCTGGCACGGCCCTATTCTGCAGCATCCGGTCAGCTCGCTGACAGATATCACTTGAAATTGGTGTTCAACGAAGCTGAGCGCGGACGCACTCCTCTGGTTTTCGGCCGACAACAGGCTATTTTTACCATCCAAACACCGGCTTATCGATTCCGAGCTGATGTGCAAGGGTGTGGCTTTCGTTGTCATTTGTCAGTGAACGTGCTAGATCTAAGACGGCACGGGTTGTGGCGAGCCAACTGGAGTGGACCGTCGACGCGCGACTTCGCATGAGGTGAGGCAGGGACGTAATCGATGAATACCAGAGGTCAACGCATCCTGTTGTGGACGGCGCCGCCGGCGGTGGCGTTGTTTGCGCTTGCCTACCTTGTGTTCCCGGTGTTTTCACCACCTCTGTCGCCGACGTTGACGCCCGACCAGGTGGCAGCGTTCTTCCGGGACAATGTCACCGGAATCCTCGGTGTGGCGATCCTCTGCAACCTCATTGCGTGCTCGTTGGTGCCACTGTTCGCAGTGACAGCCGTGCAAATCTCTCGCGTCGCCACGTCGAGCACGGTCCTGACGTACGCCTACATCATCTGCGTCGGCGTCGGTACCACGGCATTCATCCTCGCCGACTACTGCTGGGGGATGGCCGCGTTCAGGCCCGATCGCGATCCGCAGCTCACGAGTCTGCTCAATGACATGGCGTGGTTCTTCTTCATCGCGCCGGTCGGCACGATCATGGTGCAGAACTTGTGCTTCGCATTGAGCGTCTACCTGGATGAGCGCCCAGATCCGATCTTTCCGCGCTGGGTCGCGCACTTCAACGTCGCGACCGTTGTGCTGCTGGCCCCGAGCGCATTCTCAATCCTCTACAAGACGGGTCCACTCGCCTGGAATGGTCCACTGTCGTTCACATTGCGGTTGACGACGTTTGCCGTCTACATCGCGGTGATGTTCTGGGCCCTTTTGCGAGCAGTGCGACACCAGGGTGACGAACGGGTGGTTCTCGCGTGAGCGGCAGTGTGGCAGAGGTGCCCAAGGCCCCCGCCCCCGCGGCCGAGCATGCAACGTCGTGGCGCACCAATCGCAAACTCGATCAGTGGATCGCGTTTTGGAGCGTGCCGTTCTTTTTCAACTTGTTCGGTCTGGTGTTCGTCCCGCTGAGTTGGATGATGCCGCCGAGGTCACCGAGTAGCGCCACCCCGCGCATCGTCGACTTCATGCACTCGCACAATCTGCTGATCGCGTGCGTCATCCTGACGCTGGCCTATGGGCTCGCGCCGGTGTCCAACGCCTGCTACCTGATGCAGGTGAGGCGGATGTCGGTGAGCCCCGCGTTCCGCTATTCGATGATGATCGGCGCGATCACGGGCGCGATCGTCGGCATGCTGTTCCCGATGTTCTGCTTCGGCCTCGGCGCATTTCGCCCCGGGTACAACTCGGGTGTCTTGACGATGCTCTACGACTTCGGCTATCTGGCATTCATCGGCTCGCTGGGATGCTTCTGCGTCATGTGGATGGCCTTCGGTTTGGCCATCATTCTCGATGAGAACAATATTCTGCCAAAGTGGTTGGGGTACTACACCATTTGGCAGTATGTGACCGAGCTGATGGCCGCACCGGTCTGGATCGTGAAATCAGGGCCTTTCGCCTGGAACGGCCTGATGACCTTCTGGTTCGCGATGACCCTCTATGTCTCGTGGCAAATCATCGTGTACGTGTGCATCTACCGGGCGATCAAGAACCAGCCTGAGGCCGAACTCGACAACGCCTCGCCTGAGCTCCGGCCGAAAGCAGCTGAGCTCCGGTCAGGGACGAGCGCATGACCAACGTTGCAGAGGGGGTCGCCCCGGGCGTCGGCAACTCTCGACCGGATGACAGCAGGCGGGGTCATGTCCCCGGCGACTCGAGCATGTGGTTCTTCGTCATTGGCGACTTGCTGATATTCGGCGTCTATTTCGTCGGCTACATGTACTTCCGGGGCCAGAATCACGAGCTGTTCCTACAAAGCCAAGCTCGGCTGAATCTGGACATCGGTGCCATCAACACCGTGATGTTGTTGACCAGTTCGCTGTTCGTGGCACTCGGCACCGAGGCGGCTCGCGCCGGCAATAGAGTGGCTGCGCTACAACGGTTCTGGATCGCATTGGCCTTCGGCGCCGCCTTTCCGCTGCTCAAGATGTTCGAATGGATCCCCGAAATCAGCAGCGGCTTGACGCCGGGGAAGAACCTGTTCTTCATGTACTACTACGTGATGACCGGCATGCACCTGTGCCATGTCGCCCTCGGCCTGGTCATCCTATGCTTCATCCTGCGCAGCCTGAAAGCGTCGAAGCCACCCAAGATCTCGTTCGTCGAGACAGGTGCCACCTACTGGCACATGGTCGATGTCTTATGGCTGGTCCTGTTCGCCCTGCTGTACTTGATGAGGTAGCCCATGACGGCGCTGATACGCAATCCATTGACAATCGTGTGGGCACTGCTCACGACGGTCACCATCGTGTCATCGTTGATCGCCCTAGATGGCGGTGCTGCGCATCAGATCAACACTACGGTGACAACCGCCGTATTGCTGATCGCAGCGGTCAAGGCGTACTTGGTGATTCGGCATTTCATGGAAGTTCGCCGGGCACCCCTTTGGCTCAAGGCGACCACGAGCGGATGGGTTCTCGGACTTTTCACCCTGCTGCTGAGCTTCTACTTCGCCAGTCTGTGACCAAGCAATATGCGTGGATTCGTGCCCATCTGTCAGGCAGCGATACTTTGCGCCAATTCCCATGCAGTCTCGGCCATCCCGCGATAACGCTCGCGGTATTCGTCGGTGCCGGCCCGCTGATCGGCCGCGTTGCCTTCGACGCCCCGCCGCCACACCCCGGCGGTGATCGAAGCCAGCCGGAACATCGAAAACACCACGAAGACGTCGAGAGAGTCTGGAAGCTCAATGCCCGCGAGAGCGCGGTAGCTGTCTAGGAAGGTCTGCTGATCAGGAATACCTGTGCCAGTGAGGTTTTCTCCGATAACGCCGCTTCTGCCGCCGGGTCCGCCCGGCACGTGATACGTGACGCAGAAATACCCGAGGTCGGCCAACGGATCTCCGATCGTCGCTAACTCCCAGTCCAGTACTGCCACTACCCGCGGCTCGGTCGGGTGCAGCAAGACGTTGCCCAGACGATAGTCGCCGTGGGCGATGCACGACGGCGCGTCATCGGGCGGCAGGTGCTCGGGCAGCCACTTCGCCAGCAGATCCATCGCCGGCATGTCCTCCATGCGCGCGGCCTCCCACTGACGAGTCCACAGCGCCACCTGGCGCTGCATATAGCCCTCTGGCCGGCCGAAGCCCTCGAGTCCGACGGCGCGCCAATCCACGCGGTGCAGGGCCGCAAGCACGCGGGCAAGGTCCTGATAGACCGCGGCGCGGTGTGCGGGACTCTCCTCCCGCATGACCCGGTCCGGGAAGACCCGGCCCGGAACGTGCTCCATGACGAAAAACGTTGTACCGAGCACAGATTCGTCGTCGCAGAGCAGGTGCATGCGCGGCACGGGAACATCGGTTTCGGCCAGCGCGGCCATCACGCGGTGCTCGCGCGCCACCTCGTGCGCCCGCGGCAACAGCTTGCCCGGTGGCTTCTTGCGCAGCACGTAGTCGCCGCCGGCGGTCTGCAGATGAAAGGTGGGATTGCTCTGGCCGCCCTGAAACTGCCGAACCTGCAGTTGACCGTCGAATCCGGGCAGCCGGCCACGCAGGTACCGGGCCAGCGCCGCTTCGTCGAATCGATGCGCAGGCAGTACCGGCACCAGCTCAGCCATCCCCGCCATGTGTGGCCCCTTGTCGTCGACCGCGTCTGCGAAAACCCTACCGAGGAGAGCGCCTGACAATGCCGATGATCGACTTGACTTAGCAGCAGGACGACGCATCCTGATCGAGTCGGCTCGGTTAGTGTCCGATCATGGACATCTCTTGTGCCTTCGCCACCTCATCGGAGACCCCAGCGCAGGTTGAACTGGCGGAGTCGCTCGGCTATCGGCGAGCGTGGCTCTACGACTCCCCTGCGCTGTACCCCGACGTCTGGATGATCCTGGCGCGGTGCGCCGAACGGACGTCGCGGATCGGGCTCGGACCGGGTGTTCTCGTTCCCAGCCTGCGGCATCCGATGGTCAACGCGGCGGCCATCGCCGAGCTCGTCGACCAGGCGCCGGATCGCGTCGCAGTGGCCATCGGATCGGGCTTCACCGGCCGGTTCTCGTTGGGTAAGCGACCCATGCCGTGGCGGCGGGTCGCCGAGTACGTCCGCTGCCTGAAGACGCTGCTGGCCGGCGAGACCGCCGAATGGGAGGGCGCCCGGATTCGGATGATGCACCCGTCCGGGTATGGCGCCAAGCGACCCATCTCGGTGCCGATCCTGATCGGCGCCGATGGCCCGAAGGGTCTGGCCGTGGCGGCCGAACTCGGTGACGGGGTGTTCTCGGCCGCCGTTCCTCAGCCCGATGCGGTCGACGCGGCCGACTGGCGGGCGCTGCTGTCCTTCGGCTCGGTGCTGGACGAGGGCGAGGAGCTGACCTCGCCGCGGGTCGTCGACGCGGTGGCACCGGGCGCCGTTGTGATGTATCACGCGATGTACGAGCGCGGCGGCGCCGCCGTGGTCGACGCGCTACCCGGTGGGCGCGGATGGCGTGCGGCGGTCGAGGCCCATCCCGAGAACGAACGGCATCTCGCCATCCACGAAGGGCACCTGGTGAAAGCCAACCCGCGCGACGAGCCCTACATTGCCGACCTCATTCCGGTGGCCAGCGCCGGGGCGTTGACGGGTACCGCGGAACAGGTCGCGGCGCGCGTGCGCGACCTTGCCGCAGCGGGGGTCACCGAAGTCGCTTACCAGCCAGCGGGATCCGACATCGAACGCGAGTTGCGCGCCTTCGCATCCGCCACCGGCATCGCCGGCTGAGTATTACGGTGTAGTGATGATCGCCAAAGTAGTCGTGACGGCTCTGCTCGCGTTGCTGATGGGGTTTGCCGGTTCGATCAAGCTCGTCGGGGTGAAGCAGTCGTTGGAGATTCGCGATCATCTCGGCGTCAACCCGATGCAGTGGCGGATGATCGGGGCGCTCGAACTCGCCGGTGTCACCGGCATTCTGGCGGGGCTGTCGTGGGCGCCGATCGGCATAGCCGCCGCCGTCGGACTGGCTTTACTTCTCCTGGGCGCCATCGGATTTCACGTGCGGGCATCCGACAGCGCGTCCGACTCGGCTCCCGCGGTGATCGGACTGGGTCTGGCCGTCGCGACCGCGATTTTGCAGTCGATGTAATCAAGTAGCTTGTCATACCCGGCGGCTGACTATTAAGCTGGGCTAAATGAATGACGTCGTCATCGCCGGGGCCGGCCCGAATGGGCTGATGCTGGCGGGTGAACTCGGATTGGCCGGTATGCGGCCCGTCGTGCTGGAGCCGCTTGCCGGACCCAACCCGCAACGGCGCGCGAATGGGATTACCGGTCAAGCGGTTCGGCTGCTCGACCATCGCGGCCTCTACAGCGTCCTGGCCGGAACTCCCGATCCCCCTCAGCCGTCCCCGTGGGCGATGTTCGCGGCCATGGCGCTGGATCTGACCGGGGTGCCGGACCCACAGCACTTCATGTTTCCCGTCCAACAACCGCGGCTGGTCCAGATTCTGGCCCAGCGGGTTCGCGACGACGGCGCCGATTTGCGCTGGGGACACCGACTGGTCGGATTCGACCAGCACGCCGACGGTGTCGTCGTGCACGTCGACGGTCCTGACGGCCCGTACGAACTGCCCGCCAAGTACCTCGTCGGCGCGGACGGGGGGTCCAGTCAGACGCGCAAACTCGCCGGCATCGACTTTCCCGGAATGACCTCACATGACGCGGTAGCCCGGATGGCGTTCGGAGTGGCGCCACCCGCCGATTGGGTCGACCCGATCACCGGTGTGCTCGACATCCCCGGCTGGGGTCGTGTCCCACCCGCGCCGTTCTACCGCGCCGAGCACGGTGTGTTCGCCTGCCGCCGGATGGGGGACAGGGCGATGCTCATCACGTTGGAACTGGATCGATCGGCCCAAGAGGACCGGCTCGACGACTACGACGACGACGACACGCCGGTGAGCCTGGCCGAGATCGAGGCCAGCGTGAAACGTGTACTCGGAGCCGATGTTCCGCTGCGACCGGTTTCGCCGGACGCTCCGCTGGACCTGCGCCGCTTCTACGGCATCAACTCGAGGATCGCCTCGGCGTACAGATCGGGCCGGGTCTTCCTGGTCGGCGACGCGGCGCACGTCCACTCCCCGCTGGGCGGGCCGGGCCTGAACCTCGGCTTGCAGGACGCCGTGAACCTCGGCTGGAAGCTGGCCGCAGTCATTGCCGGTGGCGCCGATCCGGCGTTGCTCGACACATATCAGGCCGAGCGCCGGCCGGCCGGCGAGCGTGTCGTCATGCACAGCCGGGCCCAGCTGGCTCTGGTGCGGCCCGGAACAGAAGTCACCGCCCTGCGAGGCCTGCTCTCTGAGTTCCTCGAGGACCCGAACAACGCTAAGCGGCTCAGTGATCTGTTGTCCGGCAACGACAATCGTTACTACGTCGGTGCCGATGCGCATCCGCTGGCCGGACGGTGGGTGCCCGATTTCGCTGTCCGGAACGGCGGAACGACTCGACGGGTGGCCGAGCTCGCACGCAGCGGTCGTCCTTTGCTGATCGACCTCACCCAGGATGCAGCTGTCGCCACCGTGACTTCCGATGTCGCAGAGCGGATTACCGTCGCCGCCGGCAACCCGGTCGGTGGCGTGTCGGCCACGGCGCTGCTGGTCCGGCCGGATGGCTACGTGGCGTGGGCCTCGTCGGCGCCGGAACCCGAGGTTGACGAACTTCGTCGCGTCCTTCGGACATGGTTCGGCATCAAAGCAGTCTGAAGTCGAAAGTCAGTTATTTCGAGGCGATTTCGTCTTGATACTTCTTCGTCATATGCGCGACGGCGTCGTTCTGCGATTGCGCAAGGCCTTCGCGTGCCTCGCTGGCACGCGCGGCGGCGTCCAGGGTCGGCTGCGCCTGGCCCTGGAAATGCGGCATCACTTCGGCGGCGAACAGCTCAGCCGACCGTTTGGTCGCGGCCGGGTTGGCCCACTCGTGGCCCATCTGCAGCATGCAGCCGAATCCGCCGGACTGATCCCACATCCGCTGCACTTGTTCGCGCGCCCGCTCCGGACTGCCGATCACTCCGGCACCGTTGTCGTTGATCACATCGATCATCTCGTCGATTTGCTCGCCGGGCATGGTCATCTGCGGGAACGCGGCCACCTTCTGGAAATACCGGAACCACGGCTCCAGACCGAATTTCACTTCCTCGCGGGCTTGCTTGTCGGTTTCGGCGATGTGGAACGGCCCGACCAGGCTCCAATTCTTCCGGTCGACCGTGGTGCCGAACGCCGCTGCGCGCTCTTCAACGATGTCCCAGTGATATTGCAGCGCGTTGAAGCCTTCGATCGTCAGCGTCGCCCCAATGGACAGCAGGCCGATGCCGTGCTTGCCGGCCAATCGTGCACCGGTTGGCGAAGCGACCGCGGCCACCGCCAGCGGGACACCCCCGTCGGAGTACGGGGCAAGCTGCAAGCGGGCGTTGTGCAGTTCGTGTGTCGGCGTTTTCGCCGACACCGCCTCGCCGCGCAGTAGTCGGACGACGATGTCAAGGTTGGTCTCCAGCAGCTCTCGCGTGTCGGTGGGGGTCAGCCCGATCATCGACGAGTCGCTGGGCAGTGAGCCCGGCCCTACCCCACCGATTACCCGGCCGTGGGTGAGGTGATCGAGCATCATCAACCGGTCGGCGACCCAGAGTGGATTGTGGTACGCGAGCGAGATGACCCCGGTACACAACTTGATCCACTTGGTCCGCTCCGCGGCGGCCGCGATGAAAATCTCCGGCGAGGCGATGATCTCGCTGCCCGCCGAATGATGCTCGCCGATCCACGCTTCATCGAAGCCGAGTGCGTCGAGGTGTTCGACGAACTCGAGATCTCGCTGCATGGCCAGCGTCGGGTTGGTTCCTGCGCGGTGAAACGGAGCGATGAAATACCCAAACCTGAGCTTGGCCATGTACGGTCCCCTAGCAGTCGAGTTGCCCAGACCTTAAACCCGTGACGCGCTGAGGGTTAAGAGTTAGAGCCTCGAATCTGCAAAGAGTTTCTGGGCAACGCCCAACCGGTTAGCCGCCGCCGCAACCAACGCCGGGAATACAGCCGCCGCCACCGCCCGGCCCGCCGCCGCCGGTTGGGCCGCCGGGAATGCTGCCGGCGCCACCGCCTGGCCCGCCGCCGCCGGTCGGGCCGCCCGGGATGCTGCCTCCCCCGCCATTCGGCCCGCCGCCGCCGGTCGCGCCGCCAGGCCCACCGCCGCCGGGGGCCATCGACGGTGCCGGCGCCACGCTCGACGACGGAGTCGTGGTCGTCGTTGTGGTGGTGGTCGGCCCGCCCTTCCCACCCCCACCGCAGCCAACCGCAAGCGCGAGCATCGCCGCGCCGAAGAACATGATCATCGCTGTTCGCATGCCAGACATCATCTGAAATCCCCTCATCCGTGCATCCCGAGATACCCGCGACGACAGCGTGCGAAACGCGTTGAACGCGAGCGGGATCAGGCTCGGCGGGACAGCTGGGCGTGGATCAGCGGAGCGATCTTCTCGGCCATGTATGCGTGTCCGGCGTCGTTGGGGTGCACGCCGTCGGGGCCGATCAGGTCTGGCCTGCCGACGAACCACCCCTCGCTGATCGGGTCGATGAACGTCGCCCCGGCTTCGTTGGCCTGAAAGCTGAGGATGTCGCGGACGTACAGGACGTCAATCGGCGGATCGGAGCCCGTCCATGGCGGGCCGATCACCAGCAACTTCGCCGTAGGCGCGATACGGCGGGCCAGTTCCAAGGTGTCGTGCGCCATGGCCGCCATCTGCGCCGGGTCGACACCGTGGTCGTTGCGTGAGCCGAAGAACACCACCAAGGAATCGTCGGGGTGGACAGCCCGGTTGGTCAGGTCCTCGAAGACGCTGCCGTGGTCACCGCGGACGACGTAGCCGGCCCGGCCTTCGGAGGCAACCTCGGGCGCGACCTGCACGCCCTGGCGCGCGAGCGTCAGCCAGGTGCGGTTGGTCCAGGTGTTCGATCCCCAGCCGCCTTCATCGGTACCGGTGGTGTAGGAGTCCCCGATTACCGCGACGTGGTCGATCGGGGTGCCGCGAGCCACGGTCCGGTAACCCTGCACCGTGGCGGGATGGAGGGTGACCATTCCGGCCGCAACCGCACCCGCGATGACAACTGTGGCTAGACGCCCCACCGTTACCTCCACTGTCCACCACCCCGGCCGCGCCTCCCAGCCGTATGAGCGGCATCGTAAAAGCACCACGACGAATTGCGCGGTCGACGCGTTGTCGTCCGGCGGGACGCCGCGTGGGGGCCAGTCAGTGCTGGTGAGGCCCCACTTTGTCGACGGACGCGAGACCCCAAGGTCTCGCGCCACAAGGGATGCTACTTGATCAAGATTTGGCGCAGTATTGCTAGCTGTACCAGAGAGTTTCAGCCCGCGCGCGCCGAGATCGGCTTCGGTCGACCTTCCTGGATTCCGTCGACCGACTGCAGTTTGCCGCCCGCGGCCGGCGCAGCAGGATCAGCAGCGTCGACCACAGGCCGGCCATCGCCGACCATCCTGCGCATCCAGAGACGGGCGGGCTCCTCTACGCCGTGATACAGCACGGCCGCGGCGGCGAAGGTGACCGCGAGCACGGCGGCCAGCAGCAGCTTGCCGCCGTTGCCGACCATGGTGAGCTCGAACTGCTGGGCCGTCCAGATCCACGCGGTGTGCGCCAACTCGTGAACCATGTACAGGCAGAACGAGATCTTCCCGCCGTAGACCATCGGCCGGAAGGACAGCAGCGCCGGCAAGCTGCCGGTGCCGGCTGCCAGTGTCATTACCAGCGGCACGAACAAGATGTCGACCAGGCCGCCGGTATCCGTGACACCGTGCAGCGGGTGCGCATCGGACCAGTACAGAAAGCCCACCACGCCGGCCATCAGCAATACGGACGCCCAGCCGGCAGCGCCGCGACCACGGTCGGTGAGCTGCAACCTACTGACCGCGGCGGCGATCAGCGCCCCGGCGGTGAACTGCATGACGATGCGCGGCAGCCAACTCCAGGGCGTGTAGAACTGGCCGGTCACCAACAGCGACACCACCGGGGGCAGTGCGGCGGCTACCGCCAGCCACATCAGGTTGCGAGCGCGGGTCGCACGCGCCATCCGGAAGATCACCAGCACCAGCAGCCCGAACAGGAGGTAGGCCAACCACTCGGCGCTGATCGACCATGCCGGCCCGTCCCAGCTCGAATTGTCGAAGAACGGTTGGAACCACAGCTGTACCAACAGGACCTGACGCACGTAGCTGATCGCCGTGAAGCGGTAGATCTCGTCCGACGGCACGTGGCCCACGTGCAGCGTGAAAATGACCCACAGTGCGGCCAAATGCAGGGTGACCAGGTAAACCGGCCACACCCTGGCCAACCGCAACCAGAGGAAATGCAGGGTGGCACGGGTCGACCAGGATCCGCCCATCCGATCGAGGTAGTTCCAGGTCAGCACGAACCCACTGAGGATGAAGAATAGATCCACGCCTTGGGCGCCACAGTTGAGCACCGGTGTGAGTGCGTCGAGAAATCCGGGTGCGGCATCGTGCAATAGCGGCCGGAAGTGAAAGAGCACCACCCAGACGGCGGCGACGATGCGAAGTCCTGTGAGGGCCTTGATATCTCCGCTGCGCACAACATTCTTTCCGTGAGGCCGCTGGCGCTTCATTCACCACGGCGCATCGTCACAAACGACGGCGTTGGCAGGGTATCAGTGCGCTGGATCGATAGCGAGTTGTCGGCCCGGCGTGGCTCGCAGCGATTATCCAGGTATCACCGCAGGCAGGCGTCGTATCAACGCGCGGAACCACCGAGGCCGTTGCCGCAGAAGATGTCGAGGCCGCTGCCATCCTCATCGGTGAGTCGATCGGCCTTATCCACGCAGTGCATCCCGCTGCAGACATCGTCGCCGAGATGGCGGCTGAGGCCGACCGAATCCTGAACCGCGAGAGCAGCTCCAGGCCGAGGTCAGTACACGGGTGACCAGGCTGACGTCCGAAGCAGTCGTGTAGGCGGGGCCGGTGCCGTGCGCGTGGTCGGCATACCAGAGCAGCCGAGCTTCGTCTCCGGCGCCGAGTGTGGGCATCCAGCCATCTCGAAAAGCGGCCTCGAAGTCGTCTTCGGCACGTCCCCGCACCGTGTGCACCTCGTGCATGAACAGCGTGTCGCGAGACCTCCTGTGCGAGCGCCACTTCGCGCTTCCGTTCAGACGGACGGTAACCCGGGCGTCCGGGTGTCCACGGGCGGCAACCTGGACAGTCAACCCGAACATCTGGTTTGCTCGCATCCATGGCCAGGCTTGATGTGCCCGACGGCCCCGGTGGTGAGGCCGCAATGATTTGGACGCTGCGACCGCAACTCGGCGACATGGTCGAGCGGATGATTCGCGGCGCTTACCAGCAGAGCATTCTGCCGCCGGACGAGCGCGAGGTGGCCAGGATGCGGATCGCGCAGATCAACGATTGCGTCGCATGCTCAGACTTCCGCGCGGGTTCGGTGCTCGAGGCGGGCGTTGCGCCGGAACTGTATGAGAACGTCGCGGCCTACGCCACCTATCCCGGTTACACGGCGCGCCAACGGCTTGCCATCGAATACGCCGAGCGATTCGCGAACGACCACGCATCGATCGACGACGGGTTCTTCGGACGGCTGCGCGAACATTTCACCGATGAGGAAGTCCTCGATCTCACACTCTGTGTCGCGGTGTTCCTTGGTCTGGGACGCTCCTTGACCGTGCTCGGCGTCGATCAGTCGTGCGCGATCGATCTCTGAACACAGCGGGAAGGACAGCATGGATATCGCCACCGTCGACGAATTGCTGAGCACCACCCGGTCGGTACGCAAACGTCTCGACCTCACCCGGCCGGTCGGTCGCGACGTGATCCTGGAGTGCATACAACTGGCGATGCAGGCGCCGACGGCAAGCAACACGCAGGATTGGCGGTGGCTGGTGATCACCGACCCCGACAAGCGCGCCGCCATCGCGGAGATCTACAGCAGCATCGGTGCCGAGTATCTTGCACTCGCCGCGAAGGACGCGTCCGACCCGCAAACCCAGCGCGTATACGCCAGCGCGTTCAGCCTCACTGACACGCTGGCCCACGTTCCCGTGCATGTCATCCCCTGCCTGGAGAACCGCATCGATAACTCCAGCGTGTTGACCGCCGCGTCGGCTTGGGCCTCGATCATCCCGGCCGGTTGGAGCTTTTTGCTCGCGCTTCGTTCTCGTGGTCTCGGATCGGTCTGGACGACAATGCATTTGGCCAAGGAGCAAGAGGTAGCCGAATTGCTGGGCATCCCGGCCATGGTCACACAGGCTGCGCTTTTCCCGGTGGCCTACACGATTGGCACTGACTTCCGGCCGGCCTGGCGGCCGCCCGCGGAGACCGTCACCTTCTGGGACAGCTGGGGAGAACGCTGATGCAATCCTTCACCGTGCGGTTCCACGTCGACGCACCACCGCGGAAGGTGTGGCGGGTGCTGCACCCGCCGGTGCCGCCGAACGCGCCAAAGCCGCGGGTGCTTGAGTGGCCGACCGGCAGCATGGAGATCCTGAACGAAGGCGACGAAGCCGGTGAGGGTCTGGTCCGGACCTGTGTCTTTCCCGTGCCCAAGTACTTGCTGTCCGGTGGCAAAGGACGCTCGTGGGAGACCGTCACCGAGGCCACCATCAATAAGCTGTCGCGCTACGTTGCGATCGGGAAACCGCTGTGGTCGCGCGCCGAGGGCTACCACGAACTCGAGGAACAGCCCGACGGCAGCACCCTGCTCACCTTCCATGAGACGTATCACGCGTTCAACCCGTTGTTGCGTCTCCTTCTCGAGCGACCCGTCCACGCAAAGATTTCTCGCGACAACACCGAAATTTACGAGCACGCGCTCAGCTATCTCGGATCGGTCAAGCGACTGGCCTAGTTGGCTCCCCCGCCGGCGAGCTGTCGGCACGTCATTGGAACGTACTGGCCAGTAGCTGAAAATTGTTTCTTAGCAAAGTATTAAGCGCTGGAACAGGTGACCTTAGAGTAGGCAATTAGCGTCTCAAACAGGTTCGGGTCATCGTTGATCCCGATATTGCAGTAACAGTGTTTGAGATGGGGGCGTTCTGATGAAGGACCCGATTGGCACGGCAGCTTCGTTGGCGCCGCGTCACGCCCATCTTCCCGTCGACTGCAGTGGCGCCGCGGTGCGCGCGCAATGCCGTCATCTGGCCACCGTCGTGACGATCAGCGGTGCGATCGACGCGAGCAACGTCGACCAGGTCATCGAACACGCCCAGCGCTTCAACCTGCCGGACAAGCCATTTGTCCTCGACCTGTCGGGCCTGGACTCGTTCGCCGCGCAGGCTGTGCGCCTTCTGCACCGCGTCGACGACGCCTGCAGCGCCGCCGGGCTGGAATGGGCGCTGATCCCCAGCCAAGCGGTCAGCCTGACGCTGCTGGTTACCGGCGAGGACACCAGCTTCCCCACCGCTGCCACGGTGCACGAGGCGCTGCACTACTTCGCCGACGCCAACACCGCGCGACGCCGGCTACTGCTGCCGCTGCTCACAAAAACCGCGTAGCCCGATAAATGGGCTGCGGCGCTCATTTCGCAAAGTCCGTATGCTGCTATTCGTGACGTCCAAGTCAACGGCCTCAGCCGCTGTGGCGCTGATCGCGCTGGGCTGGGTTGTGTCCGCAGGCCTCGCCAGTGCCGACCCCCCGTCCCCGGCGCCCGCTCCTGCTCCGACTCCTGCGGCGGCGCCGGCCGCTGGCCCCAAGACGACGATCGACCATGACGGTGTCTACAACGTGGGAACCGACATCGTGCCGGGGGTCTACACCTCGGCCGGTCCGGTTGGCACCGGCGTCTGCTACTGGAAGCGGCTTGGCGATGACACCAAGCAACCGCTCGACAACGCCATGAGCAAAAAGCCGCAGGTGGTGAGGATCGATCCCACCGACAAGAC
>NZ_DASXHW010000565.1:0-4967 GCF_036488105.1 Mycobacterium sp. | reverse complement strand
CTCGCTGAGAATCTATTATCGGTTCTTACTATCACTAGGAAGCACAGGTTTCAAGTTCTGATCGACGCTGATACTATGCACTTCATGCGTTCAAACCAGACACTGTTTACCGCTTCAGTGGGAGAAAATAATGTGGCCTTGCTTGATGGAAAGACTCAGATTCAGCCTAACTCTCTACCATCTCACTCTGCCTCTGCTGCCTCGTCGTCTGTACCCTATGAGATCTGGCATAAGCGTCTTGGCCATCTCGGGCATGATCGACTCTCTAGGCTGGCTAAAGAGAATATGGTTGACTCACTCGCTGTACAACTCCCAGCTCAATCGCCCCTTTGCGTATCTTGTCTTGATGGAAAGCAGAAACGCTTCCCTTTCAGCCATACTGGTACTCGTCGCTCTGAGCTCTTGGAACTAGTGCATTCGGACCTTCATGGACCTCTGCCAGTTTCGACTCAGTCTGGCTATCGATACTGGATTAGCTTCATTGATGACATGTCTCGCTTCAGGCGCATCTATCTTCTAAAGAAGAAAAGCGACGCCTTTGATGCCTTTAAGCTCTATCATGCTTGGGCAGAGAAGCAGACTGGTCTCAAGCTAAAGGCTCTTAGAGACGATAAAGGTGGTGAATATATGTCTAATGACTGGGAGAAATACATGCTAGAGCGAGGTATAGAGCGGCAACATACTACTCGGGCTACTCCTCAACAGAATGGTGTGGCTGAGCGAACCAATGCTCTTCTAGACGAAGGAACTGCATGCTTACTTGCTGATGCTCATCTCCCTGCGTCATTTTGGGGAGAAGCTCTTAGCTGCTTCCTACATGTCTTGAATCTATCGCCTACCTCTGTTCTGAAGGATAAGACCCCTTTTGAAGCCTTCCTTCATCGGAAACCTACTGTTGATCATCTCCGCGTTTTTGGCTGTCGAGCTTATGTCCATGTGCAACGAGACAAGCGCAAAGGACTCCAGCCTAAGTCGGAACACTGTATCTTCATCGGTTATCCTCTCGAATATCGAGGCTGGAAGTGCTACAATCCTGTGACCAAGAAGGTCATAATTAGCCGAGATGTCGTCTTTGTGGAATCAGAGCTGCCAGGTATAAGTATTGGTGGAGGAGCTGGGCCTGCTTATGAGCCTCTTGCGTCGACGCCAGATGCAGGGGGGAAGGACTCCAGTGCCTCTGGCTCTCTCCCAACTTTTAATTTCGACACTAGCTCTGATTCTGATGATTCTGACTCTGATTCCGATTCTGATGATTCTCCCTCATCGTCTTTGTCTCAGTTTCCTGATCCTGGTTCCTCTTCGCATTCGATTGCTCCTGGTTCTCATACTGCACCCAATGCTGGGTCCCTGAATTCTGGCTCATCCTGGATACCCTCGCCTTCTGCATCGCCTGCTCCTGAGACTGATGCTGCGTCGACTCCTAGAAACACTCCTGATCCTCCAAGCAACCTCCGACGCTCCAGTCGAGCTAGGAAAGCGCCTGTTGAGTATTGGAAGCTTCCTAAGGATAGACAGCGTGCTCCTGCTCCAGTACCTGATGCTTCGGATCAAGCACAACACTCTGGCTCGGATGTAGACACTGCCATGCATATCGCAAATTGTGCTGCTGAGCGTGCTCTCTCTGACCAAGAGCTGGTTGAGTATGCTTTCCTCACCTCTGGAAATGAGCCGAGAACGCTCCATGACGCTCTCCAGAGAGATGATGCGCCCTTGTGGCAGGAAGCTGCTAAATCCGAGTACTCTGCGCTCCTAGAACATGGAGTGTGGGATCTTGCTGAATGCCCACCTAATCGTAAGCCTATTGGCTGTGGCTGGGTGTTCCGGATCAAGTACAATGCTGATGGCTCTGTTGAGCGATATAAGGCTCGTCTAGTGGCTAAGGGCTTCGCCCAAAAGCCACATTTAGACTACACTGAGACCTTTGCACCGGTTGTCAAGTTTGGCTCGCTTCGTACTATTATTGCTGTGGCTGCTATGGAAGACCTTGAGCTCGATTCGATGGACATATCTTCTGCCTTCCTAAATGGCGACCTGGAGGAAGAGATCTTTATGACTCAACCAGAAGGGTTTGCTGTGCCAGGCAAGGAACACCTTGTGTGTCGTCTTAAGAAGTCGCTCTATGGTCTAAAGCAAAGTCCAAGACAATGGTATCATAAGCTTAATGAGACCTTTATACAACTTGGCTTCCGGCGCATTCAGAGCGATAACTGCATCTATGTATGGGCTAAGGATGGTCAACGTATTATGATCCCTGTCTTTGTCGATGACTTGACACTTGCTGCTACTGGACGCCCTCTGATGGATTCTATCAAGGCGGAATTACAGCGCAAGTTCAAAATGCGAGACTTAGGTCCTCTGCATTACATCCTAGGCATCCAGGTGATCCGTGATCGCTCCAAACGCCTCATATATCTCTCTCAGGCTAAGCACATCGATGACGTCCTTGCTAAGCATAATATGACGAACTGTCGACCTGTCTCTACGCCTCTGGATAAGTCTGTGACTCTCTCTAACGATGACAGTCCAGATACTCCTGAAGAGACTGCGTATATGCGTTCTGTGCCGTATCTGAGCGCTGTTGGAAGCCTGATGTATCTGTCTGTTGGTACTCGCCCAGACATTGCATATGCAGTGGGAGCTCTGAGTCGATTCAACTCCAATCCAGGCCGTATCCATTGGCAGCAATGCCAGCGCGTTTTTCGATACTTACAAGGCACTAGAGACCTTATGCTGCAATATGGTGGCAAATCTGATATTAAGCTGGATGTTTATTCCGATGCAGACTATGCTGGTGATCTAGACAGCGCTCGCTCTACTAGTGGATATGCTGCTTTTGTTGGGACGTCTCTCGTCTCTTGGGCTAGCCGCAGACAGCCTGTCGTTGCGAAATCTACTACTGAAGCCGAGTATATCGCTGCTAATGAAGCTGGATCTGAAGGAGTCTGGTTTCGCAGTTTCCTGGAGGAACTTGGCTATCCCCAGAAGTCTGCAACCGCTCTGTACATGGACAATCAGTCTGCGATTAAAGTAGGGAAGAATCCCGAACACCACAGTCGCATGAAACACTTGAATACGAAGTATCACTGGCTGCGAGAGCAAGTAGAGGATCGGACCTTCAGTCTGGAATATGTGCCGACTGATACGATGACTGCTGATATCCTGACGAAGCCATTGGAGCGAACTCTGCATGAGAAGATGTGTCACTTGCTTGGCTTGCGTAGACATGCCTTGTCGTGAAGTGGGAGTGTTAAAGGATGTGTTCCATGGCACTCTATCTTCGTTTTTTCTTTCTTTACAATCCTAACCACATCATCCTATTCCTAACCACATCGTCCTATTCCTGACCACATCGTCCTATTCCTAACCACATCGTCCTCGTCCTAACCACATAGTACTTGTTCCTCTGTGTCGCTTCTTCTCTCTTTTGTCTGCTACATGTATATAAGTACCCCAGTAGCTAGACTCGAATCCCCATCGGTTTTCCCCTCTGAGTCTGTTCGCTTCCAGCTCCTTTAACAGGTTATGGGCCTTACTGCTTCGAACTTAGCTCAGGAATCGATCTAGCTCTCTCCTCATCGACCTTTGGTCTCTCCTCATCGACTTTTTGTCTCTCCTCATCGACTTTTGTCTTTCATTGACTTTTGGTCTCTCCTCATCGACCTTTTGTCTCTCCTCATCGACTTTTAGTCTCTCCTCATCGTCTTTGGACTTCTCCTCATCATCTATCACTCTCTTCTCTCTCTATGTCGCCCTCTTCGTCTTCGTCGCACTGGGACGTTCCCCAGCTGACTACTGCGAACTATTCGGACTGGAGAGATAATATTGAAGCTCTCTTAAAGAAGGATGGACTCTGGAGCCATATCTCTGCTTTGCCTCCTTCGACTTCTGATCCTAAATCTCACCGGGAGCATGTTACTGGCTGTGAGAAAGCGGCTGGACTCATCTACCTCTCAGTCTCACCCCAGCTCAGGGGGGAGATAAAAGCGCATAAAGATTCAGCTAAAGCTATGCTTGACGCCCTAGAATCGCGTTTTGGGAGCTCTGTGTTCGCCTCTAGGCATAATGCCATCTCTAGTCTTGTCACATTGTCTATGTCTTCAGATGAGACTGCTTCTGCCTTTATGGCTCGGGTTAGAGACGCTCAGAACGTCCTGTTAGCTGCTATGCCTGCAAAAGACTACTCGCTTGCAACTCTGGTTGAAGAGCTAGGTGTCTACACTCTGCTCAGAGGCACTCCATACACTGCGCTTGCTACCTCCCTTCTCGCCCAGGACACTTTGTCCATTGGCAAGGTTGAGGATGCAATTAAAAACGAAGAGCTGCGTGTCACTGGAGCCTCCCAGGTCGCTGCTGCATCAGTAGCTGCCCATTCTCGCTTCCCTACGTCGTCTGCTGCTTCCCCTGACCTCCACTGCACATTCTGCGGCCTGTCTGGCTCGCATGTGGTGGAGAACTGCTTCAAATTCAAAGAAGCGTCTCAGGAAGCGCAGAACAAGACTAAGGCAAAGAAGAAAGGCAAAGGCAGAGCTAATGCGGCTAAAGAGGTTGATCCTCAACCTACAGAATCTGCTGGTGCTGCAAGTACTCGTTCCTCTCCCTCCAATACCTCAGTCTCTGACTTCTGGAATGCAGACACAGGGGCCACTAGTCATATGACCCCCAGACGAGACTGGTTTAAAGACTATCGTCCCAGTCAAGTCCTAATTCGTGTTGCAAACCATGAGATTGTCAGAGCTGCTGGAATCGGTTCGGTTGAGTTTCTCCCTGTAAAACAAGGACTTGTACTTTCCCCAATTGTCTTTACCAACGTCCTACATGTGCCTGCTCTCGCTGAGAATCTATTATCGGTTCTTACTATCACTAGGAAGCACAGGTTTCAAGTTCTGATCGACGCTGATACTATGCACTTCATGCGTTCAAACCAGACACTGTTTACCGCTTCAGTGGGAGAAAATAATGTGGCCTTG
>NZ_DASXHW010000563.1:0-3097 GCF_036488105.1 Mycobacterium sp. | reverse complement strand
GAAGGCCACCCGGACGCGCGGCGGCGCTCACAAGGCGTCTGCGGCCCCTCGCGCCAGGAAGGCTGCGGCGAAGTGAGCGACTACGACGATCACGTGATCGAGTGCGGTCACACGCTGTCCTCTCGGCACATCGCCCTGATGGGCATCCTGCGCGGGTACGTGGAGGCTGACCAGGCGTCCGTGAGGCCACTGATGGATGAGGCGTCGCACAAGTTCCTGCTCCAGATCTGCACGAAGGCTGGTGAGGCCACCGACGCCTACCACGACGTGTGGGGTGAGCCCAACGTGAAGCAGCTCCTGGAGGGCACCGAGTTCGCCTCGCGGCTCTGGACGTGATCGATGCCCCCTGAACCTCCCCCGATCGACTGGGAGGCCGCGTACGACCTCGACTGGGTCGGTGTGAGCGCGTCGCTGGTGTACGCCCCGACGTTCACACGGGCCCAGTTCGAGGTTCAGCGGAAGTCGATTTATCGGCCTCAAGCGATCAAGAAAACAGCGCTTTGGGCGGAACTACCAGAAACCCCACCAAGGAATGCGCGCGAATCGCTTATGTCGATTTATCGCATTCTACAGGACGCAGAAGCGGACTACTGGATTCGCTATCTGCGGGAAAGGAGATAACAGACCTCCGAAGGGGCCCCCGAAGGGGCCCCTTTCCTGTGAACGTTCGCAGTTTCTACGATCAAGACAGGCCGGGCCGTTAAGGCACAGTCGCGGCGCCAGCCGCGTCCGCTTCCGGCGCCGCAGGCGCCCCGCCCGCGCAGCGGGCCTGTTATGTCAGCCCGCGCTTGCGCGGTCCGCTACGCTGTAGATCACCGACGTCGGCCACGTGGAGTACCGCGCGGGTCTTCACGACCTCCCGGACCACGTCGCAGCCTGCGAGAACCTCGCTCCGAGGTGATAGGTGTTCCCCCCAGCGTCAGTGGTGTTGATCAACCCGGCGCCGTCTTGGATCTCCCACGGCATCCACACGTCGATTCCGTTGATCGAGTCGTACCGGCGGCGAGCCTGCGTGTCGATCGTCCCCTGCACTGGCTTCCACGTCACGATGACCAGCTGGGGGATGTTTATATCGACAAAGTCAACGGTTGGATACAGCCGGTCCCACTGGACCCAGTCCCCCAGCTCGAACGTGCCCGGCGTGAAGTTCTCGTCCGTCAGCGGGATGCGCGACGACGTCGCTAGTCCGCCCTGCGTGAACTGGCCACCGACGACGATCAACGTCTCATAGAGGAACGAGAGGTTCACGTCCGTCGTCCCGCCCCCTGCGACCACGTAGAGCTCCACGTCGGTCCGCAGCCGGAGCGACGAGTAGCTGTGCGAAATTCCTCCGTCCGACATCTGCATGGTGTTGTTCGAGCTCGGCGCGAGCGGCGTTGTACCCGTCGGTAGGAACTGGCCGTGCACCCTCGTGACGACGTGCTTCGTGGTCATCCGTGCCCCTTACATTCGTTAGGAACCTATACCGAATATATATCTCCCTGACCTGGGGAGATAGGACCGCCGGCGGCGCGGCCGCGGTCCTGCAGGCCTCCGTCGACGAGCTCGCCGGCGACGCCGCGGTGAAAACGGCAAACTAGCCTTGACCAGGGGTTACACGGAGACACGTAAGGACTACTCTGGTGACGACCCATCAGAAAGGAGGGATCGATGACGGACTACATCGCCTACGTGCGCGGCGTCCTGGCGGACGGACGTGCGTGGTCCACCGAGCGCCACATCACCAGCACGCAGTCTCCGACAGCGCTGCTGACGACCTGGCAGAACGCCTGGACCTCGGCATGGAACCTGGCGACCACAGGGCTCGCGACCGTGTACGAGAGCACTACCTCGATCACACAGTTCGAGGTCGGGACGCTGAACGCGAGCATGCACAAGGTCGCCAAGAGCACGGCCACCGTGTCGCTCGCGGGAACCGCGACCGGTTCCGGTCTGCCCGGCTCGAACTCGATCGTGGTCGACTGGACCTCGACGGTCACCCAGAAGTACGGACGCGGCCGTATGGCCCTGCCCGCTCCTGCGGACAGCCAGGCTGCCGACGACGTGCTACTCGCGACACCCGGCGCGAACGTCAAGGCTGCGATCACCTCGGTGCAGACCGCGGTGCAGGCCGACGGCTCGACGTTCTTCGTCTACCCGAGGTTCACCACGCAGAGCGGACAGCCGGCGTTCACCAAGACCGTGCTCACCGCGTTCTCCGTCCGGAAGCAGCTCGGGACACAGAGGCGCCGGACGCGCAAGACGACCAAGACGTACTTCTAGTACGCCGGGCCCCCTATACAAGGGGACTGATTCGACGTCGATCGACGTCGAACCCCACGACGAACCGCAGAGGAGCAGGTCGTATGGCCACTCGCGCCAACAAGTTCACCGTGCACGTGACGCCGTCCAGGCACCAACAGACGATGTCAATACGTGCATCGGGCAGGTTCGGCAAGACGTCGCTGATCATCCCGCCCACATACCAGGCGAACCAGGTTCTGTCATCCGCCACCGACGCCAAGACGTACTGGAACGCGGTGCTGGTGCTCGCGCAGGCGATGGTGCTAAGCCTGTAGCGTCAACCGTTCGCGCTGCGAGCGTTCTGGCCCCGCGCTGGCCCCGCCGAGACCCCACGTCCGGCGGGGCCAGATCCATTTTGTGATGGGGAAGCTAGGGGCTTGCTAGGGGAAGCTAGGTGCGCTTGAATGGTCCCTAGGGGGAAGCCAAGTACCCCTGTAGGGAGTCACATCATGGCACGTAAGAGCTTGTCGTCCCAGGTGCTCGAAGAGCTGGACAGAGCCGGCGGTTTGCTCCGGTCCGTGGCCGACTCGGTCGATCCGATCATCGGTCACCTCTTGGGCGAGGTGCAGCGGAGTCATCAGCGCATCGAGACCATGTGTCTCGCGGCCCGTCAGCAGACCGTCAACGCGGTCACGGAGGACCGTCCGGGCACCGAGGAGACCACCGAGGTCCCGAAGGCCACCCGGACGCGCGGCGGCGCTCACAAGGCGTCTGCGGCCCCTCGCGCCAGGAAGGCTGCGGCGAAGTGAGCGACTACGACGATCACGTGATCGAGTGCGGTCACACGCTGTCCTCTCGGCACATCGCCCTGATG
>NZ_DASXHW010000562.1:0-3747 GCF_036488105.1 Mycobacterium sp. | reverse complement strand
TTGCACCGGCGGCATCCCTGCCGCCGTTAGGATCTTCTCTCAGCGTTTTCCGAGCGGTCGGTGCGCCAGCGTGCGCGTCTCGTGGCCGGCTGCCGCCGGCTACGCGGCCGCGGGGTACCGCGGCCGCCCGCATCCATGCGGCCCCCCGCCGAACATCCTGTTCATCGCCCCCGTCCGCGGTCCTCCCCGGCCAGGCTGGACTTTCTTCAACACGATGCCGATACTCCTGCATCGCTTTTTGCTTCTGGCGTGGTGGCGTTTTCGTGGTGGCCTCGCCCACAACCCTTTTTTCAGGAGACTGCCATGAAGGTCCTTACCGTTCCATCGAGCGGGTCCCAGGCCGGCACGACGGCCAGCCACAACCGATTCGGCCAGTACACGCGCAACCGCCGCACGCCCACCAACCCTCGCACTGCCAGGCAAGGCGTGGTACGTGCGGCATTGAGCGCCGCATCCGCTGCCTGGCGTGCCATCACCGACGCCCAACGCGACGGATGGAAGTCGCTCGGCCTCATGATGACCCGCACGGACAGCCTGGGCAGCACGTACACGTTGCAGCCGAATCAGGCGTTCGTGAGCGTGAACGCAGCCAACAATGCAGCGGGCAACACGTCTGTGTCCGACGCACCGGCGCTCGTGACGCCAACCGCTCTAGCCACCGTCACGCTGACTCTCACGGCCGTGGCGTTCTCGATCGCTTACACCGCGACGCCACTGCCAACCGGCGCTCGCCTGTTCGTGTACGCGTCCCCTCAGAAGTCCGCCGGCCGCAGCTTCGCCAATGACCTGCGCCTCATCTTCGTGTCTGCGGCCGCGGCAGCATCACCGGCCAACGTGCTAGCCGCTTACACGGCCAAGTTTGGAGTGCCAGTCAGCGGCAACCGGATCTTCCTGACGCTGGTGGTGTACCAGACAGGATTCCTCTCCGGCCCGTTCTACATCAGCCAAGTCGTCGCGTGATGGCCACCGGACGATCGTCCTGAACAAACGTATCGCTTTTGTGGAGAATGCCATGGAAAGTTTCACCGACAAGCAAGGCCGCACCTGGCCAGGCCCGTCGACCCTCGACGGCCGGGAGGTCACCGACGTAGACACCGCCACCAGGCGGGTACAGGTCCGCGTGAGCCACATCGAATTTGAGTGGGTCAACCCCGACCACTCGACAGGCCAACAAGTGAAGCGGACGCGCAAGCACAGGAAGGAACGAGCGTGAAAGCCTGGCGTGCCCGACAAGCGTGCGGCACCGCCCTGCCACCACCACCGGCGTTGCCGCTGATCGTGTCCGTCGTGAAAGTGGCCAGTGACACCTACCGCGTGACGTGGAGCCTCAGCGTAGCCGTCGTCACTGTCACGCCGGACACCGCCTTCCTCCTGGGAGGCGGCACGCCTCCCGACAGCGCTACGGCCGTCGATCCAACCCACGTCGACCTGGTCTTCGGCGACGGAGCCTTCCCGCCGCAGTCCTGGAGCCTCACCGCCCAGCCCAACTGGCTCTCGACCTCGGTCAGCGTGCCGCAGTCAGGGACGACCTCATGACGACGAAGATCGACGCCCGCCGCCGGCATGTCCGGCGGATCAACGGCCGGCCGATGGACTACACCAACCCGGCCGACTTCGCAGCCGCGGCGTTGACCCAACGGCAACGCAGAGGCTCGGCCTACACGCACCCCTACGTCCTCGGGTGCTTGGTCCTCCAGGAGGACGACGTAGTCGCCCTGCACGCCCTCACGACCACGCCCGGGGTCTACACCATGCCCGCCGGCGAGTTGTCGCCTCGACAACGCACCTGGTACCGCTGGCGAACGAAGCAGGCCGCCCGCCAATGGCTGCTCCGCAATCCGCAGCGAGCTCCCGTCCGCGTCGTGAACCTCGACACACTCAGCTGCGTTGCCTCGACGACAACAGATCCCGCCAGAGCAGGATCCGCGTTGCCCAACTGACAACGGGCCCGCCGCCATGGGCGTTGTCCGGCAGGCAACCTCGATCCGCCCTTGACGCCTCAGAGAGTCTCTGATAAATTGCCGCGTGCCAGCCTCAGGTTCTCACCCCGCTCCTGAAGGTTGGTGGCTAAACGCAACTGACGCCCGGCCGGACGCCTAACACACCGACCGGGCGTCCTTGTTTCTGCAAGGGGCTTGCAGGGCTGTGGCTGCAACGCTACGCTACGAAGCGTGTTAGGTGCATCATCCTCCCACACCCGTTGCGGCAGCCCCTTAAAAGCGGGGTCGGCCGGTACCCCGGCCGAGTCTTCTTCCGTTCATCCCCTAGAAACAAAGTCCCCGCCCGCCCCTTTAGTTCATCTCCGCGGACCTTGCGCCGGCCGGCCCGAGTTTGACGCCCAACCGATCCTCCCCGAGGAAAGCGCCGCGCGCCACGGCCCCCACGTCTGGCGGCGCTGGCAGGCGTGGCAATCACTCAACCGCCTACACGCCTCGACGAAGCGCCTCAACTCTTTCGCCAACTGCGGCTCGGGCAGTTGGATCGAAGCTCGGCGCGAGGATGGCGAGCTTAGGATTCGCTGCAACCGCTGCCACGACCGGTGGTGCCCCGCCTGCGCCACGGAACGCGCCGGCAAAATGATGGCCGTTCTCCAGGACCACGTCAGCGTGCGCAATTGCCGTTTCTACACGTTCACCCTGCGCCACAGCGACACGCCTCTCTCTGCGCAAATTGACCGACTCTACCGATCGTTCGCCGTCCTGCGCCGCCGCAAAGACTTCCTTGCCCATTGCCGCGGCGGCGCCGCCTTCTTCGAAGCCAAAATCAGCGAGAAAAGCGGCCTTTGGCACCCGCACCTACACGTGATCATCGAGGGCGTCTGGTGGGACCAGCGCGAATTAGCACGAGCGTGGCACTCTGTGACTGGCGACAGCACTGTCGTCGACGTCCGCGCCGTAGGCGACACGGACGGCACCTGCCGCTACGTGACCAAGTACGTGACGAAACCCGCGCACGACTCGGTCTACCGCGACCCCGACAAATTCGATGAGCTCGTCTCCGCGTTGGCTGGTCGCCGCCTCGCCACGACCTTCGGCACGTGGCGTGGCTTCAAGCTCAACGAAACTCCCGACGATCCAGGCGAGTGGGTTCCCCTGATGCCGCTGCACGACGTCGCCTCCCTTGCGCGCCGGGGAGATGAACAAGCCCTGCGCCTGATGACCTGCGCCGCGCGCAAATGGCCCCTCCTCGCCATCGCCTACGGCTGGCCACCCGCCCCGAGTTAACCCGCCTTGCGCGCCGGGACCTCTTGCGCGCAAAGTAAGAGCGCGAGGGGCGCGACTCGAAGGGGAGCGTCGACGTGATACGCGGCTTGGCCCAAGTTTGGCCGGCGTCCCCACGTCCCCCCGCTTAGGTCCTCGCATCCATGCTCGGGCGGCAGTTTTGGGCCGCGTAGTAGCTGCCTGCCGCGGGTCAGTCTGCCCCCTCGGCCGGTGTGTGCCTGGGCGCGGGCCTCGCCGCCGTCTGCGGCCCCGGCATCGTGCCTCTCGGGGCGGCTTCGCCGCCCCCCGCAGCCGGCGAGTTGCTCCGGCTCTCGCGCCGGGCTGCGGGGGGCGGACTCTCCCGCCCCGCCCGCCCCGCTTCGGCATCCCTGCCTCAGCGGGGGGCTTGCACCGGCGGCATCCCTGCCGCCGTTAGGATCTTCTCTCAGCGTTTTCCGAGCGGTCGGTGCGCCAGCGTGCGCGTCTCGTGGCCGGCTGCCGCCGGCTACGCGGCCGCGGGGTACCGCGGCCGCCCGCATCCATGCGG
>NZ_DASXHW010000557.1:0-5565 GCF_036488105.1 Mycobacterium sp. | reverse complement strand
GTCACCGGTTAGTTCTCGGGCTCGCCGCACGTGACGCCTGAGCCACTTCTGTCGCTGAGCGGCGGATTACTGCCTCCCTCGTTAGGGCACCGCGGGCGATATCACTGCCATGAAATCTGCGCGCCTAAACCCGGATTTTCGCTCGGAGGCGGGCAGATCGGTCGCCCCGGAGGCAGGTCTCGCCACCCGCGTTGCGCCTAACTTGGCACGTCAGCCACCAATCCGTTGACAGCGCCGCTCCCGGCTGGTTTCATACTCGGTAATGCTCATAATCCTGATCAAAACTACCAACTTTACCGAGAAAGGGGGATGATGACCAGCCAAGAGGCGACGGCCGCCCCGGCGGCGGGGCAGTACGAACTAAGTCATCTGCGCTCCCTGGAGGCCGAGGCGATTCACATCATCCGCGAGGTTGCCGCCGAGTTCGAGCGTCCGGTGCTGCTGTTCTCGGGTGGCAAGGACTCGATCGTGATGTTGCACCTGGCGCTGAAGGCTTTCCGCCCCGGACGCCTGCCGTTCCCGGTGATGCACGTCGACACCGGTCACAACTTCGACGAGGTGATCGCCGCCCGCGACGAGTTGGTGGCCGAGACCGGCGTGCGGTTGGTGATCGCCAAGGTGCAGGACGACATCGACGCGGGCCGGGTAATCGAAACCATCCCGTCGCGCAACCCGCTGCAGACCGTGACGCTGCTGCGCGCGATCCGGGAGAACAAGTTCGACGCCGCATTCGGCGGTGCCCGCCGTGATGAGGAGAAGGCGCGCGCCAAGGAGCGGGTGTTCAGCTTCCGTGACGAGTTCGGCCAGTGGGACCCCAAGGCCCAGCGGCCCGAGCTGTGGAACATCTACAACGGCCGGCATCACAAGGGCGAGCACATCCGGGTCTTCCCGCTGTCCAACTGGACCGAATTCGACATCTGGTCCTATATCGGCGCCGAGAAGATCAAGCTGCCGTCGATCTACTACGCCCATCGGCGGCAGGTGTTCCAGCGCGACGGCATGCTGCTGGCCGTCGACCGCCACCTGCAACCGCGCGCCGACGAGAAAGTGCTCGAGAAGACGGTCCGATTCCGCACCGTCGGCGACGTAACCTGCACCGGCTGTGTGGAATCCGATGCCGCAACCGTCGCGGAGGTCGTCGCCGAAACGGCGGTCTCACGGCTGACCGAGCGGGGCGCCACCAGAGCTGACGACCGGATCTCCGAAGCCGGCATGGAAGACCGCAAGAGGCAGGGGTATTTCTGATGAGTGCGTCAACCACTTTGCTGCGCATCGCAACCGCCGGCTCGGTCGACGACGGAAAGTCTACGCTGATCGGCCGCCTGCTCTACGACTCCAAGGCCGTCATGGACGACCAGTGGGCCTCGGTCGAGCGAACCTCCAAGGACCGCGGCCACGAATATACCGACCTGTCACTGGTCACCGACGGGCTACGCGCCGAGCGGGAACAGGGCATCACGATCGATGTCGCCTACCGCTACTTCGCCACTCCCAAGCGGAAATTCATCATCGCCGACACCCCGGGGCACATCCAGTACACCCGTAACATGGTGACCGGGGCGTCCACCGCACAGCTGGCCATCGTGCTCGTCGACGCCCGCCACGGTCTGCTGGAGCAGTCCCGCCGGCACACGTTCCTGGCGTCACTGCTGGGCATCGAGCACATCGTGCTCGCGGTCAACAAGATGGACCTGATCGATTGGGACAAAGACGCTTTCGAGGCGATCCGCGACGAGTTTTACGCCTTCGCCACCCGCCTCGACGTCCAAGACGTGCTCACTATCCCGATGTCGGCGCTGCACGGCGACAACGTGGTCACCAAGTCCGAACACACCCCGTGGTACGAGGGCCCGACGCTGCTGTCGCACCTCGAAGAGGTCTACGTCGCCGCCGACCGTAACCTGGTCGACGTCCGCTTCCCGGTGCAGTACGTCATCCGCCCGCAGACTCGTAACCATCAAGACCACCGCAGCTACGCGGGCACCGTGGCCAGCGGTGTGATGCGTCCGGGCGACGACGTCGTCGTGCTGCCGACCGGTAAGCCCACCCGCATCACCGCGATCGAGGGGCCCAACGGGCCGGTGGCAGAGGCATTTCCGCCGATGGCCGTCTCGATCAGCCTTGCCGACGACATCGACATCTCGCGCGGCGACATGATCGCCCGGCCCGCCAATGCGCCGCGGGTCACCCAGGAATTCGATGCGACGGTGTGCTGGATGGCCGACGCCGCGGCGCTGGAAGCCGGGCGCGAGTATCTGATCAAGCACACCACCCAGACCACGCGGGTGAGGGTCACCGCGCTGGACTATCGGCTCGATGTCAACACGCTGCGGCGCGACAAGGACGCAACCGCGTTGCAGCTCAACGAGCTTGGCCGCGTCTCGCTACGCTCCCAGGTGCCGCTTTTGCTCGACGAGTACACCCGCAACTCCAGCACCGGGTCGTTCATCCTGATCGACCCGAACACCAACGGGACCGTTGCCGCGGGCATGGTGCTGCGGGAGGTCTCGACTCTCTCGTCCAGCCCCAACACGGTGGTGCACAAGTCGCTGGTGACCGCCGAGGACCGGACGTCGCGCGGCCGCACCCTGTGGTTCACCGGGCTTTCGGGTTCGGGCAAGTCGTCGGTCGCGATGCTCGTCGAGCAGAAGCTGCTCGAAAAGGGCGTTCCCGCTTATGTTCTCGACGGCGACAATCTCCGCCACGGCCTGAACGCCGACCTGGGCTTTTCCATGGCCGACCGCGCCGAGAACCTGCGCCGGCTGGCGCACGTCGCGGCGCTGATCGCCGATTCCGGCCACACCGTCCTGGTTCCGGCGATCAGCCCACTGGAAGAACATCGCGACCTGGCCCGTGGGGTGCACGCCGACGCCGGCCTGGATTTCGTCGAGGTGTTCTGCGACACCCCGCTGGAGGATTGCGAGCGACGAGACCCCAAAGGCCTCTACGCCAAGGCGCGAGCCGGTGAGATCACCCACTTCACCGGCATCGACAGCCCGTATCAGCGGCCGAAGAATCCCGATTTGCGGCTCACGCCAGATCGCAGCTGTGACGAGTTGGCGGAGCAGGTCGTCGATCTGATCGAGGCCCGCAGTTGAGCGGCCACACTGATCACGAGGTGGCGGCCCGGCTGGCCACCGAAGCTGGCCAGCTGTTGCTCGCGGTGCGGGAGGAACTTGCCGATGCCACGGCAGCCGAACGAAAAGATGCGGGGGACAAGCGGTCCCACGACTACTTGATCGAAGCGCTGGCGCGTGAACGTCCCGACGATGCTGTGCTCTCCGAAGAGGGCGTCGACGACCCGGTGCGGTTGAGCGCGCAGCGGGTGTGGATCGTCGACCCGCTGGACGGCACCAGAGAATTCTCCGAACTCGGCCGCGAGGACTGGGCCGTGCACGTCGCGCTGTGGCAAAGCGGTGCCCTGGTCGCTGGCGCGGTTGCCCTTCCGGCACAGGGCGTTACGTTGGCCACGCCCGATCCGGCACCCCCACCGGCACATTCCGGCGAACCCCGAATCGTGGTGTCACGGACCCGCCCACCGGCGGTCGCGCTGCAAGTCCGCGATCAGTTGAATGGCACCCTGGTCGAGATGGGTTCGGCCGGAGCGAAGGTAGCCGCCGTCATTCAAGGGTTGGCCGACATCTACGTCCACGCCGGTGGACAGTACGAGTGGGATTCGGCGGCTCCGGTCGCGGTGGCCCGCGCCGCCGGACTGCACACCTCGCGCATCGACGGGTCGCCGCTGGAGTACAACCGGGCCGACCCGCTGTTGCCGGACCTGGTGGTGTGCCGCCCCGAATACGCCGACGCGGTGCTCGCGGTCACGGGCTGAGCCGCGAAGGGTGGGACAATACTCATTCCATGCGGATGTCGGCGAAGGCGGAGTACGCGGTGCGGGCGATGGTCGAGTTGGCCACGCTCGGTGACGGCGTGCGGGTCACCACCGACGATCTGGCGAATGCTCAGGGAATCCCACCGCAGTTTCTCGTCGACATCTTGTCCACGCTGCGCAACGATCGGCTGGTGCGAAGCCACCGCGGTCGCGACGGCGGTTACGAACTAGCCCGTCCCGGAACAGAAATCAGCATCGCCGACGTATTGCGCTGCATCGACGGTCCACTGGCCAGCGTCCGCGACATCGGCATGGGCGATCTGCCCTACTCCGGCCCGACCGCGGCGCTGACCGACGTGTGGCGGGCGTTGCGGGCCAGCATGCGCTCGGTGCTGGAGCAGACCAGCCTGGCGGACGTCGCGGCCGGAGCCCTGCCCGACCACGTCGCTGGGATGGCCGACGACTACCGCGACCAGGAGAGCCACCGGCACGCTCAGCGCGGCGCGGGCTAGCTGCCCGACCCGTAGGGCCGGGTGAGGATCTCCAGATAGTGGCCGGCCGGGTCCTGGAAGTAGACGCCGCGACCACCGTCGTTGGTGTTGAACTCGCCGGGCCGCCGTCGGGCCGGATCGGCCCAATGCTGCAGCCCGCGTGACGTGATCTTGCCGTAGATCGCGTCGAAGTCGTCCTCGGAAACCAGAAACGCGTAATGCTGCGGTCGTACCTCCTCGCCGGCGGCCACCTCGGCGTAGTCGAGGGTGGCGCCGTGTTCGAGGGCGACGGCTAGAAAGTGGCCGAACGGCTTGGGACTCGGCAGCCCGAACAGTTCGCTGACGAACTCGGCGGACTTCCGCTGATCGTGGGCGGCGACGATGGTGTGGTTGAACTCGATAGGCATCGTGCTTCCAGTGAACCACTCTGGCCGGCCCGCCGCCACAATGCCGCCCCAACGCCGGCGCTACTTTGGCGCGGTCAACTCCAGGGCAATGTTGTCCGGATCGCGAAACTCCAGAATGTAGGCCGGTCCGATGTCTTTGACCGGCTCGTGGTCGATCCCTAGCTCGTCGAGATACGCTGCTGCGGAGTCTAATTCGTCCTTATCGGCCGTCCTGAACGCGATATGGTCCAGGCCGGCGCGGTCCTCGTGGAAACGATCGCTGGCCACCGGCCGCAGCGCGATCAGCGCACCACCCAAGTCGTAGATGACGCCACCGAACAGGAACCCGAGCTGCTTGCGGGTCGCCTCGTCGGCGTTGTCGGGGACTTCGAGCAGGACGGGCCACCCGAAGACGCTCTCGTAGAACCGTCGAGATTGCTCGATGTCGGTGACGGTGAGCCGCACATGCGCGATCGAGTTGGCGGTGATGACCATCCCGCTGATGCTGCCACGTCGGCGAGGTGCGGGCATAAAGCGGTCCGCATGCCAGAATCGCGATTGTGCAGGTAGCGATGACCATGCCGGTCATGGAGCCGGAATTGGACGCCGAGGTGCTGCGGAACTGGGCACAGGCGATCGACGACGGACCGTTCTCGTCGTTGTGTTGGGGCGAGCGGATCGCCTTCGACAACCCCGAAACGTTGACGCTGATGGGCGCGCTGGCCGCGTGGACCGACCGGGTGCGGCTGGTGACGACGGTGATGGTGCCCCAACTGCACGACCCGGTGATGCTGGCCAAGGCGTTGGCGACCGGGGACATGTTGTCCGGTGGGCGGCTGACCGTGGGTCTTGGCAT
>NZ_DASXHW010000556.1:0-21933 GCF_036488105.1 Mycobacterium sp. | reverse complement strand
AAGCGAGTAGGTCCGGGCGACGGCGCCTGGCGGGACCCGCGGTTCTGGTGGCAGCTGCGCAACCCGTTCACCCCGTCGTGGGGTGAGCCGTACAAGCAGATCGCGGCCCGCATGACGACCGCGATAGACAAGGCCCGCGCGCGGGCGGCCGGCCACGAAGCCGTGTGCGTCAGCCATCAGCTCCCGGTGTGGACGGGGCGGTTGTCGCTGACCGGCAAGCGGCTCTGGCACGACCCGCGTCGCCGGGATTGCGCGGTCGGTTCGGTGACGTCGCTGGTGTACGACGGCGACCGGCTGATCGACGTGCTGTACAGCGAGCCGGCACTCAGTTGACCAGGCGGCGGCTGGCGTTCGTCGCCGTAGCAGTAGCCGGCCTGCTGGTCGGCTGCTCGCACGGTGACGACGCGGTCGCGCAAGGCGGCACCTTCGAATTCGTCTCTCCCGGAGGCAAAACCGACATCTTCTACGACCCGCCCGGCCACCGCGGCAGACCGGGACCGGTGTCCGGCCCGGAGTTGATGGATCCGGCCCGCACGGTGTCGGTCCACGATTTCACCGGCAAGGTCGTCGTCATCAACGTCTGGGGTCAGTGGTGCGGGCCGTGCCGGGCCGAGGCTTCCGCGCTGCAGCAGGTGTACGACGTCACCCGCGCCAACGGGGTGGCGATGCTGGGTATCGACGTACGCGACAACAACCGTCAGGCGGCCCAGGACTTCGTCAAAGACCGCAAGGTGACGTTCCCATCGATCTACGACCCGGCGATGCGGACGATGATCGCGTTCGGCGGCAAGTACCCCACTTCGGTGATTCCGTCCACGCTGGTGCTCGACCGCGGCCACCGGGTGGCTGCGGTGTTCCTGCGCGAGCTGCTCGCCGAGGACCTCCAGCCGGTGGTGCAGCGGATCGCCGCAGAATCGGGGCCGCAATGAGTTTCACCGAAACCGCCGCCGCCGGACCGCTTGTACTCGCGCTGGCGGTGTCCCTGCTGGCCGGGCTGGTGTCGTTCGCATCGCCGTGCGTGGTACCGCTGGTGCCCGGCTACTTGTCGTATCTGGCCGCCGTCGTCGGCGTCGACGAATCGGACAATGCTCCGCCGAATGCGCGGTGGCGAGTCACCGGGTCGGCAGCGTTGTTCGTCGCCGGGTTCACCGTGGTGTTCCTGCTCGGCACGGTCGCTGTGCTGGGCATGACGACCACGCTGATCACCAATCAGCTTGTGCTGCAACGGGTCGGCGGCGTGCTGACCATCCTGATGGGCCTGGTGTTCGTGGGATATGTGCCCGCGCTGCAACGCCAGTTCCGGTTCGCGCCGCGGCAGCTGTCGACCCTGGCCGGGGCGCCGCTGCTTGGCGCGGTGTTCGCGTTGGGTTGGACGCCGTGTCTGGGCCCGACGCTGGCCGGGGTCATCACGGTCGCATCCGCGACCGACGGCGCCAGCGTGGCGCGGGGCATCGTGCTGGTGATCGCGTACTGCCTCGGGTTGGGAATCCCGTTCGTGCTGTTGGCTTTTGGGTCGGCGTCGGCCGTCGCCGGCCTCGACTGGCTGCGACGCCACTCGCACGCGCTGCAGATCTTCGGCGGTGTGCTGCTGATCGCGGTGGGCGTCGCGCTGGTCAGCGGCGGGTGGAACGACTTCGTGTCCTGGCTGCGCGACGCGGTCGTATCGGATGTGAGGTTGCCGATTTGAGCCGGCTATTCGCGTGGGCCCGCAACACCTGGCGCGCGCTGACGTCGATGGGCACCGCGCTGGTCCTGCTGTTCCTGCTGGCGCTGGGCGCGATGCCCGGCGCGCTGCTGCCGCAGCGCAGCCTCAACGCCGGCAAGGTAGCCGACTACCTGGCCGCCCACCCGAAGCTCGGGCCGTGGCTGGATAAACTGCAGGCGTTCAACGTTTTTGGCAGCTTCTGGTTCACCGCGATCTACACGCTGCTGTTCGTGTCGCTGCTGGGCTGCCTGACGCCGCGGATGATCGAGCACGCCCGCAGCATGCGGGCAACGCCGGTGCCGGCACCGCGCAACCTGACCCGACTGCCCAAGCACGCCGCGGCCACCGTAGCCGGTGAACCCGACGATGTGGCGACGACGATGGCGGGGCACCTGCGTGGCTGGCGCACCGTCGTCCGACGCGACGAGGGAATCGAAATCTCCGCGGAGAAAGGCTATCTGCGCGAATTCGGCAACCTGATCTTCCATTTCTCGCTGCTGGGTCTGCTCGTCGCGGTGGCCGCCGGCAAACTGTTCGGCTACGAGGGCAACGTCGTCGTCATCGCCGACGGCGGTCCCGGGTTCTGCTCGGCATCACCTGCGGCGTTCGACTCTTTCCGGGCCGGCAACACCGTCGACGGCACGTCGCTGCACCCGATCTGCTTGCGTGTCAACGACTTCAAGGCAAAGTATCTGCCGTCCGGGCAGGCGACGTCGTTCGCCGCGGATATCGACTACCAGTCCGGTCGCGATCTCACCGGCGGCAGTTGGCGGCCTTACCGGCTGGAGGTCAACCACCCGCTGCGAGTCAGCGGCGACCGGGTCTACCTGCAGGGCCACGGTTACGCGCCGACGTTCACCGTGGTCTTCCCGGACGGGCAGATCCGCAGCTCGACGGTCCAGTGGCGGCCCGACAATGCGCGCACGCTGCTGTCGTCGGGGGTGGCCCGCATCGACCCGCCCGCCGGGACGTACCCGGACGCCGTCGAACGTCGCAAACACCAGATCGCCATCCAGGGTCTGCTCGCACCGACCGAACAACTCGAGGGCACTCTGCTGTCGTCGAGCTTTCCCGCGCTGAATGCCCCGGCGGTCGCCGTCGACATCTATTCCGGTGACACCGGCCTGGACACCGGCCGGCCGCAGTCGCTGTACTCCCTGGATCCGCGCCTCATCGATCAGCACCGGCTCAACCGGGTCAAGCGGGTCAACCTGCGCGTCGGCGACCAGGTGCGGATCGACCAGGGCCCGGCGACGGGCACCGTCGTACGTTTCGACGGCGCCGTGCCGTTCGTCAACCTGCAGGTCTCGCACGACCCGGGCCAGATCTGGGTGCTGGTGTCCGCGATCGCGATGATGGCCGGGCTGGTGGTGTCGCTGCTGGTGCGCCGGCGGCGGATCTGGGTTCGGCTCCTGCCAGGAACGCCCGGTACGGTGAACGTCCAGGTAGGCGGTTTGGCGCGCACCGACAACGCCGGCTGGGGCGACGAATTCGAGCGCATCGTCGAGCGTCTTCAGCAGGGATTGACGACGTCGGCTGCCGAGCCGGTCGGTACCGGGAGGAGCCTGGAATGAACACCTCGCACATTCACCTCGGTCTGGCGCGCAACTCCGATTGGGCGTTCACGTCCGCGGTGGTGATCATGGTGGTCGCGTTGCTGCTGCTGGCCTTCGAGCTCGCCTACACGCGCAGCCGCGAAGCCGAGCGCGAGCTGGTGAGCGCTGGGTCGGTGGCTGCCGACAGCGTGACCCCCGGCGTCGTCACCGGCGCCCCGCGCCGGCCGTTCGACGAGCGGATCGGGCGGGCCGGGCTGATCCTGGTCTACGCCGGAATCGGGTTCTTGTTCGGTTGCATCGTCCTGCGCGGTCTGGCCACCCAGCGGGTGCCGTGGGGCAATATGTACGAGTTCATCAACCTGACCTGCTTCTGCGGGCTGGTCGCCGGCGCGATCGTGCTGCGCCGTCCGCAATACCGTCCGCTGTGGGTCTTCCTGCTGCTGCCGGTGCTCATATTGCTGACGGTGTCCGGACGTTGGCTCTACACCAACGCCGCGCCGGTGATGCCCGCGCTGCAGTCCTACTGGCTGCCCATCCACGTGTCGGTGGTCAGCCTGGGTTCGGGTGTGTTCATGGTCGCCGGGGTGGCCAGCATCCTGTTCCTGTTGCGGACCTCCCGGCTGGGTGAGCCGGACAACCCGGGTGGATTTGCCCAGCTGGTACAGCGGCTGCCCGACGCGCAGACGCTGGATCGGATCGCCTACCGGACCACGATCTTCGGGTTCCCGGTCTTCGGCTTCGGGGTGATCTTTGGCGCCATCTGGGCCGAGCAGGCCTGGGGCCGCTACTGGGGCTGGGACCCCAAGGAGACGGTGGCGTTCATCGCCTGGGTGGTCTACGCCGCTTACCTGCACGCCCGCTCGACGGCGGGCTGGCGGGACAGGAAAGCCGCCTGGATCAACGTGGTCGGCTTTGTGGCCATGGTGTTCAACCTGTTCTTCGTCAACCTGGTGACCGTCGGCCTGCACTCCTACGCCGGAGTGGGATAAGCCCAGGTCAGAAGGCCGCCGTCGGCGCTGCGTTATCTTCGATTAGGAGACCGTTCGCCGACCAGCGACCGGAGTATTGCAACGAGGGGATTTTCACGTGTCTGACCATCCGTCAAACGACGCGAACGCCGGCGGCCGCGAAGAGCATCCGACGACCGCACTGCCGCCACAGCCGCCCGACGCCGAACCGGCCACCCGGGTGTTCGCGGGGTTCCGCACCGAACGCCGATTCAGCGACAACGCGACGCAGAACGCACCGCTGCCGCCGACCCGCGGTGAACCGCGGGCATGGGCAGAGACGCCGTACCAAGGAATTCCGCGGGTCGTCGAATCCGGGGAAGCGCCCCGGCGGGTCTACGGCAACTACGGGGGACCGCCGCCTTCGGTATCGGGGGACATTGGATATCCGCAACCGAACTTGCCGCCGTCGCGCTACCCGGAGTTGTCCACCAGCACGCTGCTGCGCCAGGTCAAACCGCCGCCAACGGAGGGCTGGCGGCGGTGGCTGTTTCGCCTGTCAGGTCAGTTGATCAACGTCGGCGAAAGCCCGCGGACGATGCGGTACAACGACCTGACCGTGCAGGTGAACAGGCCGCTGCGGGGTTGCTACCGCATCGCGATGCTCTCGCTGAAGGGCGGCGTCGGCAAAACCACCATCACTGCGACGCTGGGCGCGACCTTCGCGTCGATCCGCGGCGACCGGGTGGTGGCCGTCGATGCCAACCCCGATCGCGGCACGCTGAGCCAGAAGGTGCCGCTGGAGACGCCGGCGACCGTTCGGCACCTGCTGCGCGACGCGGAGGGCATTGACCGCTACAGCGACGTCCGCGGCTACACCTCGCAGGGACCCAGCAGGCTGGAGGTGCTTGCGTCTGAAAGCGATCCGGCAATGTCGGAGGCCTTCAGCGCTGACGATTACGCGCAGACGCTGCAGATCCTCGAGCGGTTCTACGGTCTCGTGCTGACCGACTGTGGCACTGGGCTTTTGCATTCCGCGATGACGTCGGTGCTGGACAAGGCCGACGCCCTGGTCGTGGTCAGCTCGGGTTCGATCGACGGTGCGCGCAGCGCCTCAGCCACGTTGGACTGGCTCGACGCGCACGGCCACGAAGATCTGGTCAGCAATTCGATTGCGGTGATCAACGCGGTGCGGCCACGATCGGGCAAGGTCGACATGCAAAAAGTGGTCGATCATTTCTCGCGGCGTTGCCGCGCAGTGCGTTTGGTGCCGTTCGACCCACATCTCGAAGAAGGCGCCGAGATCGACCTGAACCGGCTGAAGCGGGAGACCCGGGAAGCCCTGATCGAGCTGGCAGCTATTGTCGCAGAGGGGTTTCCGAGCGATCAGCGCCGATCCAACGAGCACTTCATCTAGCCCTGCGCCGATTCGGGCCGAAACGGCCCGGGGAGAAGCAGGGCCATCAATGCGCTAACGCGGGTTGTTGTCACCATGGGTCAACCGCCACAGGAAGTCCGGATCGTCGTCGGGCCCGATGACGCGGCTCTTCGGGCGGTTGACCTGTGAACGGGCCACGCGCCAGCCAACGTAGACCACTGTTCCGAGAATCAGGACCAGGAGTAGGTACAGCACTCAACACCTCCTTGGTCTGAATATACGCGGCGACCTAGGCTCGCACTGTGTCAAACGGACAGAGCTCCGCTGGCCGCGCAGTCGTCAGCGTTTTGCTGTACGTGGCGGCCCGACTGGTGTTGGTGATCGCACTCACAGCAGTGATCTATGGGACCGGTCGAGGCCTTGGCGTGCAGGAATTTCCGCTCGTCGTCGCTCTGCTGTTCGCGCTCGTCATCGCGATGCCGCTGGGGATGTGGCTGTTCGCGCCGTTGCGACGCCGGGCCACCGCGGGCATCGATGCCGCCACCGAACGCCGTCGCCACGACCGTGCGCAACTGCGGGCCCGACTGCGTGGTGAGACCCCGCCCGACGGCTGACGTCGACGCGGCCGACTGAAACGGGCGCGTCAACTTTCCTTGACACATCTTAAACGTCAAGTTAGCTTGACAAGCGTGAGCGAAATGACCGACCTTCCCCTGGGTCTCGCCATGGACGCCGCGGGTAGTTCCGACCCTGCCGTCGGGCTTCGCGCGGTCCGTGCCCTGCAGCGGCTTCAGGAGCGGCTGGAGGCAATCCACGTTGCCAACGCACGCGAGCAGGGCTGGAGCTGGCAGGCGATCGCCAACACGCTCGGCGTGAGTAGGCAGGCGGTGCACCAGAAATACAACCGGAGGAGATGACCGATGTTCGAGCGATTTACCCGAAACGCCCGGGTGGCAGTCATGCTGGCCCAGGAAGAGGCCCGCGAACTATGTGACCGCGAAACGGGTTCGCAGCACTTGCTTCTCGGAATCCTGCAGGCTGCAGGCGAGGAGCTCTCGGCGGTGTTGACCGGCTACGGGTTGACCGCCGAGTTTGTCCGGACCCGACTGGCCGAAACCTCGACCGGTGACCAGTCTTTCGACGAGGACGCGGACGCGCTGAGCACAATCGGAATTGATCTGCGGGCCGTTCGCGACAGCGTGGCCCGAACTTTCGGCGCCGACGCTTTCGACAACGCCGTGTCCCGGTCAGGCCGACGTCGCCGCCCCCGGGGGCACATTTCGTTCAGTCACGGGGCCAAAAAGGTCTTGGAACTGGCGCTTCGAGAAGCGTTGGCGCACAAGGACAACGAAATCCGATGCGAGCACCTCCTGCTGGGTATCCTGCGAGGTGGCGACAATGCGGCCATTGGCTTGATCGCCGAGCACGTCTACGCCGCGCAATTGCGCGCGGCGGTCGTCAACCTGTTGGAAAAGGCCGCGTAGCCGCGGATCCTCGTCGAGTGTGCAATGACGGTCTCGAGTGTGCGCTGAGGGCGCGCCTCGCCCCTGAACCCAAGCCGCCGGCTCCCGCCCTGAGTGCACACTCGAAGCCTGGAGCCACAGTCGAAAGCACGTCAGGCCGTCAGCGTCAACGCGGCTGCCACCGCGATCGACCAGACCAGCATGGTCAGGCCGGTATCGCGCAACACCGGGATCAGCTCGGGCCCGGTCCGCCCGGCGCGCACCGGAGCCGCGGCTCGCAGCGCCAGCGGTGTGGCCACCAATCCGGCCGCGCACCAGGGCGTGGCGGCTGTCAGCGCCAGCGTGAGAACGGCGGCGACGGCCAGCAACGCCTGGTACAGAATGCGCGTCCTTGTGTCGCCCAGCCGCACCGCCAACGTGATCTTGCCGGACGCCCCGTCGGTCGGGATATCTCGCAGGTTGTTGGCTACCAACACCGCCGACGACAACGCACCCGTCGTCACCGCCAACGCCAGACCCACCCAGTCGACTCGCAGTGCCTGCGTGTACTGGGTGCCGAGCACCGCGACCAGACCGAAGAACAGGAACACGGCGATTTCGCCAGTGCCGGCGTAGCCGTACGGTTTCGAGCCGCCGGTGTACAGCCATGCCCCGGCGATGCACAACGCGCCGACCGCGATCAGCCACGGCGCACTGGTCAGCGCGAGCGCCAGTCCGGCCATCGCGCCGACAGTCAGGCTGGCCAGCGCCACCGTCAGGACTGCCCGAGGCGTCGCCAGTCGCGAACCGACCAGCCGCACCGGACCCGCCCGGTTGTCGTCGGTGCCGCGGATGCCGTCGGAGTAGTCGTTCGCGAAGTTCACCCCGACGATCAGCGCCAGCGCGACGGCCAGCGCAAGCAGCGCCTTCCACCAGACCGCGGCGTGCAGCCAGGCGGCGGCGCCGGTACCGGCGATCACCGGTGCGATGGCGTTGGGAAGTGTTCGCGGTCGCGCACCGGCGATCCACTGCGCAAGACTGGCCACCCCCCAATCGTTCCATGCGCGTGCACAAGAATGATCACCGTGCTTGGAGTGATTGGCGGCAGCGGCTTCTACACCTTCTTCGACTCTGCCGCGCGCAGCGTCAACCTGGACACGCCCTACGGCGAACCCAGCGCGCCGGTCACGGTCGGCTCGATCGGGGAGCATGAGGTGGCGTTTCTGCCCCGGCACGGGGCCGACCATCGGTTCCCGGCGCACAAGGTGCCCTACCGGGCCAACATGTGGGCGCTCCGCGCGCTAGGGGTCCGGCAGATCTTCGCCCCGTGCGCGGTCGGCAGCCTGACGACCGATCACGGCCCGGGCGCCATCGTGGTGCCCGATCAACTGGTGGACCGGACTCGTCGTCGCGCCGACACCTACTACGACTCCGGCGCGGCGCACGTGTCCTTCGCCGATCCGTACTGCCCGACGTTGCGTTCGGCGGCCACCGGCCTGCCCGAGGTGGTCGACGGCGGCACCATGGTCGTCATCGAGGGGCCGCGATTTTCTACCCGCGCGGAAAGTCAATGGTTCGCCGCCGCGGGCTTCACCCTGATCAACATGACCGGCTATCCGGAGGCGGTGTTGGCCCGCGAGCTCGAAATCTGCTATGCGGCAATTGCTTTGGTGACCGACCTGGATGCCGGTATCGATGTCGGCGGCGGGGTGAAAGTCGACCAGGTGATCAGCGAGTTCGCGAAGAACATCGAGCCGTTCAAAAATCTCGTGCGCGACGCGATCGGCCGGGTGGACGCCGAACATGCCTGTACCGAGTGCCTAGCGCACACCGGCGTGCCGCTTCCGTTCGACGACGCGTGACCGCTCAGCCGGTCTTCGCTTCGCGCTGGCGCTCCTCGTCGGGGGCCGGGCGGGGCGGCCGACCTTTGCGCAGGGTGTCGATCAATTCCCGATACGGCCCGACCAGGTAGACGGTGTCGTCGGCGTGCAACCTCGCGTCACGGCGGGGGTGCAGCTTGACCAGGCCGTTGGACGTCGTGATGGCGATGACGCGGGCCTGACTGGACATTTCGAACATCCGCAGCCCGTCGAGCTCGCTGCCGGCGGCCACCTGCATCCCGCCGACCACGAATGAGTTCTGGCCCACCGAGAACGTGCCCAGCACCTGCAGGCCGATCGCCGCACCGATGAACCACGGTGCGGCCAGCTCGACGGTGGAGCGCACGTTCTCGAATCCGAACCGCTGCGCCACCGCGAAGCCCAACGTGCGGTCGTAGACCCGTAGCACCAGTGGGATGTCGGTCCAGTGCTCTCTGGTCGCAGTCTTGCGGCCCAGCATTTCGCTCAGCACGATGCCGGTTTCGATATTGATGATGTCGTCGCGGGTCAGCACCGCCACCGCTCGGGCGCGATCCACCCGCGCGGCCTGCAGAGTCTGGCGCAAGGTGGCATCGCCGAAGATGACCGGTACGTCGAGATCGCGCACCGCTGACAGGAAGCGGTTGTCCTCGTTGCGCTCGATCACCGCGACGTCGTGGCCCGCCGCGGTCAGGTCGCTGACCACTCGCATGCCGAGTCCGCTGAGCCCGACGACCACGATGTGGTTGCGCAGATGCCCTACCCGAGGGCGTGCCGAAGCGAAAACAAAACGGCGCGACAGCAATACGTCGGCGATGAACGAGACCAACAACGCGGTCGTGGTCACGCCGCTGAACATCAGCAGCGTGGAGAACGTGCGCAGCCAGGTGGGCTGGTTCACAAAGCTGAAGTCGCCGTAGCCGGTCGTGGTCATCGTTTCGACCGTGAAGTAGAACGCGTCGACCCAGCCCATCCTGGGCGGGGGACGATACCCGAATCGCAAGGTAATCGTGGCGCCGATCAGCAGGACCAACGTCGCGGCGACGACCGGATAAAACGTCGGGTTCACGTCGTTGACCAGGCCGCGGACGGTGTCGACCGCACGCCGCAACAGCGGGCGCCGCGGGCGCGCCCGGGTCGAGCGGGGGACCCTGATGCCCTGGGCGGCAAGCTCGTCGGCGGTGCCGATCATCATCGTCCAGTCACCGGCGTGCACCCGCTGATCGCGACCGGGACATATGTCCAGCTCACCAGGGTCGGGTGAGTCTTCGCCGTGGATGATCGCCACGGGCGGCAGGTCGCCGTAGAGTTCACGCAACGTCGCCTCGCGCGACGCCGTTTTGCCCGCGACGACGAAGTTCATTCCGGCGGCATCGAAATCGTGGGTGGTCTGGGACAGGCAGGCTTCCACCACCGCCGGCGCGGCCAGGTCGGCGACGTCGAGGATCGCCCCGGGGCCGTTGTCGTGGTTGACCGCTTCGCGCAGAACATCGTTGGCAACCCGCGACACCACGCGCAGATTGGGGTTGGCTTTCCTTGCCAGCAAAGCGATTTCGAGATTTACCGCATCGTCGTCACCCGCGCAGACCACCGCGAGCGCGTGCGAGACGTCGGCGAGGGTGAGCTCGCGGGTGACGCCCGCCTCGGATGTCTCCCCGGTCGCCATCCGGACAACCGTCGCGCCCGCGTGTTTCAGCTCGTCGGCGATTGTGGTGGCCAGCGCATCGTCACCGCTGACAATGATGTGGCGATGCATCTTCTCGTCCGTTACTCAAAGCCCGGTCGCCATCGAACACTCGATGACTTCGGGCCGGTTCATCTGGGCATTATGACATCCGGTGTGAGCAGCTAGGCGCACAAGTGTCGCTAGGACAAGCGGTTTCCGGCCAGCCGGACCAGCGCCGACCGGTCCACCTTGCCGATGCCGCGCATCGGCAGCGCGTCGACGACGTGCATCTCGCGAGGCGCGGCGGTGTGGTCCAGAGTGCGCATCACGTGGGTACGCAGCGCGTCGAGTGAGGGTGCAGCGCAACCATCGGCAACTACGACCGCGGCAGTCACCCGCTGGCCGAGGCGTTCGTCGGCCACTCCGAACACCGCGCAGTCGGCGACTGCGGGATGGGTCCGCAACGCCGCCTCGACCGGCTGCGGCAGCACCGTCAACCCGCCGGTGCTGATCGCGTCGTCGGCTCGGCCGAGCACGCTGAGCACACCCGAATCGTCAACGACGCCAATGTCGTCGGTGCGGAACCAGCCCGGCTCGGCGAACGGGTCGGGGTCGGGTGGATTGCGATAACCCTTGGCCAGCGTCGGGCCGCCGAGCACGATCCGGCCGTCAGGGTCGACCCGCACCTTGACGCCGTCGAGCGGGACGCCGTCGTAGACGCAGCCGCCGGCGGTCTCGCTCATGCCGTAGGTGCGCACCACGTTGACGCCGGCGCTTGCCGCGGCGTCGAGGACCTGTCGCGGGGCCGGGCCGCCGCCGATCAGCACGGCGTCGAGGCCGGCCAGCGCGGCGGCGGCGGCCGGGTCGTCCAGCGCCTTGGCCAGCTGCGTGGCAACCAGCGCGGTGTAGCGCCGCCCGGAGCCGAGTTCGTCTACGGCAGAAGGCAATTGGCTGATATCGAAGCCGGTCGAGACGCCCAGCTCGACCGGGACGGTGCCGGCCAGCAGGCTGCGCACCAGCACCTGGATGCCGGCGATGTGATACGACGGCAACGCCAGCAGCCATCGGCCGGGCCCACCCAGCCGGTCGTGGGTGACCTCGGCGCTGGCGGTCAGGGCCGAGGCGGTCAGCAGCGCGCCTTTCGGGGTACCGGTGGTGCCTGACGTCGTCACGACCAGGGCGACGTCGTCGTCGATATCCTCGCCCACTCGCAGCGCCGCCATTGCGGAATCATCGGCACCGACCGGCACCAGCGCGGATGCGCGGCCATTCAGGACGTCGTCGAGCTCGGCAAGCAGTGGGCTCGCCGAGGAGCCCTGCGCCACGGCGAATGCGCGCAGGACGGCTATCCGGCCGACTCCTCGCCGTCGCGGGCGTTGTCGAGCGGCCAGCCCTTGGCGGCCAGCCGCTCCCGCACCCGCTCGATATCCTCCGGCGAGGGCAGTTCGTCGGTCATCTGGGTGATCAGCACACCGATGTCGACGTGGTCGAAGTCGCCGCGCTGCATCAGTTCGCCGGCCACCAACTTGACGTCGTCGTTGCTCAGCCGGCGAGACAACAAGGCGAGCACCGGGAAGTAATCGGTCGGCGGAATGCCTTCCGGGTATCCCGCGCGCAGCCACGCGACCACCGAACTCAGGAATCGGTTCACAATGAGTCCACTTCCCCCGCCGGACGCTCGGTAAGCCTCAAAACAGAATAAATTCTGACTTTACGCGGGCTTGGCTCCGAGGATGTAAAGACCGGTGTGCGCCCCAATGAACTCGCGGGCGATGTACAGCACGCCGACGACAACCGCTGCCAGCGTCAATGCGTACAACGCGTAGCTGATGGCGGTCAGCGCCGGATTCTTGTGGGCCACGGCTGCGCCGTCGGAACCTTGGACACCGGCACCGCCGGAGCCCACCCGTACCGCGAGCGCAAACAACGCGGGCAGCCCGCTACCGAGGAGCAGGCCGAAGATCAGAATCTTCAACGAAGCCTGGTAGTTGAACCAGTGGCTCATGGCGTGCCCGCTTTCTTAGCCTGGGGGGTGTGGGGCGCAGCACCGGAAACGTCTCCGTTGCCGATGGGCGCGCCGGCGACGCCCAGATGGCCCTCTTCGTCAAGTCCGGCGGTCAGGTCGCCCTTCCACTCGGCGTTGACGTTGCTGCTGTCCACCTTCGTCTTGCGCGACCGCAGGTAGATGACCGAGGACACCGCCACCAGCAGGGCGAAGCCGACGATCGAGCCGGCGAAACCACCGATCCCATGGACCACCCAATAAGTGACGGCACCCACCAGGCCGGCCGCGGGCAGCGTGATCAGCCATGCGGTCGCCATCCGGCCGGCGACTCCCCAGCGCACCTCGCCGCCGGGTTTGCCGACGCCGCTACCGAGTACGGATCCGGTCACCACCTGAGTGGTGGACAACGCGTACCCGAACTGAGCCGACAGCAGAATGATGACTGCCGAAGACGACTCAGCGGCCATGCCTTGCGGCGACTTGATCTCGACGAGGCCCTTACCCATGGTGCGGATGATCCGCCAGCCGCCGGTGTAAGTGCCCAGTGCCATCGCGCACGCGCAGGCGAAGATCACCCAGAACGGCGGCAGGGCTTGGGTCCGGCTGACCGCGCCGTACGAGATCAGCGCCAGGAAGATCACGCCCATCGTCTTCTGCGCGTCGTTGGTGCCGTGGGCCAGCGACACGAGGGAGGCCGAGAAGACCTGACCGCGGCGGAACGCAGTTTCGCTGCGCTCCTCCGGGACACCCCGATTGATCCGGTACACCAGCCAGGTGCCCACCGCTCCGACGAGGCCGGCCAACACCACCGACACCAGGGCCGGAATCAGCACGCGGGACACCACGCCGGTCCAGATCACCCCGTGCGCGCCGGCCGCGGCGATCATGGCGCCGACGATGCCACCGACCAGGGCGTGCGACGAGCTCGACGGGATACCCAGCAGCCAGGTCAGCAGGTTCCAGACGATCCCACCGACCAGGCCGGCGAACACCAGCTGCAGCGTCACCAGGTGACCGTTCACCAGGTCCTTGGCGATCGTCCCAGCGACGGCAGTGGACAGGAACGCTCCGAAGAGGTTCAACACCGCCGAGAGCGTCACCGCCTGCTTCGGCTTGAGTGCGCCGCTGGCGATGGAAGTAGCCATGGCATTTGCGGTGTCGTGGAAGCCGTTCGTGAAATCGAATGCGAGGGCGGTGATCACGACGATGATCAACAGGAACAACTGAAGGTTCACGGGCCTAATTCTGGGGTAGCGAGGTGCCGTTGTCGAAAGAACGGATGCGGTATTCCAAGGTATATCGCTGCTCGTCGTCAGAAGTTCGCCTGTGGTTCACCTCTTTAACCGCGGGTGTCGCGCCGCAATGGGTGCTCCGGTGGAATCTGGACGAAGATCAGCAGCACGCCGTCCGGATCGACCACATGCATTTCGTGCAGACCCCACGGTTCCTGGCGGGCCTCGCGGGCGATCGTGACGCCTCTACTTTCCAGCTCGGCCTGCGTCGCGACCACATCGCGCACCTGAAGCCACAGCGCGCCGGTGAACGGCCCGGCCGAGTCTTCCGGTGCGCCGTGGTCGGCCAACTCGATCAGCGACTGGCCGGCGTAGAACACCGTGCCCGCGCCGTAGTCGCGGAATATCGCCAAACCGATCTGGTCGCGGTAGAAGCTCAGCGACCGCTGGTAATCCACCGGCCGAAACAGCATCCGGCTGGCGAGAATCTCCATGCCGTCGTGTCTATCACGCCGGCCTGTTCGGTTGGAGTCGCTGCCGCCTGATCATTGTGGTCGCCAGCCCCGGAACGACGGTGTCAATCGCCTGCGCGGCCAGCGCCATCCGCGGCGCGATGCGGACCGGGCGGGTGCGCGCCGCGGTGATCATCCAGCCCGCGGCCTCCTCGGAGGTCAGCGCCGGCAACCCCTGATACTCCTTTGTCGGCGCGATCATCGGGGTGGCCACCAGCGGGTAGTACAGCGTGGTCGAGTGCACACCCTTTGTCGCCCATTCGGTTTCGATCACGCGGCTGACCGCCGACAGCGCGGCCTTCGATGCGTTGTAGACGGCGAACAACGGCGACGGCTCGCTGAACACGCCCCAGGTCGCGACGTTGATGATGTGCCCGTCGCCGCGCTGCAGCATCCCGGGCGCGATGCCGCGGATCAGCCGCAGTGGGGAGTAGTAGTTGAGCACCATGGTCCGGTCGACGTCGTGCCAGCGCTCCAACGACTCGGCCAGCGGCCGGCGGATGGACCGCCCGGCGTTGTTGATCAGAATGTCCACCCCGCCGAACCGCTGCTCGACGTCGGCGACCACCGCGTCGACGGCATCCAGATCGGACAGGTCGCAGGAAATCGCTGTCGCGTTGCCGCCGCTTTCGGTAATGCGGCCGACCAGGTCGTCGAGCAGATCCTGGCGGCGGGCCACCGCGACCACGGTGGCGCCGTGGCGGGCGAATTGTTCGGCGGCGGATTCGCCGATGCCGGACGAGGCCCCGGTGAGCAGGACGCGCTTGCCGGCGAGGTCGATCTTGGTGGCCCCCGGCCGGGGCAGCAGACGCGGGGTCAGCGGCGGGCGCATGGTGGCCAGCGTGATCTGCTCGGCTAGTCGCTGCAGTGGATTCTTACTCACAAGTCGGGAGTCTAGGTGGCGCCGCTCGGCTCGACCGTGACGCTGGCGTCACGCTGGCGCTCCGCCGTGACGCCAGCGTCACGCTCGGCCCCCCGTTGCTAGAAGTAGCGGGGGAACGCGCTCCAATCCGGCGGCCGTTTCTCCAGGAACGCGTCACGGCCTTCCACGGCCTCGTCGGTCATGTACGCCAGCCGGGTGGCCTCACCGGCGAACAGCTGCTGGCCCACCAGCCCGTCGTCGAGCAGGTTGAACGCGTACTTCAGCATCCGTTGCGCCTGAGGCGATTTCGCGTTGATTTCGGCAGCCCACTGGATGGCCTCCGACTCCAGCTCGGCGTGGTCGACGACGGCGTTGACCGCGCCCATGTGGTGCATCTGCTCGGCTGTGTAGGGCCGGCCGAGGAAGAAGACCTCGCGGGCGAACTTCTGGCCGACCTGTCGAGCCAGGTACGCGCTGCCGTAGCCGCCGTCGAAGCTGCCGACGTCGGCGTCGGTCTGCTTGAACCGGGCGTGCTCGCGGCTGGCCATGGTCAGGTCGCAGACCACGTGCAGGCTGTGCCCACCGCCCGCGGCCCAGCCGTTGACCAGGCAGATCACCACCTTGGGCATGAAGCGGATCAGCCGCTGCACTTCGAGGATGTGCAGCCGGCCGGCACGGGCGGCGTCGACGGTGTCCGCGGTCTCGCCCGCGGCGTACTGGTAGCCGCTGCGGCCGCGGATGCGCTGATCGCCGCCGGAGCAGAACGCCCAACCGCCGTCCTTCGGCGACGGCCCGTTGCCGGTCAGCAGCACCACGCCGACGTCGGGCGACATCCGGGCGTGGTCGAGCACGCGGTAGAGCTCGTCGACGGTGTGCGGGCGAAACGCGTTGCGCACCTCGGGCCGGTTGAACGCCACCCGCACGGTCGGGTCTGCGACGTGGCGGTGATAGGTGATATCGGTCAGGTCACCGAATCCGTCGACCGGCTTCCATTCATCAGCGTGAAAAGGATTGTCGCTCAAGGCTATTGAATTCCATCCAGTAGAAAGACCGCGCAGCGGCCGGCCAATGCTTCGAATTCGTCCCGGCGGCCTTCGGTTACCAGGCCGGCACGCTTCATGAAACGGTACTCGCTGACGTTGTTAGTCTTTTGCCCGTGTCCCATCCGCATGAGCCTCATCTGGGTTCGGTCTCGGCACGCCTGAATTGGCTACGCGCGGGGGTCCTGGGCGCCAACGACGGGATCGTCTCGACGGCGGGCATCGTCGTCGGTGTCGCCGCGGCGACGGTGGCGCGCGGCCCGATCATGACCGCCGGAATCGCCGGGTTGGCCGCCGGCGCGGTGTCGATGGCACTCGGTGAATATGTGTCGGTCAGCGCGCAGCGCGACACCGAACAGGCTCTGCTGCAGCAGGAATGGCGCGAGCTTCGGGCCGACCCCAGCGCAGAGCTGGACGAACTCGCGGCATTGCTCGAGGGCAAGGGGATGTCGGCGGCGACCGCGCGCACTGCCGCCGAGGAACTCACCGACCACGATCCGATGATCGCGCACGCCGAGATCGAGCTTGGCTTCGATCCCGCGGAGCTGACCAACCCGTGGCACGCCGCACTGTCGTCGGCGTGCGCGTTCAGCGTGGGCGCGTTGTTGCCACTGATCGCCATCCTGGTCGCACCGATCGCACTGCGGATTCCGATCACCGTAACGGCGGTGCTGTTAGCTTTGGTGATCACCGGCGCGGTCTCGGCCAGACTTGGTGGGGCGTCGAAATACCGTGCGGCACTGCGCAATTTCGTCGGCGGGGGACTGGCTCTGGCGATCACCTACGTGATCGGCCATCTCGTCGGCGCCGCGATCGGCTGACCACTAATCCTGTTCGAGGAACCCCTCGATGCCATCGGGCATTGCGCTGGATCCGGGCGCGGTGACGGCGTCCAGCCGCGCGATCGCCTCGGCGTCCAGAGTCAGGTCGCCGGCGCCGAGGTTCTCCTCGAGGTGTGCGATCGACCGCGTTCCCGGAATCAGCAACGTCGTCGGCGCATGCGCCAGCAGCCAGGCCAAACCGACTTGAGCCGGCGTAGCGCCGACCTCGCCGGCGATGTCGATCACCGCGGCGTTGTCGGACGCCTTGGGGAAACCGGGAAATGCCGAGCCGAGCGGGAAATACGGCACCCAGGCGATGTTCTCGGCGGCGCAGACGTCGAGCATGTCCTCCTGTGAGCGGTCCATCAGGCTGTAGGAGTTCTGCACGCACGCGATGCCGGCAGGCAGCGCGCGTTGCAGGATCGCCAGCGGCACACTGCTGACGCCAATCCCGCCGATCTTGCCTTCGTCGCGCAGCGCGATCATCTCGGCCAGCTGATCGTCGAGGTCGACGACCTGGTCACCTTCGACGGCCACGCCCGGCCCCAGATCCATGCGCCGCAGGTTCACCACCGGTATCCGGTCGACGCCCAGTTGGCTGAGGTCGTCTTCGACGGCGGCGCGCAACTCGGCGGGCCGTTGCGCCGGAGCCAGGGGTATCGGGTCGTCGCCGGTGAATCGCGCACCCACCTTGCTGACGATGACGAGGTCGTCGGGGTAGGGCGCCAGCGCTTTGCGGATCCGGCGGTTCACCTCGCCGGGGCCGTAGAACGATGCGGTGTCGATGTGGTCGACGCCGAGTTGGACCGCGCGGCGCAGTACGCCGACCGCGTCGTCGAGCGAGGGCTCGAACAGTTGCATGGCGCCGTAGCCGACGCGGGCGACCGGGTAGGTGCCGATGCGGCCGGCGCCGCCGGGATGTGGCTTGTCAGTCATGGTGCTCCTCTAGTCGTGAGACACTGGTAGAAATTCGGAGGACCCTCCGTTTGTTCGACTGTAGCAGAAACGGAGGATCCTCCGCTTTGGTCGAGAGTGTTCGGTCCGACGCGCGCCGCAATCGGGAGAAGCTACTCGAAGTGGCGACCGCCGCATTCGCCGCCGCCGACGGGCGGCCGGTGTCGCTGGAGTCAATCGCCCGCGACGCCGGCGTCGGCATCGGCACGCTGTATCGCCATTTCCCCAATCGGGAGGCGCTGGTCGAGGCGATTTACCGGACTGAGCTCGCCGAAGTGGCCGTTGCCGCCGAGCAGCTGCTCAAGCGGCATCCGCCGAAGACCGCGCTGCGCCGGTGGATGGACCGCTATGCGAGCTTCGTCGCCGCCAAGCGCGGGATGGCCGAATCGCTGCAGGCGATATTCGAGTCCGGCGCCATGGAGCCCACTCAGACGCGCGACAGCATCCTCGGCGCGGTCGGCATGCTGCTGCGGGCCGGCGCCGACGATGGCAGTCTGCGTTCCGATGTGCAGGCCGAAGACGTGCTGTCCAGCCTGATCGGACTGATGCTGGCCAGCGGTTCACCCGAGCAGACCGGCCGGCTGCTCGACCTGTTGGTCGCCGGCGTCGCCACGTCGGGAATCAATTGACATGTTCGGGGGTAGTACACCGCATGAAACTCAACGATGCTGCGCGTGAACTGATCGGCGACGGCGCCGACGCCACCTTGGTCACGCTGAATCCCGACGGCAGCCCACAGGTATCGCTTGTCTGGGTGGCCCTGCGGTCCACGCCCGACGGCGACGAGCTGGTGACCGGACATCTCGCCGAGCACAAGAAGGTCCGCAACATCCGCCGCGACCCTCGCGTCGCGGTGACGATCGCGCATCCCGGGGACGTGGGCAAAAGCCTGCGGCCGTATCTGGCGATCGACGGGACCGCGCGGATCGAAGAGGGCGGCGCGCCGGAGCTGCTCGAAACTCTGTCGGAGGCACTGCTGGACCCCAGCGTGTTCCCGCCGAAGGATGCGCCGCCCGGATTCGTGACCCACGTCCGGATCGACAAAGTTGGCGGAGTCGGGCTCTAGCTATATCGCCGAGCGTGACGTTGCAGTCACGCTCGACCGCGAGCGTGACGGCACTGTCGCGCTCGACCCGAAAACTCAGCCGACGGCGCGGCCCGCGCCTTCCCAAAAGCGCGCCCGCACGGCCTTCTTGTCCGGCTTGCCCAGCCCAGTCAACGGCAGCGCGTCGACGACCACGACCCGCTTGGGTGACTGCACCGATCCCTTGCGGTCCTTGACCGCGGACTGGACCTCGGCGGTCATCGCCTCGACCGCCGCGTCATCGCGGGCGGCGTCTTCGCGCAAGACCACCACGGCGGTGACGGCTTCGCCCCACTTGTCGTCCGGCGTGCCGACGACACACACCTGCGCCACCGACGGGTGCTCGGCGATGACGTCCTCCACCTCGCGGGGGAAGACGTTGAATCCGCCGGTGACGATCATGTCCTTGACCCGGTCGACGATGAAGTAGAAGCCGTCTTCGTCTTCGCGGGCCATGTCGCCGGTGTGCAGCCAGCCGTCCTTGAACGTCTCGGCCGTCGCTTCCGGCAGATGCCAGTAGCCGCCGGCCAAAAGTGGCCCACTGACACAGATTTCGCCCGGCTCACCCTGCGGCACCGGCTTGCCGTCCTCGCCGAGCAGCGCCACCCGCGCGAACAGCGTCGGGCGTCCGCATGATGTCAGCCGTTTCTCGTCGTGGTCAGCCTTGGCCAGATAGGTGATCGCCATCGGCGCCTCGGATTGGCCGTAGTACTGGGCGAAGATCGGGCCGAACCGCTGGATGGCCTCGGCCAGCCGGACCGGGTTCATGGCCGAGGCGCCGTAGTAGACGGTCTCCAGTGACGACAGGTCGCGGGTGTGCGAATCCGGGTGGTCCATCAGCGCATACAGCATCGAGGGCACCAGCATCGTGGCCGTAATGCGCTGCTCTTCAATGACTTTCAACACCTCGGCTGGGTCGAACTTGCCCAGCACCACCATCTCGCCGCCCTTGACCACCGTGGGCGTGAAGAACGCCGCACCGGCATGCGACAGCGGCGTGCACATCAGGAACCGCGGGTGCTCCGGCCATTCCCACTCCGCGAGCTGGATCTGCGTCATCGTGGCGATGTTGCCGGTGGTGCCGATCACGCCCTTGGGCTTGCCGGTCGTGCCGCCGGTGTAGGTCAGCCCGCCGATGTGGTCAGGCGGCAAGTCCGCCACGACTATTGGCTGCGGGGAGTACTTGGCCGCCTCGGCGGACAGGTCGACCGCGACATCTTTCAGCTCCTCGGGCACCGGCCCGATGGTCAGGATCTTCTTCAGCGAGTCGACCTTGTCCAGCAGGCCCAGGGCTCGCTCGACGAACATCGGGTTCGGGTCGATGATCAGCGCCGTGGCACCGGCATCGGAGAGCACGTAGGCGTGGTCGTCCAGCGAACCCAGTGGGTGCAGGGCGGTGCGCCGGTATCCCTGGGTCTGGCTGGCGCCGAGGATCATCAGCACCTCGGGGCGGTTGAGCGACAGCATGCCGACCGTGACGCCGCTGCCGGCGCCGAGCGCCTCGAAAGCCTGGATGTACTGGCTGACACGTTCGGCAAGCTGACCACCGGTCAGCGTGGTGTTGCCGAGGAACAGCACCGGCCTGTCCTTGTGGCGCTTGAGCGCGCCTACGAACAAGTGGCCGTTATGGGTCGGGTTGCGCAGCAGCTCGTCACTCATGTGGCCAGACTAGAACGTGTTGCAATTTGTGTCTGCTACCCCCTCCGCCGCCTCGGCCATCACTAGGCTTGGTGCCCATGGCCGCCGCAGACCTCGTCATCACCGGAACCGTCTTAACCGTCGACGACACCAGGCCCACCGCCGAGGCGCTTGCGGTGGCCGACGGCCGGATCGTCGCGGTGGGTGACCGGTCCGAGGTGGCCGATTTCATCGGCCCGAACACCCACACCGTCGATATCGGTGACGGCTGTGTCATGCCGGGATTGATTGAGGCACATGGCCATCCGCTGATGGAGGCGATCGCGCTGTCCGACCGGCTGGTGGACATCCGGCCGGTCACGATGCGCGACGCCGACGAGGTGGTCGCCGCGGTTCGCCGCGAGGTGGCACGCCGCGGGCCCGACGGTGCCTACCTCAACGGCTGGGATCCGCTGCTGCAGAACGGGTTGCCGGAGCCGACGCTGAGCTGGCTGGATGAGATCGCGCCGGACGGTCCGCTGGTGATCATTCACAACTCCGGACACAAGGCCTTCTTCAACTCGTGCGCCGCCCAGCGCGCCAGCCTCAACCGCGACACCGCTGACCCCAAGGGCGCCAAGTTCGGCCGCGACGCACACGGCGAGCTAGACGGCACCGCCGAAGAAACCAGCGCGGTGTTCCCGCTCCTCAAAGGCGCTATTGCGCCCAGCGACTACCCGGCGATGTTGCTTGCCGAGTGCGCCCGGCTTAACCGGGCCGGGCTGACCACCTGCTCGGAGATGGCGTTCGATCCAGCGCTTCGCCCACTGGTCGATGGCCTGCGCGGCCAACTCACCGTCCGGCTGCGGACCTACGAGATGTCGAATCCGCAGATGTCGACCACCGCCACACCCGGCGACGGCGACGACGTGGTGCGCCAGGTCGGCATCAAGATCTGGGTGGACGGCTCGCCGTGGATCGGCAACATCGCCCTGTCCTTCCCGTATCTGGACACCGCCGCCACCCGCACCATCGGCGTCACGCCCGGTTCCTGCGGCCACGCCAACTACACCGCCGAACAGCTGACCGAGATCGTCGGGGCCTACTTTCCGCTGGGCTGGCCGATGGCCTGCCACGTGCAGGGCGACGCCTGAGTGGACACCATCCTCGACGTCTACGAAGAAGCCCTCCGCCGGCATCCCCGCGACGACCACCGGTTACGCCTCGAGCACGTCGGCGCGATCCGCAACGAG
>NZ_DASXHW010000554.1:0-18839 GCF_036488105.1 Mycobacterium sp. | reverse complement strand
CTGCCAGCCGTCGATGGCTCGGCGCACGTCCTCGTGGTGAATGAACATCTCGCCGAGATTCGCGACCGCATCGAGGAGCTTGAACGGCGAGTACATCGGCGGACCGGGTGACACCAGGTTGACCAGGTCATCCCAGCCGGTCGATTGCGCAACCTTGTTCTGCACCTTCTCGGTGTAGCCGGCGAAGAAAGGTAAAGCGATACCCGGCGTCGCATCGAGACGGCGTTCCCGAACGACCAGATGAGCAGCCAGATCGCGTGTTTTCCAACCGGCGCACAGCGTCGGTGCGTCGGCCCCCACCTCGCGAAACGTGGTCACCAGTGCGCTTCGTTCACGCTGCGCTGCGGTCATGGACCCACCCTAGGCGAGATATCTCTGGCGAGCGGGGCAGATGTTCAGTAAGTTAAACTTTAATCTTGTGAAATTAATCTGCCGAGCGGACGTGTTTGCCTTCGTCGTTTGGGAGGTATAGCCGGTGAGTCTGGGCGGTACGGGTTGGTCGCGACCCGACCCTTCGAGAGGGGTTTCAATGGGCGAGGTGCGTGCGCTGTCGTTAGCGCCATCCGTGCAGCCTATTGAGCGCAGCCAACAATTCTGGTCAGATCCCGCACAGTTCGACGTATGGCGCATCGGGTTGCGCCGCAAGGTCTTGACACATCTGACCGAGTTCGTGACCGGCCGATGCGCTGCCGAACTCGATGAGTCAGGCGTGGAAGTGGCCGGCGACATCCTGATGAAGTTCGTAGCGGGCGGCAAATGCCTGCGCTCGACTTTCATGTATCTGGGCTGGCTGGCCGGCGCCCAGGACAGCGACGAGGCGCTGTTCGCCTCCGCCGGACTGGAACTGCTGCACGCCTTCGCGCTGCTGCAGGACGACGTCATGGATGCCGCCTCGTCGCGCCGCGGTCGTCCCGCCGCACACATCCAATTCAGCCAATGGCATCGAAATCGGCAGCTATCCGGCCCCGCGGAGCGATTCGGCGAATCGGCGGCGATCCTGCTGGGCGATCTCTGTCTGATCTGGGCCGAACAGATGCTGCGCGAAAGCGGCCTCGACCATCGCCGCCTGCAGCAGGCCTGGCCGCGTTACGACGCTATGCGCACCGAGCTCGCAATTGGCCAATTCGCTGATCTGGCAAGCGATATCCGCGACCTGCCGTCGATGGATACCGTGCTGGAGGTGGCGCGGCGCAAATCGGGCAACTACACCGTGCGCCGGCCGCTGGAGATCGGCGCGGCGATGAGCGGCTGCAGCGATCGAACCGTCTCCGGCCTGGGCCGCTACGGTGAAGCGGTCGGCGAAGCATTCCAGCTGCGCGACGATCTGCTGGGGGTCTTCGGCGCCGAGACGGTGACCGGCAAGCCAACCGGCCAAGATCTGATCGAGCGCAAGCCCACCAGCGTGGTCATCACCGCGCACGACCTGGCCGACCCGCCCACCCGCCGGCAGCTCACCGAGCTGATGAACAGCGGCGATCTCGACGACAACGCGATCGAGCGCTGGCGTACGTTGATTGTCACGACAGGCGCTGTGCAGAGGATCGAAGACATGATCAGCAGCCGGGTCTCGTCCGCGCTTAATGAGCTCGAGGATCTTCGGGTCGGCGAGCCGGTGCGGGCCGGGTTGGCGAACATGGCTGCCGTCTGCACGGAGCGATCCGAATGAGGACCGTTGCGGGCCCGAACAGCCGGGTGGTCGTTGTCGGCGCCGGTCTGGCCGGCCTGTCCGCGGCGCTACATCTGGCCGGGCGCGGCCGTGAAGTCACGGTGGTCGAACGAGAAAACTGGCCCGGCGGACGGGCCGGACGCCTCGACGTCGGCGGCTATCGGCTCGACACCGGGCCGACCGTGCTGACGATGCCGGACATCATCGATGACGCCTTCGCCGCGGTCAACGAAAATCGTTCGGCCCGACTGGATTTGATGACGGTGGACCCGGCGTACCGTGCGCAGTTCGCCGACGGCAGCAGCCTCGACGTGCACAGCGACGCGGACCTCATGGCGGTCACCATTCGAGAATTCGCCGGCGCCAAGCAGGCCGAGGGCTATCGGAAGCTGCGTGATTGGCTGACGCGGCTCTACCACGCCGAGTTCAACGGCTTCATCGCCGAGAACTTCGATTCCCCACTGTCGATGGTGAATCCGCAACTGGCCCGGCTGACGGCACTGGGTGGATTCCGCAAGTGGGACACCATGGTCAGTCGGCACATCTCCGACCCGCGGCTGCAGCGAGTCTTCACCTTCCAGTCGCTGTACGCGGGCGTGGCGCCGAAGAAAGCGCTCGCCGTGTACGCGGTGATCGCCTACATGGACACCGTCTCGGGGGTTTACTTCCCGCGCGGCGGCATGCGGGCACTGCCCGACGCACTGGCCGCGGCCGCCACCGATGCCGGAGTCCACTTCGTCTACGGCGCCACGGTCACCGGCCTGGAGCGCACCGGCAGCCGGGTGGCAGCCGTACTGACCGACACCGATCAGCGCATCGCCTGCGATGCCGTCGTGCTGACCACCGAACTGCCTACCACCTACGCCTTGTTGGGCCGCGAACCTCGTCGCATCGGTCGTCTTCGGCCGGCACCGTCGGCCGTTGTCGCACACATCGGCCGCCGCCAGGCGCCGTCGTCGGATCATTCACTGGCACACCACAACATCGTCTTCGGCGAGCACTGGGATCAGACGTTCACCGACATCATCCGTGACGGCAGGCTGATGCAGGATCCGTCCCTGCTCGTCACCAGGCCGACGGCCAGCGACCCGAGCTTGGCACCGCGCGGCCACGAGCTGTTCTACGTCCTTGCCCCGGCGCCGAACCTCACCCGCGGTGTGGTCGACTGGTCGCGCATCGGCGATAGCTACACCGAGCAGCTCATCGATACCGTTGGCGCGCGGCTGATTTCGGGCTTTCGCGACGGCGCCGAGGTGCTGCATGTCGTCAACCCCGAGGACTGGGCCCGTCAGGGGATGATCGCGGGCACCCCGTTCGCGCTGGCCCACACCTTCGCCCAGACCGGGCCGTTCCGTCCGGCCAACACGTTGCGCGGGATCGACAATGCCGTGCTGGCCGGATCGTCGACCGTGCCCGGCGTCGGGGTCCCCACCGCGATGATCTCCGGGCGACTGGCCGCCGACCGCATCACCGGCATCGTCGACGGGTCGAAGCGAACGGTTGTGGCGAAAGCAGGTCGGTCATGATCCGTACCGAGCTGACCGCGGCCGGCATCGAAGATCCCGACCTGCGCGGTGCCTACCGGCGCTGTCGCACCCTCAACGCAGCCCACGGCCGCACCTTCTTTCTGGCCACCCGGCTACTGGCGCCCGATCAGCGCCCACCGATCCACGCGCTCTACGGCTTTGCCCGGTACGCCGACGACATTCTCGACGATTTCGATCCGGCCCTGAATACCCCAACCCGGGCGGCACGGCTGCAGGAGTTGTCCGATGAATTCTTTTCCGCTGAGGAACACCCGGCCAACCCGGTGCTGGCCGCCGTGCGGCACACCGCCCGGCGTTACGCCATCGCTGACGAACTGTTCGACGACTTCCTGAACTCGATGCGGATGGACCTCACCATCACCGATTATCCGGACCGCCCCGCACTCAACCTCTATATGAAGGGTTCAGCGGAAGCGATTGGCCTGCAAGTGCTTCCGATCTTGGGCACGGTCGGCCCGGCCGACGAGGCCGCTCCGCGCGCGGCGGCGCTGGGCCGAGCCTTTCAGCTGACGAATTTCTTGCGGGACGTCGACGAAGACCTGATGCGCCAACGTGTGTACTTACCGGCCGATGAACTGGCCGCCCACGGCGTCGATCGCGACGTGCTGATGTGGTGCCACGACAATCGCCGGACCGATCGCCGGGTCCGTACCGCGCTGGCCGATCAGCATGATGTCGCGCGGCAGGTCTACCGCTACGCCGCGGACGGTGTCGCGATGCTGGAACCACGGTCACGGCCGTGCGTCGCGACAGCGCTGACGCTGTACTCGGAAATCCTCGACCGCATCGAAGACTGCGACTTTGCGGTGTTCACCCAACGCGCGTCCGTCGGCAACGGCCGACGGCTGCGCGTCGCCGGCGCTGGGCTGTTGCGTTCGTGGCGAGCCCGGTTGACGCACCCGGCCGCATCCGGCGATCGCAGATCCGATGTGGCGTAGTGGATCACGGGCAGTACCTCATCGTTCTGGCGGCCTGCCTGGCGATCACCTTGCCGCTGGAGATCTTTCGACCCGGCGTCTACCGCCAACTCTGGCGGGCCGCGCGCGCTGTGCTGCCCGTCGCCGCCGTTCTCGTACTCTGGGATGAGGTGGCCATCGGCAGCCACCTGTGGACGTACAACCCGGCATACGTCACCGGAGTGAACATCCCGGTTCGGATGCCGATCGAGGAGGTCGTGTTCTTTTTGGTGATTCCGTTGTGCGCCTTGCTGACCTACAACGCGGTGAGCGCCATCCTCAATCGGGTCAACCGCCGATGAGCGGCGTCGGCTACACCGTCCCTGCCATCGCGGCGGCGCTCGCCGTCGGTGCGCTCGAGGTGACGGTGTTGCGCACCGGGCTTTTTCGGCGCCCGGCCTACTGGCTGTCTATGCTGATCGTGATCGGATTCCAGATCCTGGTCGACGGCTGGTTGACCAAGCTGACTGCCCCGATCGTGGTGTACGACAATCGGCAAACCAGCGGCATCCGCTTTCCGCTCGACATTCCAATCGAGGACTTCTTCTTCGGCTTCGCACTGGTGACCGCCGTCCTGCTGCTATGGGAGCGACAACGTGAACGTCGGTAACACCGGTCTCCCCCGCACTGAGGTGCCGGCCGCATTTGACGTCGGCGCCCCAGCCTACGATCGACTCGTCGGCGCTAGCCCGGGATACCATGCCCACCTTCGCCTTTCGGCACAGCGAATGCGCCTGCCCGATCAGGGCCGCGGGCTGCGGTTGCTCGACGCCGGCTGCGGCACCGGCGCGTCGACGGCCGCGCTGCTGAGCGTCGCCCCGCACGCCGACATCGTCGCGATCGACGCGTCGGCCGGAATGCTCGACGTAGCTAAGAACAAGTCATGGCCCCCGTCGGTCCGGTTCGTGCACACGCCCGTGGAAGGCCTGGCCGACAACGGCGTCGTCGGCCCGTTCGACGGAATCCTGGCCGCGTATTTGATCCGCAACCTGTCCGATCCCGACACCCAGCTGCGGGCTCTGCGTGACCTGTTGTCGCCCGGCGCCACGCTGGCCGTGCACGACTACTCGGTACGCGACTCGCGGGCCGCGACCCTGGTGTGGCACGCAGTCTGCTGGAGCATCATCATTCCCTCCGGCTGGCTGCAGACCGGTGACGCGACGCTGTACAAGCATTTGTGGCGCAGCGTGTTGACATTCGACGGCGCAAGGCAATTACGGCAGCGGCTGCGTGACGCGGGCTTCACCGCGGTGCGCAGCGAGACGATGCCGGGTTGGGAGACCCAGATCGCGCACACCTTCCTCGGGGATGCGCCGTGACGATCGATCGCCGTCGCCGCACCTTTCCGGCGCCGCAGGGCCTGCACAGCGCGACGGCCCTGCCGTCGCGACCGCGGGCGGTCGTCGTCGGCGCCGGAATCGCGGGCCTGGCCGCCGCGACGGGTCTGGCGGAACGCGGCGTCGGCGTCGACGTCATCGAACGGGAGAATTACCTGGGCGGGCGGGTCGGCGGTTGGACCGATCACTCCGACGGCGTCGAGCTCGCCATGAACCGCGGCTTCCACGCCTTCTTCCGGCAGTACTACAACTTGCGGGCGCTGCTGAGCCGGGTTGACACGTCGTTGTCCATGCTGACCCCGGTCGACGATTACCCGCTCATCGACGGTGCCGGACGACAAGACACGTTCCGTGGTTTACCGCGCAACCCGCCATGGAATGCATTGGTATTCGCCTTGCGCAGCCCGACTTTTCGCCTCACAGACCTCACCCGCATCGACGCGCGTGCCGCTGCCCCGCTTGCCGCGGTGTCGCTGCCCGACATCTATCACCGCATCGATCACGTCGACGCCGAGACGTTCCTGAAGAGCATCAACTTCCCCGAGGCCGCGCGGCATCTGGCCTTCGAGGTGTTTTCCCGCAGCTTCTTCGCCAGCCCCACCGAGCTGTCGGCCGCGGAACTGGCCACCATGTTCCACATCTACTTCCTCGGCTCCAGCGAGGGACTGATTTTCGACGTTGCCAACGCCAACTACGACACCGCGCTGTGGCAGCCCCTACAGCAATATCTGGCCGGCCTCGGGGTGCGATTCCACCAAGGCAGGGCGGTGACGAGCATCGCTCTCGACGACGATCAGACATTCCAGGTCCGTACCGATACCGGCGATCAGATGGATGCCGACGCCGTCGTGCTGGCCACCGACGTGGCCGGCTTGCAACAGATTGTCGCGGCCTCACCGAGCCTTGGCGACGACTTCTGGCGAGCGCGGATCAAGAAGTTGCGTACCGCCCCGCCGTTCATGGTGCAGCGCCTGTGGCTTGACCGCCCGGTGTCCTCTGATCGACCGGCGTTTCTCGGTACGGCCGGCCACGAGCCGCTGGACAACATCAGCGTCTTGGATCGATACGAACGCCAAGCTCGCGACTGGGCGCGGGCGACCGGAGGCTCCGTTATCGAATTACATTCGTACGCAGTGGAATCCACACATCCGCAAAAAGCCATGCTGAGCCAGCTGCACAAGCTCTACCCGGAGACCCGCTTGGCGCGAGTGGTTCACGAACGCATGCTGCAGCACCGCGATTGCCCGCTTTTCGCCCCGGGCACCCACGCGCACCGGCCCGGCGTCGTGACACCACTGCCGGGGCTGCTGCTGGCCGGCGACGGGGTGCGCATCGACTTGCCAGTGGCGCTGATGGAGCGTGCGGCCACCACCGGATGGACCGCCGCCAACCACTTACTGACGCAGTGGGGACTCGCCGGCCACGCCCTGAGTACGGTTCCCACCCAAGGCCGTTGGGCGCTGCTGCGTTATCTGGCCGGCCGAGAAAGGGATCCGCGACAATGAGCATCGGCGACAACGTGCGGCGCCGCTGGCCCAAAGATTGGCCGCTGCAGGCGATCCCGCCTCTGACGTGGGCCGACCAGCGTCCGACATACCGGGAGGCCTCGCCCGCGATCATCGACGCCGCGCTGCAGCGGTCGCAGCGCCGGCCGACCGGCAACTGGTACACCTTCGCCGCGAGCCGCGATGTGCGCAGCGGTCGGCCGCTGGGTACTCGTGTGGCCGGCGTCGAGCTGGTCGCCTGGCGTGATCAGCAATCCCGACTGCAGGTCGGCCCGCGCAGCTGCCCCCATCTCGGTGCCGACCTGGCAACCGCGGCCGTGCACGACGGCGCCCTGATCTGCCGATGGCACGGACTCTGCCTGGACGCGGACACCAACGAATTCGGGTGGCGGCCGCTGCCCAGCTATGACGACGGCGTGCTCGCCTGGGTCCGTCTGGACGATGTCGGTGGCGAGGAGCCGCTCGATCAGCCGGTGATTCCGGCCAGACCAGCCGGCGACACACTGGACGCCGTAGCGAGAATGGTCGGCACCTGCGAACCGTCCGACGTCATCGCCAACCGCCTCGATCCTTGGCACGGCGCGTGGTACCACCCGTATTCGTTCACCCGACTCGAAGTGCTGACCACTCCGACCGAAGAAGCCGACCGTTTCCTGGTCGCGGTGACGTTCCGGATCGGCCGGGTCGGCGTACCGACGGTTGCGGAGTTCACCAGCCCCGAGGCGCGCACCATTGTGATGCGCATCGTGGACGGCGAAGGAGCGGGCAGCGTGGTCGAAACTCACGCCACCCCATTGGGTTTGGGACCGGACAATCGGCCGCGAACGGCGGTGATCGAAGCCACCGTCGCCCACTCCGACCGGACCGGATTCAAGCGGGCCCGTCATGCCGCCCCGCTGATCACCGGGCTCATGCGCATCGCCGCGGCCCGGCTGTGGAAAGACGACCTGGCCTACGCCGAACGCCGCTATCAGCTGCGTGCCAGTACGCCGTGATCCGTTCGCCCGCTACGTTCGCGTGGAAACCTCTGTGCCGTTTGCCTTTGCGGTGATGTCGCGCGCGATACCGCCGAACACCGCGCTACGAAGCCAACTGGACGCCGTCCAAAAGACTTCACCGGCAAGACCATATGGCTGGAACACCACCCGTTGCCGATAGCTGCAACGACCGTCGCCCTCGGGACGCACCGACAACTCGAGCCAAAGGCGGCCCGGCAGTGGAACATCCGCGCGCAGCCGCAACAGCCGGGGCTGATCGACGTGCTCGACGCGCCACCAGCCGTGCTCGGATCCGATCGACTCAAACACCTGCCACAGCGTCTCGACATCGGCGTCGACCTGCCGTTCAGACACCTGCTCGTGCAGCGATCCACCGGCCCAGGCTGGGTCGGTGGGCAGCGGCTGGGACGGTGAGTCCTCTTGTCTCGAGCGCGACCAGCGAGTGGTCAGCGCGGTGTCGCGCGTCCGTTCCAGTGCGAGTTCGACCGCGTCTTTGTAGTGCGTCAGGCCTTTTTCGGGGTCTGGGATGTGTTGGGCGATATCGTGCTCGGCGCAGACGACATCGTTCTCCAGCGATTTCATCAACGACGACGCCAACGACCGCGGCAGCGGGGTGATCAGGTTCACCCAGTGCGAGGACAGGTACGGAGTCAGTACCGGCACCGGGATGGCGAGTCGGCGCTGCAGCCCAGCGATCGCCGCATACTTGCGGATCATCTCGGTGTAGGTGAATGTGTCCGGACCGCCGATGTCGAACGGGCGGCTCACGTCGGCCGGCAAGTCTGCCGCGTTCGTCAGGTAATACAGCACGTCGTGGATCGCAATGGGTTGCACCCGGGTTCGCAGCCATTTCGGTGTGACCATCAACGGCAGTCGTTCGGTCAGGTACCGCAGCATTTCGAAGCTCGCCGACCCGGCTCCGATGATGGCCGCCGCCCGCAGTTCCGCAGTTGGCACTCCCGAGTCACGCAGCAGCCGGCCAACTTCGGCTCGCGACGCCAAGTGGTCCGACAAATGCTGGTGATCGGCGATGATGCCGCCCACGTACACGATGCGCGAGAGCCCTGCCTGCCTAGCGGCATCCGCCACGATCGAGGCCGCGCGCGCATCCAGGTCGACGAAATCGGTGCTCAGCATCGAGTGCACCAGATAGTAGAGAACGCGCTGACCATCGAGCGCCCGCCGCACAGTGTCGGCGTCGGCGACGTCACCTTCAACCACCTCGACGTCCTGGCGCCACGGCACATCGTCAAGTTTGGCCGGCGTTCGCGCCATCACCCGGACGTCATGACCCGCCGACAACAGCTCGGGAACCAACCGCGCTCCTAGGTAGCCGGTGGCGCCGAAGATGACGCAGCGCATCGCACACTCCTCGCTTAGCTCAGATCCGCAGCAGCTGGGCCCGCCGCACGGAGGCGGTATACCCGCTTTCGCCCGTTACCGACCAGCCGGGATGATTAAGTCACACTTCCTTCATAATATGAATATTTAAGTTTATAGTGTGAATCGGAGAATGGGTAGTGGCATCGGCAGCCGGCGGCGCGTTCATCGGGTATCTGCCGCCAGCCAGATGCACTGCGACCCGACAACTGACGACCGGGAAGCACACATATCGGCCAGGCCAAGGGCAGGCCAATGGAGCGTTTCGATATTGACGCTGCTATAGCCTTCGCACGGCTCAAGCAGATGTCGCAAAACCGCAATACGCCCATTGCGCGGGTTGCACATCGGGTCGCGGGCGGCGACAGCTTACTTTTCAAGTAAGTCCTGAAACGGCGACTACTGTTGTCCCACTTGATGACTCAAAAGTCCCGTCCCGTGCCCGCTCAGATCCCGATGGCCCACCAAAGCGGGTCATTACGCTGTACCGAACGCGGTACCGCGATACCGTTGCGCTGGCGGGAGAGATTTGGCTTCCCGGCGGATTCTCGCTGATCCAGCGGGTGTCCGATACGCTGAACGGAAGATTCGCTAAGAAGGATGCGATCAGGTGACTAATCGGGGCACAAACGGTTCACCGCCCAGCAGGCCAGAGCTGGAACAGCTGATGTCGGCTGATATGCGGGCGGTTACAGCACAGTCCGACCGAATAGGTCGCCATTTCGCGCGCCAGAACGACGTGAGTGGCAACGACTTCCACGCGCTGTTGCACGTCATGGTCGCCGAGACGGCTGGGACGCCGCTGACTATGGCTCAGTTACGGCAGCGGATGGACGTCTCGCCGGCGGCGATCACCTACCTCGTCGATCGCATGATCGATGCCGGCCATGTCCGCCGAGAATCGGACCCCTCGGATCGACGCAAGGCCCGTCTCCGATACGAAGAAAGCGGCATGGAACTGGCCCACGGATTTTTTCAGCCGCTCGGCGCGCACCTGCGCGCCGCACTCGCCGGCTTACCCGACCGGGATCTGCTTGCCGCTCACCGGGTTTTCGGCGCGATGATCGCCGCGATGTCGACATTTGAAGCCGAAATCGCTGTTAACAATTCCAAGCCGTCGACGGCTCCGGCCACCGCATCCAGCGACCTCAGCTGAGCAGGCCTTCGGCAGCTCGCCGAAAAATGTTGTCGATCAACGCTTTACTGGATCGGGCTGATGCCGATGTGGCGCAGGGCCAGTAGGTCCGCAGCACCGGCACCATGCAAGCAGATTCGCAGCTCGTCGATAAAGCGCTGCAGCCAATCCACCACGGCCTCAGTGGATTCGATCGCCGCAGCCAGCAATGGACGGGCGATGGCCACGACGTCGGCGCCCAGTGCCAATGCTTTTGCCGCGTCCATGCCGGTGCGGATGCCACCAGAGGCCACCAGCGGGACGACAGGCAGAGCCTGACGCACCTCCACGATGGCCTGCGCCGTCGGTATCCCCCAGTCGGCCAGGTCGGGGAAACGCACCTCGCCGTAGCGGACGAGCTGCTCCACGCGTGACCATGAGGTACCGCCGGCACCCGCGACGTCGATCGCGGCCACTGGCAACTCGCCGGACTGGCCCGTCAACTCGGCGATCGCCGCGGTGCCGATGCCGTGACCCACTTCCTTGAGCAGCACCGGATATTCCAGTGCTGCGGCGACCTGTCGCAGCCGGTCGAGCGACCCGGAAAAGTCGCCGTCGCCGTCTCGCTGGACGGCCTCTTGCAATGGATTGGTATGCACGGCAAGCGCATCGGCGCCCACTCGCTTCAGCGCATTCGAGATGTCGTCAACCGCAGCGGTGGTCAGCTGCGCGAGCCCAATATTGCCGAACAACAACACATCCGGCGCGACGTCGCGGACGGTGAAGCTGGACGCCGCCTGCTCCCCCATCGCACTGCCCAACATGATCCGCTGCGAGCCAAGCATCATTCCGATGCCGAGCCGTTGCGCAGCCCCGGCCAGATTCTTGTTGATCGTCCCGGACAGCTCGGCGCCGCCGGTCATCGCGCCGACCAGGATCGGCGCCCGTAGGGGCACACCGAGAAAGCTGGTCGACAGGTCGATGTGGGCGAGGCTGGTCTGCGTCAGCGCGTTGTACGGCAGCCGGTAGCGCTCCAGCCCTGTCGTGACACCGGAATACGTCACCCGGTCGTCAAGGCACACGTCGATGTGGCGTCGCTTGCGGGTCGTCATCCCGTTCGAATCAGTTGGCACAGCACCTCCCTCCTGGTCCCCGTGGCTCAATCGGCCGGCCGCTCGGGCGGCTTCCACGACGACAGCTCATCCTGGTATCGGCGCATAGCCGCGACCAGGGCGGCGAAAACCCTACTGGCAGCTGAGAGGTCTTCGTCGGACAAGCCGTGCATCGTTTGATGGGCGTGGGTTCCCAGCGGGGCGAAGAATGCTCGCGCGGTGGCCAGGCCAGAATCCGAATAACGCAGGATCACCTTGCGCCGGTCGCCGGGGTCGGACTCGCGCGTGATGTGGCCAGACGCCATCAACCGGTCCACCAGATAGGTGATGGCCGCGCCCGACAGCCCCATGCGCTGCCGGAGCTCGCCGGACGTGATTGGCGCCCCGGCGGTTTCGGCAACCATGACATGCAGCAGAGCGCGAAAGTCGGTGGGCCGCACGTCATGCACGGCGGCGAACGAGCGGCCGATCTGTTCGGACTCAGCCGTCATCACTCGCAGATGAGCGGAAATCTGCTGTTCGAGTGCGGCTCGGCCGCCCGCCGTCTCATCGGGGCCCATGACGCTGTTCAGCTTATCCCGCTTTCGGGTATTACTTCAGTTGATTAATACTTAAATTACTGAAAGACTTGTCGACGTCGAAGGGATTTCAGGTGAATAAGCAGATACTGGCCGCGACGACCCTTTCCGTCGGCGCGACCTCAGGCATCGGAAGCATCGCCAGCCAGCCTCGGATCACCTGGTGGTACTCCCGCTTACGCAAACCAAGCTATGTGCCACCCAACGGGGTGTTTCCGGTCGCCTGGACTACGTTGTACGCCGACATCGCGGTGACCTCTGCGACCGCGATCGACCGACTGCGCGCGGAAGGGCGTGACCACGAAGCCCGCAACTACGTTGTCGCGCTGGCCGCCAACCTGATCCTCAACGCCGGGTGGAGTTGGCTGTTCTTCAAGCACCAGAAGTTGGGCGCCTCGGCGATCGGCGCGGCCGTGCTGGCCGCCAGTAGCACCGATCTGGCCAGGCGCACCGTCGCGGCCGATCCGCGGGCGGGCGCCGCGCTGGTGCCGTATCCGCTGTGGTGTGCCTTCGCCACCGTAATGGCGGGCCACATTTGGGTACTCAACCGCAGATGAAAGCCCTGACCCGCTGATGCCGGCGTTGTTGTGGTTCCGCCGAGACCTGCGACTGCGCGACCTCCCGCCGTTGCTCAGGGCGGCCGCCGACAGTGACGAGGTGCTGGCGTGCTTTGTCCTCGATCCCCGTTTGGAGGCGTCCTCGGGCAGCCGCCGGATGCAGTTTCTGTGCGATTCGTTGCGTCAGTTGCGAGACGATCTGGATGGACGGCTTTTGGTGACGCGGGGTCGGCCCGAAGAGCGCATTCCTGCGCTCGTCAAGGAGATTGAGGCGCCGTCGGTGCATGTCTCCGAAGACTTCGCACCCTACGGCCGGCAACGCGACGACCGCGTGCGCTCGGCGTTGGGCGACGTGCCGCTGGTGGCGACGGGGTCGCCGTATCTGGTCTCACCGGGGCGCGTGACCAAGGACGACGGCGAGCCGTACAAGGTGTTCACCCCCTTCTTCGGCCGATGGCACACGATGGGATGGCGGTCAGCTGCCCGATCCGGAGCCAAGTCCGCGAACTGGGTCGACCCCACCGAGCTGGGCATGCGCACCAAGCGGGTCGAGATACCAGACCGGGGCGTCGAACTGGACCTGCCCGCGGGCGAGGCTGCCGCGCGACGGCAGTGGAGAAAGTTCGTCGACACGGGACTCGAGAAGTACGGCGACGACCGGAATCGTCCCGACCATGACGGCACGAGTCGGATGTCGGCCCATCTGAAGTTCGGCACGATCCACCCCCGGACCATGGTCGCCGACTTGGACCAGCGGCACGCCGGCGCACGAGCGTATTTGCGAGAGTTGGCTTTTCGCGACTTCTACGCCGCAGTACTGCATCATTGGCCCGACAGCGCCTGGCGGAATTGGAACAGCGGTTTCGACGCCATCGAATTCAATACCGACGCGGACGCCGAGCGGCACTTCGAATCCTGGAAAGCCGGCGAGACAGGCTTTCCGATCGTCGACGCCGGCATGCGTCAACTCCGTGAAACCGGCTTCATGCACAACCGGGTGCGGATGATCGTCGCATCGTTTCTGGTCAAGGACCTGCACCTGCCCTGGCAATGGGGCGCCCGGTGGTTCCTCGACCAGTTGGTCGACGGCGACATGGCCAGCAACCAGCACGGCTGGCAGTGGTCCGCGGGATGCGGCACCGATGCCGCACCGTATTTCCGGGTGTTCAACCCGACAAGGCAGGCCGAGAAGTTCGATCCCGCCGGCGACTACGTGCGGCGCTGGGTCGCCGAGCTCGCTGATGCCGACGACGTCACGCTGACCAAAAGCGATCGACCCTCTGGTTATCCCGAACCGATCGTCGACCACAGCGCGGAGCGCAGCGAAGCGCTGCGCCGCTACCAAAGCATGAACTGAGTTAGCGGGCGGCTTTCTTGCGTTCGATGTCGGCCAGCGCCGCGGCGAGCTCGGCGCGCTGAGCCGCCGAAGTCTCCCAGGCCAGCTGACGGTTCTTGACCACCTTGGCCGGCGCCCCCACCGCGATCGAGAAGTCCGGCACGTCGCCCCGGACCACGGCGTGTGATCCCAGCACGCAGCCCCGGCCGATGGTGGTGCCGCGCAACACGGTCACCTTCACACCGACCCAGGTGTCCGGGCCGATACGGATCGGGGATTTGACGATGCCCTGATCTTTGATCGGCAGCGTGATGTCGTCCATCCGGTGGTCGAAATCGCAGACATAACACCAGTCGGCCATCAGCACCGAGTCGCCGACCTCGATGTCGAGGTAGCAGTTGATGACGTTGTCGCGGCCCAACACCACCTTGTCTCCGAAGCGCAACGAGCCCTCGTGCGCGCGGATCGTGTTCTTGTCGCCGATGTGGACCCAGCGCCCGATCTCCAGCTGCGCCAGCTCCGGCGTTGCGTGGATCTCGACACCTTTGCCGATGAATACCATGCCGCGAGTGATGATGTGCGGGTTGGCCAGCTTGAACTTCAGCAGTCGCCAGTAGCGAACCAGGTACCAGGGGCTGTACGCGCGGTTGCGCAGCACCCACCTCAGCGAGGCCAGCGTGAGGAACTTGGCCTGGCGTGGGTCCCGCAGATTCGACCCCCGCCAGCGGCGATGGATCGGGGCACCCCACATGCTCGTCATGGCCGAAAAGCCTATCGCCGTAGCGTGAAGCACGGCGAAGCGGGCAATCAGCCGGAAGCGAGCCGCCGCAGGTTACCCTCGCACCGTGCCCTGGCCGATTCCCCGTCGCACTGTGCGGCATTGGTCATCCGTGGCGTCGGCGGTCGTTGTGACGGCCGCAATGGCGGGTTGCGGCAATACCGACTCCTGGGTCGAAACCACGCCGGCGGAGGGCTGGCCCGCCCAGTACGGCGACGCGGCCAACAGCAGCTACAGCCCAACCGCCGGCGCGCACCGGCTGACCCTGCGCTGGACCCGCTCGGTGAAGGGGTCTCTGGCGGCAGCGGTGGCGCTCAGCTCGCGCAATTGGCTCGCGGCGAACGCGCAGACACCGGGCGGCTGCTCACTGATGGAGTGGGAGAACGACGACAACGGCAGGCAGCGGTGGTGCACACGGCTGTTCCAGGGCGGCGGCCTTGCCAGCCCGTTGTTCGACGGCTTCGACAATCTCTACGTCGGCCAGCCCGGGGCGATCGTGTCCTTTCCCCCGACCCAGTGGATCCGCTGGCGACGCCCGGTGATGGGAATGCCTTCCACGCCAAGGATTCTCGATCACGGGCAACTGCTCGTAGTCACGCACCTGGGACAGGTGCAGGTATTCGACAGCCATCGCGGCACCGTCGTCGGCAATTCGGTCGACCTGGTGGACAACGTCGACCCGAGCGACTTCACCCGCGGGCTCTCCGATTGCGGGGCCGCCCTGGCGGGCTGCCCCATTGCCGCCGCACCCGCATTCGCGCAAGCGAACGGGATGATCGTGGTGGGCCTGTGGGAACCGGACGCCTCCGCGCCAGTGCTGGTCGGGCTCAAGTACCACCCAGGCCAAAATCCGCTGCTGACCCGGGAGTGGACCAGCAACGCGGTCGCTGCTGGCGCACTGGCCAGCCCGGTGGCCTCCAGCGACGGATCCACCATCTACGTCAATGGGCGAGACGAGCGACTGTGGGCACTGCACGCGGCCGACGGCAAGCCGAAATGGTCGATTCCGCTGAAGTTTCAGGCGCAGACGCCGCCATCGGTGACACCGGGCGGGCTGATCGTGTCAGGTGGCGGCCCGGACACCCGTCTCGTCGCCGTCAAGGACGCCGGTGACCACGCTCAGGAAGTGTGGCGCCGCAACGACGTCAGCCCGCTGTCGACGTCAAGCCTGGCCGGGAGCGGCGTCGGCTACGCCGTCGTGACCGGCGGCCCCGGCGAGGGCGCGCGAGGCATGACGCTGCTGGTTTTCGACCCCGGGAGCGGCCGCACGCTCAACAGCTACGGGTTGCCGGAGGCAACGGGTTATCCCGTGGGCGTCTCGATCGGCCATGATCGCCGGATCGTCGCCGCGACCAGCGATGGTCAGGTGTACAGCTTCGCCCCGAGCTGACGGGCCGGGCCCGTCTAGCCCTTGACGGCCAGTGGCGGAATCGCGTTGCGGGGGACGTGGACCTGGCTGGCGCCGGCCAGCGATGGCAGCAACTCACCAGGTGCGAAGTAGAAGATCAGCTCGTCGTCGGTGATGGCGAAGTTCTGATAATGCGAGGCGTCCAGGCCGGATCCGGGCAGGATTGCGGCGCCTAGCCCGGTTTTCTTTCCCATCTCGCGCTGCACGATCGGGTAGATCGCGTCCAGCGGTTTGGTGTTCGGCGCGAAGAGCGTGTCGAAGGTGATCGCTTTTTGTTCACCGAGGTCGTAGTTGAAACCTTTGTAGAAGGTCGACGGGCGCGGGCCGCCGAGATCTTCGAAGACTTTGAGCACCACGCTTCGGGTGCCGGCGGGCGACTGGCCGGAGTGGTACTGCTCGGAGGTGACATCCATTTGGTACGGCACTTCTCGCGGGCCGGACGTCTGCGACGACGTCTGCGCGACGTTGACGAAGCCATCTCGATTCTGGGTGAGGAAGTCAGTCAGCGCCTGGTCCGGGTAATCGACCGGGAACGTCATGGCCAGCGTGTAAGTCGACGTCGAGACGTGCACGTTGCACGTCTGGTCATCTTGAAGCGCGCCACCCAAGCTGGTGCACGCCGAGTCCGCGCCGGCGACCGCGATGCCGGACCAGCCCAGCAGGGCTCCGGCCGCTATTAGCACGGCCGACATGATGTTGCGCATCGGTCGACTTGTCCTCGCAGACTCAGAACGGCTGAAATGCCGTCCAGTCAGACTACCTGGCCCCTCTGACGCGGTACCGCAAACGCTGGCGGCATCGCTTGCCCGGCCGATGCTGATCAGCGCCTGCCCAGGTCAGCGGCCACCGTCCTCCCTAACGGCGGCCGCCGACCCGGCAGGCTGGTTCTTTAGAACAGCGAGGCGAGCTCAGTCCACAGGTTGCTGGCGTCCGCAGCCGCACTCCCACCGTCGAACGACGACAGCAGTTCAGTCCAGAGGTTGCTGGCGTCGGCAGCGGCACCCGAACCGCCCGACAGCAGGTCAGTCAGATGCCCGCCGCTCTCAGCAGCCGCAGCGGTGGTGGTAGTCGACCCATCGCCATAGAACTTCAGGATGTCGGCGAGGTAGTCAGCGCCCTGCGCGTGAGCCGTCCCGAGATTGTTGCCCTCGACGTAGGCGCCGTCGTAACTGCCCCCACCCGCCGCGTCGCCGCCGGACAAGGCAGTGTCGTTGTTGCCGAAGATGACGGCGTAGTCGAAGGTGCCGGGGTGCGAGGCCCCGTCGCCGCCGGCGTAACTGAAGTCGTTGTTGCCGTAAGCGAAGGCCGTGTCGTCAGTTGAGCCACTTGCCTGGGCTGCGTTATAACCACCGGCCACGGCCGACGAATCAGTGCCGTCGACACTCGCGTAGTTATCGGTGCCGAACGCGTACGCAGTTGCGCCGGCGCCGTTCGCGATCGCAATGTCCCCGTTGGCACCCGAGGTGGCGTACGCGTCGCCTGACTGGAACAGAGTCAACCCGTCCATCGAGATGGCCATATTCAAGGCCGGCGTCGTGCCCGCGGCCGGGACCGCAGTGCTGAGAAAGCTGTCGACCGCCGACAGCCAGTCGCTGGACGTGTCTGCCGAGGCGATTGCGGGCATCGAAGCGAACGCTGCTCCTACACCCAACCCCACGGCCAGCAACCCCAGCCGAATTAAAGCACGAGCGCTCTTCATCGCTTTACCTTTCCCCGAGAAACGCCATTTGCGCCTTTATCGCCATCAACGCTCGTCGCGCTGTGTGGCTCAGCATATGCGGAGCCGTTAATTTTGTTCGAACAAAGTCTAATAATTTTTGAAAAAGTCCTCAGCTCTTATTTGGGTCGGTGGCGATTATCACTGGTATTGCCTGTGACACCTGTCAAGTCTGTTCTGCAGGCTTTGACTTCTGATCAGCGATGAACGGTATGGTCCTGACCAGCGGTCACTCTGATGCGAATCCGGAATAAACTCGAGAGATACCGTCAATTTTTGCTCGGTTTTTGTTCGATCTATCGGAGATTGCGGCCGCAATTCCGGACTCCGGGCGCTTGTAGACGCCACCGACGGCGGCGATCAGCGTTGATTTAGCGTCGAAGGACAATGTCGCTATTGCTACCCGATCGGACGACGTGGGCGCTCACATTAACGACGAGTCGACCTTCGCCCGGGGCGATTGCAGTTCGGTCGGCGCTCCCGCTCGCAGCCCCCGCCCATGTACTGCGCAGGAGTCCGATTGATAGTGGCGATATGCCCGGCGATAACGCCGCCGCCGTCGTCGTTGGTGAGCGCGGTGCTTTCAATGCTGGCAGCGGCGTTCACCACAGAGTTCGTCGCGGGAAGGACTTGCTGCGTACCGCACGCCACTGCCGCACTCAGGGCCACTCCGAATGCCAGCGGGCCCAGTCGGTTAACACCACGAGCGTTCACCGTTGAACTTCCTTTCACCGACCGGCTTGTCGGCAGGGGAATTCGTTTATCAACTGATGCTGAGGACAAATCATAGTCATTACGGGGTGTTAAAACCAGGTTACCTGGGAAAAAGTTACCAGTTAGCAAGCGTGGT
>NZ_DASXHW010000524.1:0-3171 GCF_036488105.1 Mycobacterium sp. | reverse complement strand
TCCGACCAACGCCAGCGCCAGATCGCCAACCACTTTCGACGATGGCGTGACCTTGATCAGCCTGCCCAGCACTCGATCGGCACCGGCGTAGGCCTCTTCGATCTCCTCGAACCGGTCCCCTAGACCCAGCGCGATCGCCTGCTGACGCAGGTTCGACAATTGACCACCGGGGATCTCATGGTGGTAAACCCGCCCGGTCGGCCCCGGCAACCCGGATTCGAAGGGCGCGTACACCTTTCGCAGCGCCTCCCAATACGGCTCGAGCGCGCACACCGCCGACAGCGACAACCCGGTGTCGTAATCGGTGTGCGCGGCGGCCGCGACAATCGAACTCAGCGCGGGCTGGCTGGTGGTGCCCGCCATCGGTGCCGCCGCGCCGTCGACCGCGTCCGCACCCGCGTGCCAGGCGGCGATGTAGCTGGCAAGCTGACCCCCCGGCGTGTCGTGAGTGTGCACATGCACCGGCAGATCGAAGCGACTCCGCAGTGCTCCGACCAATTGCGTTGCGGCCTGGGGTCGCAGCAGCCCGGCCATGTCCTTGATGGCCAGCACATGCGCACCCGCAGCCACGATCCGTTCGGCCAAGTTCAGGTAGTAATCCAACGTGTAGAGGTTCTCGCCCGGATCGGACAGGTCGCCGGTGTAGCACATCGCGACTTCGGCTATGGCGGAACCTGTTTCGCGCACCGCGTCGATCGCCGGGCGCATCGAGTCAAGATTGTTCAGCGCGTCGAAAATCCGGAAGATGTCGATCCCGGTGGCGGTGGCTTCTTCGATGAACGCCGACGTCACCAGCTCCGGATACGGCGTGTAGCCAACGGTGTTGCGGCCTCGCAGCAGCATCTGCAGGCAGAGGTTGGGCATCGCTTGGCGCAGTTCAGCGAGCCGTTCCCAGGGATCCTCTTTCAGAAACCGCAGTGCCACATCGTATGTCGCGCCGCCCCAGCACTCCACGGACAACAGCTGCGGCATGGTCCGGGCCAGATAGGGGGCAACCATGTTCAGCCCGCTGGTACGCACCCGCGTGGCCAACAGCGACTGATGGGCGTCGCGGAAGGTCGTGTCGGTAACACGCACGCCCGAGGAATCGCGCAGCCAACGCGCAAATCCTTCCGGCCCCAACTCGATCAACAGCTGCTTGGAACCGGGCGGCGGCGGTTTGGTCAGATCGACATCGGGCAGTTTGTCGTGCGGGTACACCGCCGACGGTCGCGAGCCGTGCGGCTTGTTGACCGTGACGTCGGCCAGGTAGTTGAGGATCTTGGTGCCACGGTCGGCCGACGATCGCGCCGTAAGCAACTGCGGGCGCTCCTCGATGAACGATGTGGTGACGTGACCCGCCTGGAAGTCCGGGTCGTCCAGGACCGCTTGCAAGAACGGGATGTTCGTCGAGACGCCCCGGATCCGGAACTCAGCGATCGCGCGCCGGGCCCGGCTGACCGCGGTCGGGAAGTCACGTCCCCGGCAGGTCAGCTTGACCAGCATCGAATCGAAGTGGGCGCTGATCTCGGCGCCCAGATTCGTACCGCCGTCCAGCCGAATCCCCGCCCCACCCGGGCTTCGGTAGGCGCTGATGCGCCCGGTGTCCGGCCGGAATCCATTAGCCGGATCTTCAGTTGTGATTCGGCACTGCAACGCCGCGCCGTGCGGACGGATGTTCTCTTGGCGCAGGCCCATATCTTCCAGAGATTCTCCGGATGCGATGCGCAGCTGGCTGGACACCAGGTCGACGTCGGTGATCTCCTCGGTGACGGTGTGCTCGACCTGGATTCGCGGATTCATCTCGATGAAGACGTGATGCCCGCGCTCGTCGAGCAGGAACTCCACGGTGCCCGCGCAGCTGTAGCCGATGTGGCGGGCGAAATCAACTGCGTCGGAACAGATCTTCGCGCGCAGTTCCTCAGACAGGTTGGGGGCCGGCGCCAGCTCGACGACCTTCTGGTGCCGTCGTTGCACACTGCAGTCCCGCTCGTAGAGGTGGATCACGTTGCCGTACGTGTCGGCCAGGATCTGAACCTCGATGTGGCGCGGGTTGATCACCGCCTGCTCGAGGTAGACCGTCGGATCGCCGAACGCCGATTCAGCTTCCCGGCTGGCCGCCTCGATGGCTTCGGGCAGTGCGTCTGCCTCGCTGACCCGCCGCATCCCGCGGCCGCCGCCCCCGGCAACCGCTTTGACGAACAACGGGAATTCCATGGCGGCCGCGGCGGATACCAGCTCGTCGACCGATGCCGACGGCGCGGAAGACGCCAGGACGGGCAGGCCGGCTTCGCGCGCCGCTGCGACCGCACGGGACTTGTTACCGGTCAGCTGAAGCACTTCGGCGCTGGGGCCGACGAAGGTGATGCCGAACCGCGCGCAGGCAGCCGCCAATTCGGGGTTCTCCGAGAGAAAGCCGTATCCGGGATACACCGCGTCAGCACTCGCACGGCGGGCGGTGGCGACGATCTCACCGACCGACAGGTATGCGCGTACCGGGTGGCCGATGTCACCGATCTGGTAGGACTCATCAGCTTTCAGGCGGTGCAACGAGTTTCGGTCTTCATAGGGATAGACAGCGACGGTGCCGACACCAAGTTCATAGGCGGCCCGGAATGCCCGAATGGCGATCTCGCCGCGATTGGCAACCAGCACTTTGGAAATCACTTGTATCCCTATCTTCGATTGTTCAGATCAACGTTGACCAGTAGGCCCAGAACCGGACCACAATCAGCAGAAAGACGACGGTGAACCAGAGTGTCGCGATCGACCACCGCCAATGGTAGAGCTCACGCGCAACCACCCCACCGCGGTGTTCACCACTCGGGCCAAACGCGATCGAGGCGACCACCACCAGCAGCGAGATGGTCGCCACCCACACCACCACGCAGTACGGGCACAGTGCCCCGATGCGGTACAGGCTCTGGTAGATCAGCCAGTGCACGAACCCCGTGGCCGCCAGAGTCCCGAGCGTCATCCCGACCCAATACCACCGTGGCAACGGCACTTTCGTCACCGCCAGTACACCGGTGACCGTCACGACGGCGAATCCGCCGATACCGATCAGCGAGTTGGGGAAACCCAGCGCCGACGCTTGCGGCGTCGTCATCACCGAACCGCACGACACGATCGGGTTGAGGTTGCATGACGGCACATACGCCGGGTTGAGCAGAAGTTCGATCTTCTCGACCG
>NZ_DASXHW010000515.1:0-50076 GCF_036488105.1 Mycobacterium sp. | reverse complement strand
ACCGACCCCGCCTCCCGGACCTACTACGACCGCAAGAGAACCGAAGGCAAAACCCACACCCAAGCCGTCATCGCCCTGGCCCGCCGACGCCTCAACGTGCTCTGGGCCATGCTCCGCGACCAAGCCGTCTACCAACCCACCACTACAGCCACGGCGGCTTGACAACGTCATTGAGAATCCTCCTAGTCTGCGATGATCGAGAGCTCTTCGAGCCCGCGAACGAAGAAGCCGCCCCGCAACCGGGGCTCCGCCGTGGTCACGCGGTATTCCGGCGCTCTGCGGAGCACTCCTGCCAACGCATGACGCATTTCGAGACGAGTAACCGCAGCCCCGAGGCAGAAGTGGGCGCCGAATGCGAACGCCAGGTGCGGGTTCGGATCGCGACCGAGGTCGAGCCGGTCCGGGGCGTCGAAGGCGCGTTCGTCACGATTGGCGCAACCGATCATCATGATTACCCGATCGTCCGCGGCGAGCTTTTGTCCAGCGAGCTCGGTGTCCTCGACCACCGCTCGGAGTATCCCCTGTGCTGGTCCGACGAATCGAAGCAGCTCCTCAATGGCCGTCGGCATCAGCGCCGGGTCGCTGACGAGCCGCTTCCGCTGCTCGGGGTTCTCGAACAGGGCAAGCAGTGCGTTCCCGATGAGGTTCATCGTGGTCTCTAGCCCACCGAACAGCAGCAGCACGCATGACGACAGCAGCTCGCTCTCGTTGAGCTCGCCGCCGCTGTTGGCCTCGATGAGCCGGCTGACGAGATCGTCCGCGGGCGACTTCCGCCGCTCGTCGATCATGGCCGCGAAGTAGTTTCGGAGGGCCTGCCCGGCGGCGACGGCCCGCTCCGCCAGCTCGGGGGTCGCAAGCAACGAGTTGCCGGAAACGAGGTCGTCGGCCCAACCCGTGAACATTTCACGATCGCTGCCTGGCACACCCATCATCGCGGAAATCACCGCACCCGGCAGCGGCTCGGCCAGACCCCTCAGCACGTCGAACTCCTGCCCGCGCTCGAGTGGCTCGAGGATCTCGTCGACCAACTCGATGACACGCGCCTCGAGGTTGGCCACCGCGCGAACGGTGAAGGCGCGCCGCACCGGGCCACGCAGTCGTGCGTGGTCAGGAGGATCAGCACCGGCCATGCTGTCGAGCACGAAGGCCTCGGCTACTCGACCGATGTCTTTGTTCGCCTTCGACGAGAATCGCGCAACATCCCGGAGCGCCTCCATAGTTGGTGCGTGCCAGCATGCCATCCACATGCCGAGGGGGTCGTTCCAGACGACTGGCCCTTCGGCGCGGATGGCCGCGAAGGCGGCTGCGGGGTCGGCCTGGACCTCCGGGCCGAACAGGTTGATATCCACCTGACCTACCGAGCTCCTCGGATAGTAGTAAGTACTTACTAGAAGTTACCACACTGCACCGTGGCCTCGTCAACCGCCGCCCGGACCGAACCGACCGGCGGTGTGCTCAGGGGTCGATCGTCAATGCCGCCGTGGGGCAGCTCCCGACCGCCTCTTCTACTGCACTTCGCTCCTCGGCGGTGGGCTGGCGAAGCACATCTGCTTGACCGTCATCAGCGACGGCAAAGATTGTCGGCGCCGCCACCTCGCACTGTCCGATACCTTGGCAGCGCGTCCTATCGACGGACACATTCACGGTGATCGCCTCCTTCGACGCTTCGCACGATCCGTATGGCGGACCGGAACTACTCGACGCAGACGGTGCGTGCACACGGGTTTGACCTGCGCGCGTTGTGCCGCTGGTTGGTCGAGCAGCGCATCGGCTTTGATGCGGTGACCATACATGTCAGTACCCACTTCCTTTAAAAGTTTGCGTAGTGGCCTCTCGTGCGGCAGTATTCTAGTAGATGTAAGTGCTCACTATCCACAAGGGGAGTCATGATGGACGACTGCGCGACCAGTGTGAGGCACAAAGGGCAGGTCGACGCCGGTCTCCTGACCGATCTCGCACGAGCCCTCGAGGATGCCAACGTTCCTGTGCTTGTCGCGATGCTCGCCCACCTAACGGCAGACCGCCGCTGGCTTGAGGCGCCGTACCAGGCGGATCGCGACAGCGTGCTGCGTGACGATCCCACCGGCGGGCTAGCTCCAGAGCAGGTCCGTGAGGTCCGCGCTGCCGCCCTGCGGGTGCTGATCGCACGGCGAGAGAATGGCCAGGATTGGTTGGGGCGCCACGAGCACCTGGATCCGGGCATGTTCGCGGACGTCATGAGCGCGTGCGTCGCCGAGCCTGTGCCGGCCGAATACGAGCCAATGATTCGTGAAGAGATCGGTCTGAGTGCCCGTGCGGTGAATTGGCGCGTGACCCCGCAGCCGAGCACACCCCACGCTTTTCATGTCCTGATTGTCGGCGCCGGAATGTCGGGATTGTGCGCCGCGATACAGCTAAGCCGACTTGGCGTGCCCTACACCATCCTGGAGAAGAATCCGTGCGTCGGTGGAACCTGGTTCGAGAACTCCTACCCCGGGTGCCGTGTCGACGTGCCGAATCACTTCTATTCGTATTCGTTTGCACCGAACCCTGACTGGTCGAGCCACTTCTCCGAACGCGACGAGCTGTTTGCGTACTTCACCGCCTGCGCGACCGAGTACGACGTGTTGCCACACGTACGGTTCAACCATGAAGTCGTGGCGGCCCAATTTGACACTAAACGCCAACGCTGGATCATCGACGCATCGACCGCAGACGGCGCAGTATCGCGGTTGGAGGCGAACGTTCTGATTACCGCCGTCGGCCAGCTGAATCGACCGCTGATGCCGGCACTACAAGGGCTGGCCGATTTTGACGGGCCGGTGTTTCACTCCGCGACCTGGCGCCACGACGTCGAACTGTCCGGAAAGTCCGTCGCAGTCATCGGCACCGGTGCTAGCGCCATGCAGTTCGCCCCAGCCGTAGCCGGCGTGGCCGACAAGACCACGATCTTTCAACGAACACCACACTGGACCGTGCCGAACCCGCTATACCACAGGAAGGTCTCCGACGAAACCAAGTGGCTTCTAACCCACGTGCCCGCATATGCGGGGTGGTACCGTTTCGCGCTTCTGTGGAAGCTGTGCGACGGCTTGTGGCCGACGCTACACGTCGACCCCGAATGGTCGGGCAATGGTCGATCAATCAACAAGTTTAATGAACGCGTCCGGTTACGTCTGACCGCCTACATCGAGCGGCAACTATCGGGCAGACCGGATCTCATCGCAAAGGCACTTCCTCAATACCCGCCATACAGCAAGCGGATAATCGTCGACAACAACTGGTATGAGATGCTCAAACGGCCAGACGTTTCGCTGGTCACCGACACGATTTCGCATGTCACCCCCGACGCGATCGTCACCACCGACGGAACACAACATCCTGTCGATGCGATTATCTGCGGCACCGGGTTCGCAGCCACCAAAGTCCTCTGGCCTATCGAGATTACCGGCAGGTCCGGCGAAAAGCTGGACGCTGTCTGGAACGACGACGATGCCCGCGCATACCTCGGAATGGCTATGCCCGGCTTTCCGAATCTCTTCTTCCTCTATGGTCCCAACACCAATCTTGGCCACGGCGGCAGCATCATTTTCCACGCCGAGTGCCAAGCCAGATACATCGCTCAGTCAATACGCGAGCTGCTCGAAAGTGGCCACGGCGCAATGGAATGCCGCAGCGATGTGTTCGCCAACTATCAGAACAGGCTCGATACCGCACTCAACGGCATGATCTGGTCTCAGGTCGAGGTCGGAAGCTGGTACCGCAACAGCGCACGACGGGTAGTGGCCAACAGCCCGTGGCGCCTAGTGGACTACTGGAACATGACCCGAGAGCTTAATGTCGCCGACTGGACATTCGAGGCACCACGATGAATCACGGGATCCGTCGAGTAGTTACCGGTCACGACGCCAATGGGAAAGCCGTCATCGCCGGCGACGAGCGGCTAACAGGCGCCACCTCCTGGGTTCGCCCAGGTGATGTCTTTTATCGCCTATGGGGTTGGGACGTGGCGCCAACACTTCCCGACGATGAAAGTCAACCCACGGTCGACGACTTCTACCCGCCCAACGGTGGAGCCCGATTCGTTGTCATCACTCTTAGCCCTGACTCCATTGAAACCGACCAGCCCCGTGCGACGGTCTCTGAGCTCGCCGCAGAGTTCGCAAAGCTGCTCCCGGGCGCTGCGCGATACGTCGACCGTGCTGCTCCGCGGTTTCACCGCACTCCAACGGTCGATCTCGCGGTGGTGCTAACCGGCCGCGTGACAATCGAACTGGATAGCGGCGATCGAGCGACGCTATCCGCTGGCGACACTCTGGTGCAGAACGGTACCTCCCACGCTTGGATCAACGCCGGGCCAGAGCCTGCGCGGATCGGCCTCTTCATCGCCGGTGTCACGCACTCCGACATTCCGCCTGCAAGTCGCTAAACATCTGGGAGATGGCCAAAATGCCCTTGCACCCCGATGCCGTCAACCTCGTTAACCGCCATTCTGCAGCGGGGATTCGCGGCGTCGAGGACCTTCACCTCGGTCGCGCGCGCAGGTTAATTGAGGACTCACACAGTTCGCCGGCGACGGCCCCGGACCTGACGATGTGACGGTCCTCCACGATCAGCGGCTGGGCGTCGTAGTCGGCCATGGTGAGCGATAAATCTACCCCGGCCGACGATGAGCCCCGCCGATTAGGTGACGAGCGACAGGGCGTGGGCGCGCCGCAACTTTCCCGACGGGGTCTTGGGAATCATCCCGGGCTGGAGCACGACGACATTGCGAGGTCGGACGTCCACCTCGGCGAGGACCTCGTGCGCAACCTGGGGATGGATGTGGCGCACCCGATCCTGGTCCTGCTTGGACTCAACCGCGATGGCGAACGTCTCGCGAGCCAGCCCGGCATCAAACGCACCGCCACGGCTCAGCCCGGGCGGACGCCGGCCACCCGGGAAGCGGCGCGCTCGAGGTCGGTCGGATAGATGTTGCGCCTGGCCATGATGATGACGTCCTTCACCCGGCCGCACACCACGACGTCGCCGGTTTCGGTGAGGTAGCCCAGGTCGCCGGTGTCGTACCAGCCGTGATCGTCTTGTGCGGCAAAGAAACCCGCCACGGTGGTGTATTCCTGCGTCACCGGCGCGACGTGGCTCGTCTGCTCATCGAGCATGTGCGGGATGTTGGTCGTATACCCGGTCTGGGTGATGCCGAGGTGAGGTCGCCGGCGAAGGTGTCGTAGGTGAAGCCGAGCTGCGGTTGTGAGAAGTTGCCGAAGCCGCGGACTTGACTTCGACGACGTGCCGCACCGTCGGCTGAACCTTCTGCTGCCAAACAATTGAGCCTCGAACTTCAACTGTGCTACTTGATTGTGATCCCGGCGTCCACGGGCAACGTCACGCCTGTGACGTACCTGCCGGACGAACCACACAAATAAATCATCGCCTCACTGATGTCGACTGGCTCGACGAAAGGCACCGGCAGCAAATTGCGCATGCGCTCACCGAACTCGGGATGCTCCGCGGCATATTGCTCCACCTGTTCGTTCAGGATCATCGGAGTGGCCACCCCGGTAGGATGCACTGTGTTGACGCGAATATTGTTCTCGGCGAGCGTGGTGGCGTAGTAGCGCATCAAACCGATGACACCGTGCTTCGCAGCTGTATAACCCGCCTCTCCGTGACTTTTCGTGCTGAAACCCGGACCGAACGATTTAAATCCAGCCGCCGAGCTTGTGATTACGATTACTCCGCCTTCGTCATGCTGCAATAACGCGGGTAGTGCTGCCTCGATTGTGAAGTACACCCCGTTCAACATCACATCGACCGCGTCAAGGTACTCCGAAATCTGCCCAGGCGGCTCGCCGTAACCTGGCGCAATCCCGGCGTTCGCGAGCACGAAATCTAAGCGGCCAAGTTCTGCGACACCTTCCTCGACCACGGCCTTTAGCCGCTGGAGGTCACGGACATCGGCCTGCGCGGAAATGATCCGACGCCCGGTCTTTTCCACCAGGTTGACCGTTTCGTCGAGATCCTCTGGCCGAGCCAGTGGGTATATCACGCTATAAATCTGCTTGCATAGATCGACAGCGATGATGTCGGCGCCCTCTTCCGCAAACCGGACGGCGTGTGATCGACCCTGGCCCCGCGCGGCACCGCTGATGAAGGCTACCTTGCCCTCGAGTCGTTGTGCCATGGCCGCTCCCACGCCTCCCCCGTCGCACCGGACCCGCACCGCCGTATCCTGTGGCCCGGCTGGGGTCCACCCGACGCGCTAGCTCAATTGATGAATATAAAAGTTATCACTTACTTCTACCAATCGACCAGCGCTCAGTCAAGCGCACGGTCCACCCTAGAAGTCATCACTGACTTCCACTGGCTAAGTACCGCACCCTGCCTCGCAGACCTCGTCCCCGACGATCTGGCCAGAATCCTGGGCATGCTCACCAGCACCCTGTGGACCATGGACCCCGGCGGCCACGGTTGGCGGCGCTACCTCGCCCTCATCTGCGAAGGCTTGACCTCCGCGAAGGCGGGCCCCTTTTCCCGCCGAGGAAGCTCCTGAACACGCCGCGGTCGGGCGGCCTGGGTCCGCCGACGACCAGGGCGGCATTGTGTGCAATTGGTCGAGCACGATGAGGCTCCCGGCGGAAGAGTATCGCCGACCACTGCGATGTCCTCCTACTACAACGCCACGCCGAGCTTCTGAGCGAACACCCTGATCATGTGTTGCACCCCGATTTCGTTGCGGCCGATGAGCATGTCGTCGGCTGACCGTGACGCACACCTTCGCCGCAGCGCCAGGTTGTCGTGCTCGCTTGGCCTGCGGTCGCGCAAGTGTCACGCGTGAGGACCATTCCGTCGCTTGCGGACCAACTGGCCCGGCAGCGTGCCGGTGGGTTGGTCGTGTTCGGCGATCGTCTCGCCGGAGACGATGGTGGCCACGTAGCCCGTCGCAGTTTGATCCAGACGAGCGCCGCCGGCCGGCAGGTCGCGGGTGACTACGGGCGTGTGCAGCCGCAACGCGGAATAGTCGATGACGTTGAGGTCGGCCTTGTAACCAACGGCAACCCTGCCGCGATCCTGTAACCCGACGACCCGGGCTGGCACCGAGCTGAGTTCCTTGACGGCATCGGCCACGCTGATGCAGCCGGTAGCCCGATCGCGTGTCCAGTGGGTGAGCAAGAATGTCGGATAGCTTGCGTCGCAGATCATTCCGTAATGTGCGCCGCCATCGCCGAGGCCAAGCACGGTGTCGTTGCGGCGTAACAGCTCGCCGATGGTGTCCAGTGAGCCGTTGTCGAAGTTGCCCGCTGCGATGAGGAACATCGCGTGACCGTCGTCCTCGAGTAGGCGGTCGTAGACTTCCTCGGCCGGGCTGACGCCGTGCGCTCGCGCGTCGGCTTGAATGCTCGTCGACAGAGCGGGTTCGTAGTTGGGCGGATCGCTCAGGGGGAAAAGCCATTCCCAAGCCTGACCCATCTGCATGATCGGATGACCTTCGAGGCTCGGCGTGTCGGCCAGGATCCGGGCCCGTACTTCGGGTTTGCGCATCTCCGTCACCCGCTCGGCGAGGGGTAGGTGCGAGATCTCGTGGTAGCTCGGATACAGCACGAACGGGTTGACCGTCAGGTCTAGTCCGGCGAGCAGACCCACTGGCCGCGGAAAAATCTGCGCGGTAATGCTGGCGCCGTCGGCGTTGAACTTCTCGATCAGCTCGATCGCGTCCCGCCAGACCGGATCACCTCCGATGCCGGTGATCATCGAGAACGTCAAGGGCAATCCCGTGTCGCGGGCCACCTCGAAGACCTGCTTGAGCACGCGTTCGTAGCCGCCCGCCGGCAGGTCGGGCACGAACTGTATGACGCCGCCCCCACCGTCGACGACGCCGTTCGCGATCGCGGTGATCTCCGCCTTGGACGCGTCATAGCTGGGAATCTGCGCGCCACTTCCGGTTCTGTGCACCATCAGCCGGGACGAGGCAAACCCGAGTGCGCCGGCCTCGACTGCTTCGCGGGCCAGGGCGCGCATCCTCGCAAGATCCCCCGATGTCGCGGGCTCGCGGTCCGCGCCGCGTTGACCCATCACGTAGACCCGCAGAGGGGAGTGCGGAAGATAGGCCGCCACGTCGATGTCGTGGCTGCGAGATGCGAGCGCCTGCAGGTACTCCGGGAAGGTCTCCCAGTCCCACGGCAGCCCTTCGGTCATCACCACACCAGGGATGTCTTCCACGCCGGACATCACGTCGACGAGAACATCGTGATCCTCGCGCCGACACGGCGCAAAGCCGACCCCGCAATTGCCTATCACCACGGTGGTGACACCGTGATTCGACGATGGGTTGAGCCGCTCGGACCATATCGCCTGGCCGTCGTAGTGCGTGTGCAGATCGACGAAGCCCGGCGTCACCAGCAGCCCGGCTGCATCGATTTCACGTGCTGCCGAACCGGAGACCACCCCGACCGAGGCGATGACGCCGTCTTTCACCGCGACATCGCCGACGAACGGCTCGCCGCCGAGCCCGTCGACGATCGTACCGCCACGAATTATCAAGTCGTACAGCATCTTTACTCCTTAGGGGGACTAAGCGCGCAGGTAAAAAAGCCTCCGATAGAGACCGTCGACCGCCAGTGTGGGGAGCTGCTGAAGTGCTATGAGTAGCCGAGCGTCGGCGCCAATGACGTAACGTGCGCGAGGGCGACGGACTTCGAGAACGTTGGCGATCAACCTGGCCACGCGTGCTGGATCGCCCCTGGGGGACGTCATCTTCTTGATTTGCAGGTAGGAATCCGCATATTCCGTGGTTCGACTTGTTATGCTGTCGGGGCCGTCGTCGTAGATTCCTTCTTCGAAGATGCCCGTTTTGAAACTCCCCGGTTCGATGAGGACGACCTGCACATTGCGTCTCGCCACCTCCATCCTGAGAGCATCGGAAGCGGCTTCGAGCGCATGCTTCGCCGCCAGATACCACCCGCTCAGGGGCATCGTTATGCGGCCACCTGCGGAGGACACATTCACAATTCGCCCTCCTCCGGCGGCGACCATGGCAGGCAACGCCAATCGAGCTAACCGCATGGGAGCCAAGGTCATCGTTTCCAAGGCGCGCCTTGCTTCGTCATCGTCCACATCGGAGATAGCGCCGGTTGAGTTGTACCCCGCGCAGTTGATCAAGCCCCGAAGACGCAGGTTTCTCATCACCTGCTCGCACTGGTCCCGATCAGTGACGTCCATGATCACCGTCTCTACCTGGACACCCGCCTCCGCAGCGGCTTTCGCCACGATGCCGGCCTTTTCCTGTGAGCGAACCGAGCCGATCGACCGCCATCCCCGGCGGGCCAACTCGATCGCGGTGAGCAAACCCATTCCCGAGTTGGCCCCCGTAGTCAGGACAGCGTCCTCCCGACTAGGAGTCAATCGCATCTTGTTCAACTCTCATATCCTCAAGATCAGCGCCGCGACGGAACGGCTGGGCCTTACGGGTGACCGGGCGTCACAAGTTGCCCCCCTGGGCCGATGTGAGCCGAGTCGGGTCGGTTGATCGGAACACCCGGGCCAGGACACGCATAGGTCGTGGTTGGACCACACATGTGATTCGTTAGGTACGAACGATCTAGAAAATCCTTTGGCCAATCACCTGCGTGCAATGCGAACCACTGCATCGGGATCATGAAACAGCACAGCATTACGGTATTCGCGGCTCCCACTATTGCGAGGAGCCTAATGCCAGTGCGCTTTGGACCGGACACATTCATTCGATCGAGGCCGCGCTCCGCAAAGGTGTGTCCCGCGTCATCCTGAAAGTAGCGCAGGCTCGCCCAACCGGTGAACAGGACCGCCATTAAGATCACTTCGTTCGCGGGCAATTGGTAATAGTGGCCGTGCCAAAGAGTCAGCCAGCTGATTCCACCAGGGTAGGCGTAGAGGCCGACATGAATGAAGATCAATTCGGCGATTAGATCGAGCACAAGTGCGAAGGCAAAGCATATCGAGATCAAGCCAGCCTTACCGAGGCTGGGCCACCTCGACTTTGCTTTATTCATTACCGAAACGCATAGCAACATCATTGACAGGACCGCGTACATGTAGCTTGGCCACGCCCAGATGATGGGTTCGGCGAAAAGATGAGACTGCGGGGCTAGCCAGCCAGGAACCTGCGGCCCCCACGACCCCAGATTGAACAGTTCAGCATTGAAGGTGGCCCAGTTCTGCGTGTAGTTGACCAGCGGATCTTGCCAGTACAGGAGGATGAAGGTGATCACGAATATGCCATCAGTCGTCAAGTGTCGTTCCCGTCGCCACTGACGAACGAGAAGGACGTAGACGACGACGGCGGCGGCAGGAATACCGCCGTATTCCCACGTATGCCCCACCATGGCCATCCAGCCGGGTGCCTTATCGGGACCGCTGGGCGTCGGCTTGGCGTCGCCGGAAATGATCCACGCCGCGATGATGTAGACCTCCAGGAGCAGGAAGCAGACCCCCGCGGCTGCCCACCACTTCACCGGGACCATAACCCGCGCTTTGCCTGGATCTGGCGCGCCGGGCTCACTCTGCACGACTCGCTCCTTCGCGCTGACTGGCTCCGCGACCACGCTCAACCTCCCATTACTAGTCGTCCACATTGATGGGGGTAACGGATAGTGCTACTCATCGAATCGGTAATTGCTCCTAGTGGATGCCGGCGCCGAAGAGCACGCCGGCGGTGACGCCGCCGTCCGCGACGAACTCCGAACCGGTGCAGTAGCTGCTGTCGTCGGAGGCGAGGAACAGCGCGAGCTGAGCGATCTCCTCGGGGGTGGCGAGGCGCTGCATCCGGATTGACGCCTCGACCATTGCGGCCATCTCCTGGCCACCGATGTCGTTGAGCATGGGCGTGTGGACGCCCCCCGGATGGATTGAATTCACCCGGATGCCCAGCGGCGCGAGCTCGATGGCGGCCACCTTGGTCATCCCGCGGACGGCAAACTTACTCGCCGAATACGCGATCGCGTACGAGGTACCCCCGATGCCTTCGATCGAGGAGATGTTGACGATCGACGCCCGCCCGGCGGTGGTCATCACCGGGATCGCGGCGCGCATGCCGAGGAAGACGCCGACGATGCGCAGGTACTCCTGGGTGGTCGTGTTCACAATCGGTGCGAGCGAAACGATCCCGGCGTTGTTGACCAGGACGTCAAGGCCACCGAAGGCCTGTACGGCGTCGTCCACGCCGGCCGCCCAGGCGTCCTCGTCGGTCACGTCGAGGTGGACGTAGCGCGCCGCGGGCCCCAGCTCCTTGGCCAGCACCTCACCTTCGGCATCGAGCACGTCGGCGATCGTGACCTTGGCGCCGTGCTCCACGAACAGGCGGGCCTCGGCCGCCCCCATGCCCCGCGCCCCGCCTGTGACGAGCGCGACCTTGCCGGCCAACCGCGCCGTCATCGGATCACCAGCCCCGCGAACCGGCCTTCTTCGCGCCACTGGTGTAGCAGCGCGAAGAAAGCGACGGAGCCCTCGCCGTACTGGCCCGCCAGCAGGCTGTGACCACCCTTGGGCTTGCCTTCCTGGTTGTAGTAGCCGGGGGTGCACTCGATGAGGAATCCCTCGGTGAGAACCTGGAGCCGGTCGATCGTGGCGACCCACTCGGCTTCGGCGTCAGGGTCGGCCTCAATGTAGGTCGCGCCCTCCTTCCGGAGGTGAGCGATGGTGTGGGCGACGTGGCTCGTCTGCTCATCGAGCATGTGCGGGATGTTGGGCGTATACCCGGTCTGGGTGATGCCGAGGTGGAACATGTTCGGGAACCCGTGGCTGTGTATGCCGTGAAACGTCGACATCCCGGTGGCCCACTTATGCGAGAGGCGCACCCCGTCGCGTCCCACGACGTCAAGGCCGGCTCGCTTGGTGGGCTCGGTGCCGACCTCGAACCCGGTGGCCAACACCACGCAGTCGAGCTCGTACTCGGTGTCGCCCACCACCACACCACGCTGCGTGAAGCGGTCGACACCGCGCCCGTCGGTGTCGACGAGGGTCACGTTGGGGCGGTTGAAGGTGGGCAGGTATTCGTCGCTGAAGCACGGTCGCTTGCAGAACATCCGGTAGTAGGGCTTCAGCGCCTCCGCGGTACCGGGGTCCTCGACGGTCTCATCGATGCGGGCCCGCAGTTCCTCCATCTTCTGGAAGTCCCCGAGCTCGACGGCGGCGGCCACCTCAGCCATATCAACGTCGACGCCGGGCGTCCCGGCACCGATGAGCCACACGCACACGTTGCGCATGATGTCCGTCCACGAGTCGCTCACAAGGTCGACCTCCTGGGGCAGCCCCGACACGAGCGCGTTGAAGTTGGTCATGCGCTCCCGCTGCCAGCCCGGCTGCAGGCTTGCTGCCCAGCCCGGATCGGTCGGGGCGTTGCCCCGCACGCTGATCGAGGACGGGGTGCGCTGAAACACATAGAGGTGCTCGGCTGACGCAGCGAGGTGGGGAACGCACTGCACCGCGGTGGCCCCGGTGCCGATGACCCCGACCCGCTTGCCGGCCAGGCCGTCCAGGCCGCCCTCGCAAGAACCGCCCGTATAGCCGTAGTCCCAACGGCTGGTGTGAAACGTATGGCCCTGGTAGGCGCTGATGCCCGGAATGCCGGGCAGCTTCGGGCGGTTCAGCGGGCCGCTCGACATCACGACAAAGCGAGCCCGGATCGCGTCGTCGCGGTTGGTGGTGACGACCCACCGCACATCGGCCTCGTCCCAGCGGATCTCGCAGACCTCGGTCTGAAAGCAGGCGTCCTCATAGAGGTCGTAGTGCCGTCCGACCGACTGGAGATAAGCCAGGATCTCCGGTCCCTTCGCGTACTTCTCCGTGGGGACGTAGCCCGTCTCCTCGAGCAACGGTAAGTAAATGTAGGACTCGATGTCGCACTGCAGGCCCGGGTAGCGGTTCCAGTACCAGGTTCCGCCGAAATCGCCGGCCTTGTCGATCACCCGGATCCTGTCGAGGCCGGCCTCTCGCAGCCGTGCCCCCGCCAGCAGCCCGCCGATCCCACCGCCGACGATCACCACATCGACCTCGTCGGTCAGGGGCTCTCGAGTGAAGCCAGCAGCGACGTAAGGGTCGTCAACGTAGTGGGAGAAGTCACCCGCCGGCTCGACGAACTGCTGAATGCCGTCGGGGCGAAGCCGCTTATCCCGCTCGGCGCGATAGCGCGCGCGCAACGCATCCGGATCAAAACCCAGCCCTTCAATATCCAGCGTCACAACCATCCCCTAACTCCTTCCGGCCTTGACCAGACGGTACCGCGAGTAGCTATAGATAGCCAGTGCTAACTCTCTTCATGAATTTGGCAGATGCACGACCTGCACAGTCGCCGCGCCCGGCGCCGACGGCGTCACGCGAACGCCCTGCACAGCGCCTGCACCACGGCCTCTGCGGCTTCGTGGGCCTTGGGGGGGAACTCCGAACCGGTGCAGTAGCTGCTCTCGTCCGACGCGAAACGGCGCCAAGGTCACAGTCGCCGACGTTGCTCGATGCCGAAGGCGAGGTGCTCGCCAAGGAGCTGGGGTCCGCGGCGCGCTTCCCCATGCCCCGCGCCCCGCCCGTGACGAGCGCGACCTTGCCGGCCAACCGCGCGGTCACCGAATCACCAGCCCCGCCAGCCGGCCTTCTTCCCGCCACTGACGCAACAGCTCAAAGAAAGCCACGGAGCCCTCGCCGTACTGGCCCGCCAGCAGGCTGTGGCCACCCCTGGGCTTGCCTTCCTGGTTGTAGTAACCGGGGGTGCACTCGAGGAGGAATTCCTCGTTGAGGACCTGGAGCCGGTCGATCGTGGCGACCCACTCGGCTTCGGCATCGGGGTCAGCCTCAATGTAGGTCGCTCCCCGCTTCAGGCAGGCTGCGACAGTGTGGCCGACGTGGCTCGTCTGCTCGTCGAGCATTAGCGGGAAATTGACGGTCAGCCCGGTCTGGGTGATGCCGAGGTGGAACATGTTCGGGAACCCGTGGCTGTGGAAGCCGTGGAACGTGGACAGCCCCTTGGCCCACTTATGCGAGAGGCGCACACCGTCACGCCCCACCACGTCGAAGCCGGCTCGCTTGGTGAGCACGGTGCCGACCTCGAACCCGGTGGCGAACACGACGCAGTCGAGCTCGTACTCGGTGTCGCCGACCACCGCGCCACCCTCTGTGAAGGAGTCGACACCGCGTCCGTCGGTGTCGACGAGGGTCACGTTGGGGCGGTTGAAGGTAGGCAGGTAGTCGTCGCTGAAGCACGGTCGCTTGCAGAACATCCGGTAGTAGGGCTTCAGCGCCTCCGCGGTACCGGGGTCCTCGACGGTCTCATCGATGCGGGCCCGCAGCTCCTCCATCTTCTGGAAGTCCGCGAGCTCGACGGCGGCGGCGACGTCGGCCATGTCGACGTCGACGCCGGGCATCCCGGCAAAAAACCCGCCCACCTTGCGCATGATGTCGGTCCACCCGTCGGCGACGAGGTCGACCTCCTGGGGCAGTCCCGACACGAGCGCGTTGAAGTTGTGCATGCGCTCGCGCTGCCAGCCCGGTTGCAGGCTTGCTGCCCAGCCTGGATCGGTCGGGGCGTTGCCCCGCACGCTGATCGAGGACGGGGTGCGCTGGAACACGTAGAGGTGCTCGGCTGACGCAGCGAGGTGAGGCACGATCTGCACCGCGGTGGCCCCGGTGCCGATGACCCCGACCCGCTTGCCGGCCAGGCCGTCCAGGCCGCCCTCGCAGGAACCGCCCGTATAGTCGTAGTCCCACCGGCTGGTATGGAACGTGTGCCCCTGGAATGTCCTGATACCCGGGATGGCGGGCAGCTTCGGGCAGCTCAGCGGGCCGCTCGACATCACCACGAAGCGAGCACGGATCGCGTCGTCGCGGTTGGTGGTGACGACCCACCGCCCATCGGCCTCGTCCCAGCGGATCTCGCAGATCTCGGTCTGGAAGCACGCGTCGTGGTAGAGGTCGTAATGTCGTGCGACCGACTGAAGGTAGGCCAGGATCTCCGGTCCCCTCGCGTACTTCTCCGTGGGGACATAGCCTGTCTCCTCGAGCAACGGGAGGTACATGTAGGACTCGATGTCGCACTGCGCCCCTGGGTAGCGGTTCCAATACCACGTCCCGCCGAAGTCGCCCGCCTTATCGATCACCCGAATCCTGTCGAGGCCGGCCTCTCGCAGCCGTGCCCCCGCCAGCAGGCCGCCGAGTCCACCGCCGACGATCACCGCATCAACCGTGTCGGTCAGCGGCTCGCGGGTGAAGCCAGGAGCGACGTAGGGGTCCTCGACGTAGTGGGAGAAGTCACCCGCCGGCTCGACGAACTGCTGGATACCGTCGGGCCGGAGCCGCTTGTCCCGCTCGGCGCGGTAGCGCGCGCGCAGCGCATCGGGATCGAACCCCAACTCCTCAATGTTGTAAGTCAGGACCATTCCTCGCTCCCTCCGGTCGCCCACACGGCCACCATCACGGTAATCTCACGAGCGATAGATAGCAAGTGCCTACTCTCTTCATATCGCCGGCGCCGCTTGAAGATCGTCCGGTTTGCTCGGCGGGCAGTGGATGCGAACCAAGTGGGACACGGCTTCTCCGCCCCCTGGCGCCCGCGGGCGTCAGGCGAACGCCTTGGTGAGCGCCCGCACCACGGCCTCCGCCGCTTCGTGGGCCTGCGGGAACTGGGTGGCCATGCCAAAGAACCCGTGAATCATCCCGTCGAAGTCGATCCACTCGGCAGCCACCCCGGCATCGCGGAGGCGCCGCCAGTAAGCGACACCGTCGTCATGCAGCGGGTCGCACTCGGCGGTGAGGATCAAGGCGGGGGCCGAGCCGCTCAGGTCCGTCGCGTGCATGGGCGACACATAGGGCTCGTGCAGGTGGCCCTTGGCGTAGTGGTCGAAGGCCCACGCCACCAGTGACCCGGTCAAGAACTTGCCCTCGCCGTGCTCCTGGTGGGACGCACCGCTCATCGCGGAGTCGAGCATCGCGCATACGAGGACCTGCAGGGACAACGGTGGCGCGTCGGAATCTCGCAGGCGCAGCGCGGTGCCGGCGGCCAGGTTCCCGCCGGCGCTCTCGCCGCCGACCGCGACCCGCCTCGGGTCACCCCCTACCGCGGCGCTGTGCTCCTGCGCCCAGCTCACCACGGCTACAGCGTCGTCGAGCGCGGCGGGATACGGGTGTTCCGGTGCCAGGCGGTACTCCACGCTGAGCACGACGGCCTCGACCTCGTTGGCGACGATCCGGCAGAAGGTGTCGTCGAGATCGACCGTGCCGTACACCCAGCCGCCGCCGTGCAGCCATACGAAGACCGGGAGGGGCGCGTCGCTGGCCGGCCGGTAGAGCCGGACCGAAACGTCGCCAGCGGGCCCAGGGACAGTGATCTCGCGGACCTCGGCGACGTCGGGCGGTTCGCCGCCCATGGCCGCGACGGTACCGACGAGCTGGCGGCCAGTCTCGATGGGCTGGTGCTCGATCCCGTCGAAGCCGGCGGCCGCCAGCATGTCGATCAGGGCTTGCGCTTTCGGATCAAGAGGCATCGCGTTCTCCTTGGTGGTCGGCTCCGACAACCGGGCGGGGGGTCGTGCCATCGACGGACCAGCCGGCGGCGGCGGGGCGCTCCGCGGTCGTCGTCCACTATAATAGTATGCACTTACTTTAAGTCAATTGCGGTCGACCGGACGACTTCGACCCGGTACGCCGTTCAAGAGGGAGACCAGGACACCCCCACCGGCTATGCGAAAAAAGCCTCGCTGTGCTTGCCGACACTGGCGCTACCGTATTCAATGTCACCCCGTCGTCCCGACCCTATGGGGACATGCGAGCAACTCAAGACGTGGCTCTCGTGGCAACGAAGTTGGGCTTGCGGCGCTCGATGAAGGCCACCCTCGCTTCGGCGCCGTCCGGGCTATCGAAGCAGAGGGCCTGAGTACGGTTTTCCAGGTGCATAGCAGCCATCAGGTTCGGCGCATCGAGGTTTGAGCGCATGACCTCTTTGGTCATGCAGACACCGAAGGGTGAATTGCGGACGATATTCGTGGCCACTTGCAGGGCCGCCTCCACGACATGACCCTCGCCTACGACGTCGAGCACAAGACCATGCCGCTGTGCCTCGGCTGCCTCGACGAAGCGACCGGTCAGCATCATCTCAAACGCAAGGGTCGCCCCGGCGATTCGGGGCAACAAGTAGCTCACTCCCAGCTCACAGCCAGAGAGGCCGAGTCGCACGAACGAAGCGCCGAAGCGAGCCGACTCACTGCACACTCGGATATCGGCTGCGAGGGCCAGTGCGAGCCCGGCACCGGCGGCGGGACCGTTCACCGCCGCGATCACAGGCTGGGGCAACGACGTGAGCCGTGGAATCAGCTGGGCAAATCCTGTCCGGAATGCGCGCAGCAACACCTCTCTCACGTCGCTGGCGACATGTGCCTCATTTGGTCCGTTGGAGAAGTCGATGCCTGAGCAAAACCCGCGACCTGCGCCCGTGAGGACGACAGCGCGCACGTGAGGGTCGGCAGCGATCTCGTCGAGGATCTCGCACAGTTCACGAAGGAACGTCCTGTTGAGCGCGTTCAACGACCGCGGGCGGTTGATCGTAAGCACGACAGCAGGACCGACGGGTTCAACCAGCAATGTTTCGAAACGGTGCTCTTCCATGTCGACCTCCCGGATCGCTTAGCTAGCGTCCGCTGACCGCAAGGCGGGGCGTGATTTCCTCCCAGAGCACCGCCGACGCAGTCGAGAGGTCGAGGGAGTCGCCCATGTCGAGGTCCCTTGCGGATCGCAGCAGCGCGTCGAGCGCGCCCTGCAGGTCTGCGGTGTCGACCTCGTAGACGGACGCATACCGGTGAGCCGGCGTCGCCACACCCTTGGCCTGGGCATCGGAGACCCGGTAGCGAGATGCCGCGACGAAGCCGTCGGCGGCCAGCACCTCAGGGAGGTGGATCTCGTCGTACCAATGGTTGAAGTCGTAGTCGCGCTCGGGGCTGATGGGGTTCGTGTAGACGATGAGCACTGCCTTGGGCATATCAGGACCTTCCTTGTCTTGTTGGGTGTGACTGTCTGCCGCTCGGGCCATCCCAGGTGATCGAGTGACTGTCTGCCGCTCGGGCCGGCCCAGGTGATCGAGCACCCGCATCAGCGTGCTGGGACCATCGCCGCTGACCCAGGTTTTCCACGGTCAGGCCCCAGCGCGACGCTGCTACCTCGCGCTTGACGACCTTGCCCGATGCGGTCCGTGGGAGATCGGTATGGGAGATCGACCAGCGGGTGGGCACCTCGAAATGGGCCAAGCCTTCAGTGGCGAATGCCGCGAGTTCGGCCACCGTGGCCAGGGCATTGATTCGGAGCACGACCGCGGCAGCAACTTCCTCACCGAGATCGGCGTGTGGTAGTCCAATCACGGCGACGTCCAGCACGGCCGGATGCTCTTGCAGTCTCGCCTCGACGCGGCGGGCCGAGATGTTCTCACCACCTCGGATCACGACGTCCTTCCCTCGACCGGTCAGGTACAGGTAGCCATCGGCGTCAATCCGCCCAAGGTCTCCGGTCCGCAACCACCGGTCCGAGGTGATGACTGACGAGTTCGGCTCGTTCCAGTAGCCGAGCATCACGGTGGGCCCGCGGACGAGGATCTCGCCGACGCCTTCAGCGTCCGGCTTGTCGACGGCCAGCTCGATGGTCGGCAGTGGCCTGCCCACCGAGCCTGGCCGGTCCGCCAGATCCTGCCCGACAGCCGCTGTCACCGCTCCGGCGGCTTCAGTGAGGCCGTACGACACGGCCGCCCCTCGTTTGACGTCTGGAAAGCACGCGTTGACACGCTCCCAGAGGACACCGGCAACCGGGGCTGCGCCCATGGTGAGCGAGCGCAGCGCAAGCTTGTCGCCGGAAGCACCCGGGGTCGCTTCCATCGCATCCAGCGTGCGCGACACCATGGTTGGCACCGCTGACCACGCCACAATCTGCTCCTCTCGTAAGAGCCGAATCACCTCGCGAGGGTCGAAACGTCCCTTCAGGAATGTCATGGTTCCACCGGCGAAGATCGACAACAGCAGCTGTTGAACCGCGCCGACGTGGAACAGCGGTACCGACAAGAGGGAGGTGCGCTGCCGTGACGTCCCTCGGGCGGGGAGTTGATGCGAACTGACCAGCGTGTTCTGGGTCGAGGCAATCAGATTGCGATGACTGAGTACTGCGCCTTTCGGAGTTCCGGTCGTTCCTGACGTGAAGACGATGACCGCGGGGTCGTCTTCATCGACATCGACCACGCGGCTCGCATCCGAGCCGGCTCCGGAAAGTGCCAGCTCGTCGAAGCTAACGCTCGCGACGTCGTTGGGCACCAGAGGTAGCCGACGTTCGTCGGCAACGACGAGTCGCAGATCCATCATTCCGATGACCTCGGCGATGACGTCACGACTCCACCACGCGTTGCCGGTGCAGACCACCCACCCTTGACTCACGCACGTCCAAAACATGGCGATCCACTCGATCGAGTTCGCGCCAAGGAGCAGAACACGATCGCCTCGAGTCAACGAGAAGCGCCCTCGAAGCTGTTCAGCGAATGAGGCCGTCGTCCCTAGCAATTGGTCGAATGTCAGGCGCAGCTCGCCTTGGATGACATGCGGCCGGTCGCCGAACCGATGTGCATTGACGAGGAGATCAGCGACCGAGCGTGGACGGCATTCGAAGACACTGCCTGGCACGCCGAGTACCTGCTCGGTGACTATCCGGGTGCCCCATGCCGAGGCGAAATCAGACATCGTGCTCAGTCACCGACGCCTGCTCGCCCTGTTCCCGATAGTCGCCGAAGGTCTTGTCGCGGCCCGACAAGCTATTGCGGACGCCGTTGGCCGCCATGGATCTCATGAAGTCCTTGGATGATCGTTGGTGGAACCCAAGGGCATTGAGTTCCGCGCATGCTCGCATGCCCGTTCGGATCCCGGCTGCCTCCATTGATCGATGACACGCGCGCTTGTTGACGGCCAGAATGTCGGATGGAACCTTGCTCACCCGCTCGGCGATGTTCAGCACGGCACTCTCAAGTTCGGCTGGCGGAAAGCTCCGCGTGGCGAATCCCAATTCAGCGGCCTCCGCTCCAGAGATCCAGTCCCCAGTAAGCAAAGCCTCCATTCCGCGGCGCATACCCAGTAACCAAGGCTGCCAGACCATGTCGGGCGTCGACATCGAACGGACGGGTGGGTATCCGACTCTCGCGTCGTCGGCGATGTAGACGATGTCGCACGCGGCCGCCAACTCCGAGCCGCCGGCCAGGCACCAACCGTGGACCTGCGCCACGACCGGTGTGGCTAGATCCCACATTTCAAACCAACCGGCGACGACGTGCCTCGGCCACCAGCCGTCGACTTTTGCGGTGTGCCGCTCAACGGGCTGAACCCACTTTTCCAGGTCGTATCCCGCTGAGAAGCAGTCGCCTGCACCGCGAATCACGATGACCGAGACGTCACGTGAGTTGTCCGCTGCCCGCAACGACTCGAACAATGCGAGTCGAAGATCGTCGCTCAGAGCGTTCCGCTTCTCGGGGCGGTTGAGCGTCAGCCGACGCACACCCGGCAATGGGTCATCGACGACGAGCACTTCCTGCGACATATGACTGACTCCTTGGCCGTTGAGAATTAGCAGGATCACTTCTGCACTACGGCTGTCCCTGCGGCACCGGTCACCCATCGTGAGATGTGTAAGTGCTTACTATATACTATCGACTAGGTGCGATAACCTGGAGGAGACCTGTGAAGTACGACCGCAGCGAATTGCTCATTGGCGGGGACTGGCGTGGCGAGGGATCCGAGTGGCTCGCAGTGATTTCGCCGTCGACCGAGGAGGTGGTCACCGAAGTTCGACGTGCGGAGACCTCGGACATCGATCTCGCGGTGACAGCGGCTCGGACCGCGTTCGACACAGGGCCGTGGCCGCGAATGTCGCCAGACGAACGTGCGGAGGTGGTCCTCAGAGCGGTTCGGCTACTTGCCCAATCGACGAGCGAGATCGCCACCCTGGTCACTCAGGAGATGGGGGCACCTTTCGCCGACTCGGTCGGGCAGCAGGTGCCAGGAGCATTAGGGATGGCGAAGGCATTTGTGCGCTACTCCGCCGAAGTATCGCGGGAGACCGCACGCAAGGGACGTCAAGGCTGGGCTCTCGTCGAACAGGAGCCGGTGGGCGTCGTCGCTGCAATAATTGCCTGGAACGCCCCTTTTTACTTCAGCATCCTCAAGATCATCCCCGCCCTACTCGCTGGCTGCACGGTCGTCCTGAAGCCCGCGGAGGAGACACCGGTCAGTGCGTTCTATCTCGGAGACGCACTTTATGCGGCCGGCCTTCCCGCTGGAGTATTGAGCATCGTGCCTGGCGACAGGGCCGTTGGAGAGCATTTGGTTTCACACCCCGGCGTCGACAAGGTGTCATTCACTGGGAGCACCTCGGCGGGACGGGAAATAGGCGCGACGTGTGGGCGGCAGCTGAAACGCGCATGCCTGGAGCTCGGCGGAAAGTCTGCCGCCATCGTTCTCGAGGATGTCGATCTGGACGTAGCGATGCCGTCGATGTCTGCGGGCGCCTTTTACAACGCCGGTCAGGTGTGCGCCGCGCTCACCCGGGTGCTCGCCCCAAGGACGCGTTACCAGGAAGTTGTGGACAGCTTCTCGGCGGCGGCGAAGAAGCTGCGGGTAGGAGATCCGTTCGAGCCGGGCACCGACGTCGGTCCGCTAGTCTCGTCGCGACAACGCGACCGCGTTGAAGGTTATCTCCGTCTGGCCGAAGCCGAGGGTGCGGTGCTTGAGGCTGGAGGAATTCGACCTGGCGACCTCGACCGGGGTTACTACGTAGAGCCGACCGTATATTCCGGTGTCAACAACAGTATGCGGGTCGCACGCGAGGAGATCTTCGGACCAGTCGTCGTCGTGATTCCCTACGACGGCGTCGACGAGGCAATCGCCTTGGCCAACGATTCCCCCTACGGTTTGCACGGCGGGGTGTACACCAGTGATCCCCAGACCGGCGTGGAAGTTGCCAAGCGACTCATCACGGGCACCGTCTCGGTCAACTCGTTCACGCTCAACTCGGACGCTCCGTTTGGGGGACGAAAGAGTTCTGGCTACGGTAGGGAGTTCGGGCCCGAGGGAATCGCCACCTATCTCGAGCACAAGACGATCAACATTCCGCGGTCACTGGTAGACGAAGCTGGCGCTCACAGCGGCGCCTGAAGCTGAATGTAGACATCCAGTTGATCGTAAGCACTTACCATGTACCTCAGGCAAACAAAACGACCTGTCGAGGTGGGCATCGAGTGGCTGACAAAATAGCGACAAATGACGGATCACCTGGGGCTGAGCAAACGCGCCACGCTCGGCGTGCTCCAGGCGAGGGTCGACGGCTGCTCCTGCAGGCCGCGAGAGAATTGTTCGAAGAGTCGGGGTACGCGCGCACGACGACCCGAATGATTGCTGAACGGGCAGACGTGGCCGAAGCGCTGCTGTTTCGAAACTTCGGCTCCAAAGCAGCGCTGTTCTCCGAGGTCACTTTGGGGCCGTTCACGCAGTTCATTAGTGACTGGAAAAATCAACGCGCCAATGACTGGCACATCGCGTCGCCTGAACAGCTTGCATCTGAGCTGATCGGGAGTTTCTACGATCTTTTCCGCGACAACCGCGGATTGATGATCACCTACATCGCCACAAGCGTGTTCGATCCCGAAGTAGTCAGCCTCGAGAAGGCTCCGCTGTTCATTGAAGCCATCGACACGCTGGCGCGATGGAGCGAGAAGGACTTTATCCAAGCCCGTGCTCTCGAGCCGATCGACGTGTTCGTGGCCAACCGCGGCTTCGTCGGCATGATCATGTCGATGGCGCTCTTCGAGGACTGGTTGATGCCGGCAGGTAACGGCCGGCGCCCGAGTAGGGACGAGATCATCGCCGAGTTGTCGCAGTTAATTCTCTACGGCGTCGCACGCCAGCGCCAGCCCGTGCCGGAGCAGCCCGGTCAGTAAGGCCCGATCCCCGCGATGACTAACAGGGCCGCGGACCCGGAGACCGTCATGACATCGGCGAGATGGTGTTGTCAGCTGCCCGTCGCCGAGGGCGTGGACTGTCCGAGCGGCGCAGGCTCGTGGTAGGTGATCGCGGGTGGCGGCAGAGGGCGACCGTCGAGGCGCGCCACAGCATCGACGGGATTTCGGGCCGGCCGGCCAAATCGCCCTTTTGGGTAGCCGAGCGGGATGCAGGCGACCAAGGTGACGTCGTCATCGACGCCGAGGATGTCGAGAACGTCGTCGTGCGCGGCGAGCAGCAGGGTGGTGAGTGTGGTTCCGAGGCCCCGCGCGCGCGCCGCGAGCATCAGGTTCTGCACCGACGGGAGGATGCTCGCATACCACGTCGCCGTCAATACCAAGTTGGCGTCGCGTCCGGGAAAGTTTGTGGCTCCGGCAAGCACGACCGCTGGGACGTCGCGGAAGTGCGCGATCATGTACTCGCAGGACTTGAGCAGAGTCTCGGGAAGCTGGTCGCCTCGATGCCGGACCCGTTCATAGATCTGGCTCCACAAGTCGCCGAGCTTGCCGACCTGGTCGCGATCGGTGACGACGTAGAAGCGCCAGTTCTGCATGAAGTTTCCCGACGGACCCATGGTCGCCGCCTCGACGATCTGCGACAGCAGCTCCGGGGGCACAGGGTCGGTGCGCAACCTCCGCATGGCCCTCGTCGTGTAGATGGCCTCGTCGAGGGACATCGTCGGTGACGGCGCCCCCGCATCCTGGGCGACCTCGTCGTTAAGCGATTCGGTCGTCGTTGTCTCCTGCGTCGTCATGCCACAGCCTCCCAGCCGAAATAGTCAGTTCTCACTACGCCGCCCGGATGGATTGGGTTCTCCCCGTCTCCTGCGGCCGCCCGCCAGGTCACGACCCGACGGTACCGGTGCCGATAATAGATAGCAAGTACCTACTCTCTTCATTGGGAGGCCCGCGTAGTCCCCGACCAAGTAGCTGCCGGTGTTCAGATTGACTCGAGGGACTAGACCATCCGCTCGTGTGCCTGCCAATATGCGTCGCGAAGCCGGCGCTTGAAGATCTTGCCCGAATCCTCCCGCGGAAGCTCTGCCCGAAACTCAATGACCTTGGGCACTTTGAAGTTGGCGATGCGCTCGCGAAGAAATGTCGTGACGTCGTCGGCGCCGACGGAACTACCGGGAGTCAGCTGAATCACCGCGGCCAGAACCTCGCCGAGGCGTTCATCGGGAACGCCGAACACCGCACAGTCAGCCACGTCCGGCATGCCACCGAGAACAGATTCGATTTCCGCCGGGTAGACGTTCGTGCCGCCGAGGATGACCATATCGACCTTGCGGTCGCAGATATGGAGAAATCCATCCTGATCGAGATAACCCACATCCCCAGAGGACACCAGGGAGTCCACCTGGTCAGGAGTCGGCAAATCGCCGTGGTAACTGAACTCGGACAACGCTTCGTGTCGGGAATAAACGTCACCGATGGCTCCGGCAGGCAGCTCCCGCCCATTGTCATCGAGAATCTTGACCGTGGCACCGTCGACGGGACGCCCCACCGTTCCGGGGTGCGCGAGCCACTCCTCGCTGGAGCAGAACGTGACGGCTCCGGCTTCAGTGGATCCATAGAATTCGTAGATCACCGGTCCCCACCACTCGATCATCCGACGTTTGATATCGGGCGGACACGGGGCGGCGGTGTGCACCACGTGCGCCAGGGAGCTCAGGTCGTAGCGACTACGCACGTCGTCCGGCAAATTCAAGAGTTGCACGAACATCGTAGGAACCAATTGCAGAGCGGTTATCTGATGACGGTCGATCAGCCTAAGCAGGTCCTCCGCGTCGAAACGGGACTGCAGTACCGCCGTTGCCCCAATCTGTAGCGCGAACATCGCCGTGGCGTTTGGGGCGCTGTGATACATGGGTGCGGTGATGATGGTCCTGCTGGCTTCGGTCAAACCCAGCGTCTGCCGCGCGGCGCTAGCGAACGCGGCCCGCTGCCCCATGGTAGCGGCTTGCCTGCGCACTCCTTTGGGACGTCCTGTGGTGCCAGACGTGTAGATCAGGCTGCGCGGCGAATCCCCAACCGGTCCGTCCCACGGCTCGTGTGAACCGATCCAGTCCAGCCACCGAACGTCGCCCGCGGGCGCGACGCGCACGCCAGGGGCAACTTCGTAGGCGCGTCCGATGTGCGCTGGGGTGTCGACGGTGATCACCTGCACAGAAGTCGGGATCACCTCACGGATCGGGCCGACGAGGTCGGCATGCGCGACGAGCACGGACGCGCCGCAGTCCGTGAGGATGTACTCGATCTCGGCGCCCTTGAGATGCCAATTGATGGGAACGGTGACCGCACCCAAGAGGCCGGCGCCGACGGTCAGTTCCAGGATCGGGACATCGTTGCGCATGAGAAACGCAACGCTGTCCCCGGGGCCGACGCCACGGGATGCCAGCCCGGTCGCCGCTCGCGCAGCGCTGGCAAGCATCTGGCTTCGCGGATAAAAGGTGTCTCCCGATACGAATCCCGCCTGCGACGCCTCCGCCGGCATCGCAGTACTCATGTGAACGCCCCGTTCCGCTGGTCATTTTTCGGCCAACCTTCGCGCAGCGATTGTTTAACGACCTTGCCCGTCGCGTTGGTCGGTAACTGTTGGCGCCTCAACCACCAACGGCTGGGAACCTCGAAGTAGGCCAATCTGTCGGCGGCAAACGCTTTCAGGTCCTCGGTTGTCACTTCAAGGCCCTCACACAGCACCACTACGGCAGCGACGACTTCGCCGAACTCGTCGTCCGGCAAACCAACAACGGCTACTTCCGCGACCGCTGGATGTTCGCTGAGTGCCGCTTCCACGTTGGCGCTGGCGATATTCTCACCACCACGAATGATGACGTCTTTGATCCGGCCCTCGACGAACAAGTAACCCTCATCGTCGATTCGACCGGTGTCACCGGTATGAAGCCAGCCCGCGGAATCGACGACAGAGGGTTCCGAACTCCCGAGGTACCCCGTCATGTTGGTCGGAGACCGGGCCACGATCTCTCCATTGCCTGACTCGTCGGGGTTTTCGATCTTCAACTCCACGACGGGAAAGGGGCGACCGACAGTGCCGGGTCGAGATTCCAGATCCTTGCCTGTGGCAGCGGTGAGGGTCCCTCCTGTTTCCGTCATTCCGTAAATGGTTCCCGCGTTACGCCGAGCCGTTGGAAATGCGTGGCGAACTTGCTCGAACAACTGGGGGCTCACATGGGTTCCGGACACCGTGACGGACCGCAGGCTCGAGGTGTCCCACGCGACCAAATCCGGGTGGTTGATGACCCGACCGATCATGGTTGGCACGCCACCCCACGACTGAATCTTCTCGGTCTGGATGAGCCGAAGGATCGTCGGGGCGTCGAAGCGCCCCACGTGGAGTACTAGCTTGCCGCCCGTCAGCAAGCTGGCGAGGATCGACTGGATCCCGCCCATGTGGAACAGCGGAACGGTGATCAAGGCAATGGCGCCTTGGTGGTCGGCCGCAAGTTCCGAAGGGAGTCGCCTCGTCGCAACGAGGAAATTCTGCTGGTTTGCGATGACCGATCGATGTGACAGTGTCGCCGCTTTGGGTGCGCCGGTGGTGCCCGAGGTGAACAGGATGATTGCCGGCAACTCCTCGTCGAACTGCGACTCGACGTCAACGTCCTGCGGAATCGTTTGTGTAGCGGGCAGCTCGAGCGGCAATCTCATGACCTGCCATCCGGCCGGAATCAGCGTCCCCCTACGACCGTCCGCGATTACCAGCACTGGCGACGCCACGGACAGCGCATGATCGAGTTCTTTTCGACTCCACCAGGCGTTTCCGCTCACAACCGTTGCGCCCGATGCCAGCACCGCGAAGAACGCAATGATCCAGTCCACACTGTTCGCGCCGAGCAATAACACCCGATCGCCGCGCTTGACCCCGTGTTCATCGCGAAGCATCCACTTCGTGCTCTCGACGCGATCGAGGAACTGATTAAAGGTGAGCCGGTGTTCGTTCTCGATCAAGTACTCCTGATCGCCCCATCGCCGGGCATCGCTGAGAAAACCGCGAACCGTACGCCAACGATTCGCATACGCCAGGTACGGCGGCTGTCCGCCAAGCCGCACGACCTGCGTGCCCCAGTGGTCAGAGAGCGGGCGCGTTGAATTCACCGGGCCCCCGCTGCCACTGGATCCTCGCGGACCTCGAATGTCCCGTCGTGGTCGACGAATGCGAGGCGCCCGCAAAACTCCTCGGCCGTCATCGCTTGAACCACCGAGTCGTGGTCAGTCCATGCGACCACGCGTCGACCATCGGGCGATTCAGCTATCACGACCGCCCTTGCCGCACGATCACGCCGGCTCGCCAGCACTGTGTAGCCGAGGATCGAGGCGGCACCGGCATAGTCCTCTGCAAGCTGACGGGGAGGGGACACCGAGAGCACAGCCTCCGACACGTCGATTGATCGGAAGTGTTGGTGTGGAACCGTTGCCGACCACACTGAGAATGCCTGCTTGGTCAGTACACCGGACACCGACGAGACCAAGCCGGTCCGCCCTGTTTGACGTAACGCGAGGGCGAGTTGAGCAGTCGCGTGCAGCACGAAGTTATTGAAAGGGCCACCAGCATAACGCATTCCGCCAGTAATTGATGGAGCAGGCCGCGAAGACGATAGGCCTAGGGCCTTCGCGTGTAATTGGATTGCGCTGGGAAAGCACGAATAGAGCTCAAGCAGGTCGAGCGAGCGCGCCGATGTTCCGGCGTGATCGAGCGCGGCTGACGCGGCTAGTTCGGCACCTGGCGCTTCTCCCAGGACGACTCGTTGTGACAGCGGAACCATCGCATTGGAAACGCCGCTCGACACCGGATAGACCCACCGGGCCGGATCGATCTGGAGCTCCCGGGCTTTCTCGACTGACGTGAAGATCAGCGCCGATGCTTGGTCTACGCTCCAACGACTGGCGTGCTCACTGCGATAGGGAAACGCCAGCATGGAGTTGGTCGATGAATCGTGGTCCACTGCTCCGGCAGCAATCGGTGAGCGTTTCCAGGCATGGGGATTGCGAGCCGCAATCTCGCTGAGTTCGCTGTACAACGCGGCGGTGGCGGCCATGTCGTCGCGGATCGACCAGCCGCGCGCCGCGCGCGCCGCCGCGGCGATGATGGCGTAGTACCCGACGGCGTCCTCCCCCAGGCCGGACGCGATCTCAGCGGGATTCATAATCGGCGAGTCCGCTCTCCAGGTCTCGTCGGGTTCGGTGTCCTGCTGCTCGTCGTGTAGTTCGTCACCTCGCTTGCTGGCGCACAGAAGGCGAAAGGCTGCCTCTCCTCCCACGACGAGGCAGACGTCCGCTGAGCCGGCGACGATGTTGTTACACGCGTCCGCGATGAGCGACTCCTGCAGGACTCCGACGCGGGCAAGCACCGAATGAACGTTGTGTGACCCGAACGAGGTCGCAATTGCGCGGCCTGGATCCCGGTAGCGCCAACGCCCTTTTGGCACGTAGACGCGGTCGATTTCGCTGAGCACCGTGGCCACACCGGTGTCGCGCGCCACTTCGGCACACGATCGCCGCATGAGCGAAAGTGGTTCGTCCGCATCGAAAGGTTCCGGCTCCCGTTGGCTTTGTAGCCCAATCCCCACCAGGACTGGCATGCGGCCATCCACCTTCTCTTGGTGGCCGGTCACTCGACTCCTCCTATTGAGGTCAGAAGTACGACCGTCGCGGAAGCAACCGTCGTCCGACCCACCCGGTCGTTCTCCAGCCACAAATCGAGCTCCACCACTGGACGGCCCTCGGGATCCATTCGTTTGTCGCGCACTTGCCCGCCGGAAGACACAGTGTCGCCGAACGCGTTCATCTGGCGCATCCGGAAGTCGAAACGTTGGACCCAACCCGACGACCCGATCCAGTCCGACGCGACCTTGAACAGCATGGCGCTGGTCCAACCCGTGTTCAGGAATATCGAAGGGTGACCGCTGGCCTGAGCGAAGTCGGGATCGTGGTGAACCCGGTTCCAGTCCTGAGAACCGCTGACCTGCATGACGACCGTATTCCAATCGACAGTCACCTGGGCGCCCGCGAGGAGTTGTCCGACCTCGGCATCAGCCCACTCGGCCACTGCGATTGCCTTCGAATCCACACGCCTATTCATCAGAGCCCCCGTCGGCTGCGATCTGACGCTTCGACCGGTGCACCAGCACCGAGTTGCGACCCTCGGCCACGACCCGATGATGCTGATTGGTCAAACGCGCCTCGGTGACGATGCACACGGCCAGAGGGTCGATCTTGATCGGCTTGAAGAAGATGTCGGCGATTCGCGTCTCCGACGAGAGTCGATCCCCTACCCGAACTGGTTGCAGGTACTCCCACGACACTTCGAGGTTGATCCCGCGATCGCCCGGGGTGGGTACGCCGTAGGTCCAGCCTGGGCGCGCAGCGCCCGTCTTCGGCTTCCGAGGCCATGGCCCGTCACCGGCGAAGTACGGCAGCAACGGGCCTGGTGCGATCACCGCCGCATAGGGGCCTTCGCGCGCCGCGTCCGGGTCCAGATATAGCGGGTTGTCGTCGTGGATCATGTTGCAATACCGCCGAATCGCGTCGTACTCGACTGGGTACCTACCTTCGCTGCGGGCGACGATCGAGCCGATCCAAGCCGATTTCACGACCTCGATGTCGTAATCGTCGTACGCCATAGCGCTTCCTACCTTCGTCCTCGTGCGTCTGCGGCAGGAGCCAACCGAAGCTCTTTGGTAAAGCTCCCAAAAACGCTGGTCACGCCCCCGTCCACAGGAATCGCGGATCCGGTTATGAAGGACGCGTCTGCGCCGGCGAGGAACACGACGAGTTTCGCGACCTCGACGGTCGTGCCGACCCGTCCGATGGGATGGCTCGCGCCGAGTGACGCGAGGACTTCATCCTGAGCGTGCGCTGGCCCTAGCATCGGCGTGTCGATGATCCCTGGGCAGATCGCATTGACCCGGACGCCGAGCGGCGCCAGCTCGGCCGAAGCGCACTTCATCAGCCCGAGAACTCCGTGCTTGCTTGCCGTGTAGGCCGAGCCTCCGGCAGCGCCCAGCAGTCCCGCACCAGATGAGGTGATGATGACGGAACCACCCCCAGACGCAACGATCTGCTGGCCCGCGAACTTCAGCCCAAGGAACGTACCCCGCAGATTCACGTTGAGCACTGAATCCCATTGCTCTGGTGTCGTTTTGAAGATGGTGCCGACCGTCTCAATACCGGCGTTGAGGTGCGCGATGTGTAGCGCGCCGAATCTCTGCACGATGGCCGCAACCATCGCCTCGTTCTCCGCAACGTCTACGACGTCGACTGCGAAGGCGAACGCATCGCCTCCTGCCTGGCCGATGGTTTCGGCGACGCGGGCGGCGGCCGACTCGTTAACGTCCGCACAACACACCTTCGCGCCAGCCTTGGCGAGCTCGCTCGCAGTCGCGGCGCCAATTCCCGACCCAGCGCCAGTCACGAGCGCTACCTGGCCCGTCAAATCCGCCATAACTATCCTCTTCGATTACGCCTGCAGTGGTGATCAGCGACCGGCCCGCGCGGCTGTCAAGGGGTTTGGGGCTGGTTGGGAGCATGGGCCTGGGCCACCCAGCACAGGGAGCACGGATCTTTCCTGACCGCATCGTCGAACAGGTTCACATCCACTTGGTTTGGCCCGTCATCTGAAACCAGTAAGCACTAACTTCTATACGTTAGAGGGCACCTAATCTGAAGTCAATCCTTCTTTCGCGGGCCGGGAATTCGCCTCCCTGGCCCAGATGCAGGGCGACGCAGTCCGGTGGGCTACCGACGTCTACCGACGGCACAAGCATCGGAGCCTGGACGGTCAGACACCGGCATCAGTTTTCACCGCGATCGAGCGAGATGCGCTGATACCGTTGCCGCCAAGGTCATTTGACGAGTTGTCGACGGTGAACGCTCTGCACCGCCTACGGGCCATCCAAGGAATCCTCCGACTACGCGACACCTATGGCGACCCCCAGAGGCGGCACATTCGCGCATTCGGCCCCCGCGTCGGCAACGACCATCAAACCCTTCCTGCAACGCTCTGGCGATCAGCCAAAACGACTATGCACGACAGTCATTCGATTCCGCCCGATTCCAGCCCGGTTTGTACCCGATCCGTACCCGAATTCCTGGGTGGAGCTACAAACCGCTACCCGGGGAAGTCTCTGCAACGTCCTCGTCCACCGCCCACAGGACGAATCGGTGACGCGGTAGGTCATGATTGAACCCAAACGTATGCCCTGTCGCAAAAGCTACCAGACACATCGTTGGAGCTCTGCCGAGACAACCTCTGCCTCAACGTTTTCGCGGACGAATCACAGGTTTACCTGGCGCCAGATCATCGATAATGTCGGAATATTGCTTCCTCCCGAGGATTTCATCCGCGCCTTGGCCGCGTTCCAACTCTCGTCGGGCTAAGCAACGTCTTGAGAACGGTCGATCACGATCGAAGCTATTCGATCTAGATGCTCGTCAGCGCTACCGAGAAGTGCTGCATCGGTGACTGCACGTTTGAGGTAGAGGTGTGCTGGATGCTCCCAGGTAAATCCGATACCTCCGTGAATCTGAATCGCGCTGTTAGCGACAGACAGAAAGGCTTGTGAGCAGGTTGCCTTTGCGATGCTCGCGACAAGCCGGGGATTGTCCGTGGCTGTCTGAAGTGAACCGGCCGCGTGATACGCCGCCGACCGTGCATGTTCCACAAGCACTAACATGTCGGCGCACCTGTGCTTTATCGCTTGGAACGAACCGATTCGTCTACCGAACTGCCTACGCGTTCCCGCGTAATCGACGCACATGTCTAGCAGTCTTTGGGCGCCGCCAACCTGCTCCGCCGCCAAAAGCGTTGTGCCTACCCAGAGCGCACGTTCGATAGCGTCGTGGGCATCAGCTCCCTCTGCAAGCAAGCGGCCTTGAACACCGTCGAACGAGACCCGCGCCTGACGCCGTGTCTGGTCGAGCGTTGGAAGCTTTACTCGATCGGCGCCGTCCACGAGGAACAGACCAAAACCTTCCGAACGCTTCGCTGCCACGATTAGCAAATCGGCGCTACCGTCGACGACTTGGGGTAGTTCACCCGTCAGGAGTCCGCCGGATTCCCCAACACTGATCGACTGTGCATCGAATTCCATGCCGCTGTGCGGTAAGGCGACGGCGGCCGTGCTTTGACCGCGAATCACCGACGGGAGCACTTGGTCGCCGCCGAGAGCGGAAAGCAGTGGAATAGCAAGATCGACCGTCCCGAATACGGGTCCGGGCAGCAAACTTCGTCCGAACTCCTCGCAGGCGATCGCCTGTTCCACCAGCCCGGCGCCGGCCCCCTCCAGATCCTCGGGCACAGAGAGTCCGAACGTTCCTATCTCAGAGCCAAGGCGGATCCAGGTAGCTCGGTCGAAGCCATCCGATGTGTCCACGAGTGTTCGAACAGCGCTTTCAGATGTCGTGGACGCCAAAAACTTCCGAAGGGAAGCACGTAACTCTTCCTGCTCAACAGTGGGTGCGTATCCCGGTAGCGGCTCAGCCACGGGCTATCTCCTTCCAAGCTTTTCCGGAGTCCGCTCGCAAATCTCCAGGTAATCCAAGGATTCGCTCACCGAGGATGTTTCGAAGCACCTCAGAGGTGCCTCCCTCAATGGTGTTCGCACGCGAGCGCAGGAATAAGTGCTGGACGGAGGAAAACGCATCGCTTCTGCGCAACGAATCGATCGCGCCGTAGTCATCGTGCAGGCTGGCCTCCACTCCAAGCAGATCCATACAGAACTCGTAAACGGCCTGATTTAGCTCCGCCGATACAAGCTTCGAGATCGCACCTTCTGGGCCCGGCGAACCGAGCTTTGAGGTCGCGCGCGCACGCTGTCCGGTGATGCGCTGAACTTCAGCCCGAGTCCACAACCTTGCGAGCCGATCTCGAAGTACAGCCGTGTGCTTGTCCGGTCTTTCACGCCAGAGCACCATTGCATCAGAGATGGAGCCTGCCCCGCGAAGGGATGATCCGCCCCCGATCGCCGATCGCTCGTTCATGAGCGTCGTCATCGCGACTCGCCATCCGTCGCCCGTTGGCCCGAGTCGGTGAGTATCCGGTATCCGGACTTCGGACAGAAAGACTTCGTTGAACTCTGAGTGACCGGTCATCTGCCGGAGCGGCCGAACGTCGACACCCGGAGCGTGCATGTCAAGGATGAAGTAGGTCAACCCCTTGTGCTTCGGCACATCAGGGTCGGTGCGTGCGAGCAGCAGTGCGTAGCGAGCGACTTGAGCTCCGCTTGTCCAGACCTTTTGGCCATTCACCACCCAGTCATCACCAGTGCGCACCGCCATGGTCGCGAGGCCCGCAAGGTCTGAGCCCGCCCCTGGCTCGCTAAAGAGTTGGCACCAGATGTGTTCGCAGCTAGCGAGGGGACGCAGTAATTCATGTGTGAGCTCGGGTCGCGCGTGCTCCACGATTGTGGGGGCCGCCATTCCATACCCGATGGGATTCAACGTGAATGGATGCGTGCCGCCGGCGTCGTGCAGGACCACATCGGCGGATGCCTGAAGGCCGCGCGGAACACCAAGACCGCCGAGACCCTTGGGGAAATGAACCCACGTGAGCCCCGCGTCAAACCAGGCCCCGAGAAAGTGCCGCCGGCTCATCGATCGCGGATCGTGCCGGCTGACCAATTCGAGTGCCTGACGTTCGACGTACGCCGACGCCGTCTCGGTGTCGACCGTTGGCTGAGTCATATATTCAGCATACGTGTGAGTGCTTACTTCTTTCAAGGCCGTTGTCTTCGGCGGCGCTGAGGTACTGGGCATCGCGGGTGTAAGCACTCACTGATATGTAGTCTCGAAGCGCAACTGCGGCGCCGGGTAGCGCAGCGTGAGAAGGGGGCTGTTAGCACATGAGCAACCGATTGACCGGTCGTGTCGCCCTAGTGACAGGTGGCTCACGGGGTGTGGGGGCCGGTGTTGCGCGCCGACTCGCCCACGAAGGTGCGTGCGTTGCCGTGCACTATCAACGCGATGCGCAGGCGGCGTCCGCTGTCGTTGCGCAAATCACCGACGGTGGCGGCACGTCGGCCGCGTTTCAGGCATCGATGGACGACTTCGACGCGGTGGACCAGATGTGCGACGCCGTGTCAGAGCGGTTCGGGGCCGTCGATCTCCTAGTGAGCAACGCAGGCTCCGCGAGCCGCGGAAACACGGTCGCCAACTCGCCGTTGTCCGAGTTCGACCAGCTGCTCCGCATTCACACCTTTGGCCCGCTCCATATGATTCGCCGGCTGCTGCCCGGCCTTCGCCAGGCCGTCCGCGGGGATATCGTTGCCATCTCCAGCACCACGGTCACCGACGCCCCCGCCAACGCCGCGCCATACACCATGGCGAAAGCAGCCCTGGAAGTCGCGATACGAACTCTCGCCCGCGAAGAGCGTGGCAGTGCGATTCGCGCCAACATCGTTGCCCCAGGGCTGGTAGACACCGATATGGGCGCCCGGCTTGTTCACGCAGTCCATGCGGGCCAGAAACTTTCCGACTTGCATACGCGCTTCCCGTTCGGGCATGTCTGTCAGCCGGACGATGTCGCCGCGGCGGTTGCCTTTCTCACCAGTGAGGACGGCAGCTACATCACTGGCCAGCGGATCGTCGTGGACGGAGGGGGATCAGATCCGGAAATGTTCTGACTCGGAACCCGCGCCCCCCGTAACCCAGCACCCGACGAAGGGCCACGCAGGGCACGCTCTCCGGGATGTGGTCACCCGCCGAACGGCGAGCTCCACATTGTGTCCACCGCTTGATCGATCCGCTCGAGCGGATCATCAGACCACTGACGACGGTACCGAAGATCGTCGACGCGGGAATCTGGCGACTCCTAGGCTCGAGCATCAGCCCTGCCTGATATATGTAAGTAATCGCTTGCTCTCTTTTTCGGCCGCTGATACGTTCGGGGCGGTGTCACCGCCGGCGTCCTGTTCGTCGCCGCCGGCGCCGGCGATCGCTAGGGAGGCGTTTGATGTCTGAGGTGCAGGATCTGGCGGAGCGTTGGCTCGGGGCGTTGCATGCGCTCGACATACCCACCGCCGTCGAATTGTTGGCAGACGACGCAGTATTGGAAATGCCGCTCGCGCCTCCGGGTCTTCCAAATCGTTTCGAGGGAAAGGCGGCCATCCGCACATTTCTCACTGGCACCCAGCTGTTCTCGAAGCTGGAGTTCCACGACATCGATGTCCACCTGACCTCCGACCCGGAGCTCGCCGTCGTCGAGTTCCGGTCGACCGGAACGTTCGAGGCCACCGGCCTCGAGTATGCGAACCGCTATGCGCTCGTCATCCGTGCCCGAGAGGGTCAGGTCGTGCTGTATCGCGAGTACTTCAATCCATTGGCGCTCGCCAGCGCCTTCCAAAGTTGAGGAGCCTGAATCATGTCAACACTCACACTTGCGGATCGAGTTGCGATCGTGACCGGCGCAGCGTCGGGCATCGGAGCGGCCACCGCGTCGCTGTTAGCCCAGCGGGGGGCCAAGGTCTGCTGCGCGGATCTCGACGATGCCGGCGCCAAGGCCGTGGCCGATGACATCGCTCAGGCAGGCGGCCAGGCCTTCTCGATCGGCGTGGATGTCGCCGACCAGGAACAGAACGAGCGCATGGCCGAGGCCACCGTCGAGCACTACGGCGCCTTACACATCGCGGTGCTCAACGCTGGGATCCCTTCGGCGCGTTCGCTGCTCGATATCCCACTCGCCGAGTGGGAGCGGACGATCGCGATCAACCTCAGCGGTCCGTTCCTCGGGTTGCAGTCATGTGGCCGCAGGATGGCGGCATCAGGGGGCGGCGCGATCACCCTCACGTCGTCGGCGATGGGGATCCTCGGGACCTTTACGGGTGCCGCATACGGCGCGAGCAAACATGGGGTGTTGGGACTGATGAAAAGCGCCGCCGTCGATCTCGCTCCGCACGGCATCAGGGTCAACGCTGTGTGCCCCGGAACGATCGACACGCCGATACTCGGCCCCCTCCACGACGCGCCAGAGCTGCTCGCGCAAGTGATGGGCCCTACCAGCCCGAGCGGCCGGGTGGGATCGGCAAGCGAGGTCGCCGAGGTCCTCGCGTTCCTCGTCAGCGACGCCGCATCGTTCATGACGGGCGCAACGGTGTGCATCGACGGTGGCATGACCTCGACGATGGGACCCTTCGGGGCACCGGGCGAGGGCATCGCCGCGCTGATTGGCGTCGACTAACGCCGCGGTGGGCAGTGAGCGCCATTCCAGTGAGATAGTGGGCGCTTTCAGAATAGTCAACGAGTCGGGATGGCCTTGCCGCTGGATCGACGTGACGATAGTGTGTACATACTTATTTGCGAGGAGGAGCGGGCGTGGAATTCAACCTGTTCAGTCAGGAAATCGTCGACGACCCGTACCCCTGGTACCGCGAGCTCCGCGGTATAGGTCAGCCGGTGAAGAACGACCTCTTCGGGTTCTGGATGGTGGGCACCCACGAACATGTCACGACTGTGCTGCGGGACCCGGGACGCTTCTCCAGCGAGGCGATGGGGAACATCGGCCGGGTCGGTGAGGCGTTCGCGAAGGAGAGCATGTCTGCTGCGGATCCGCCGGAGCATCACCGCCTCCGCAACGTGGTGCAGCGCGCCTTCACACCGAAAGCGGTGAACAACCTTCACGCGTACACCGAGATGCTCAGCAAGGAGCTGCTGGCGGACATCGAGCCCGGAAAGCCATTCGACCTGCTCTCGACGATGGCCGACACGCTGCCGCTGCGCGTCATCTCACGCATGATGGGCGTCGCTGGCGCGGACGAGGATGCGTTCCGGCACTCGGCGAATGCCCTCGTGGTCGGCAACGGGATCCTGGCAAGTCCCGAGCAGGCCGAGGCTGCCGTCGATGCGGGCAAGGCGCTCCGGAAGTACTTCTCGGAGCTCATACCCGCACGTCGCGCCGACCCGGGCGACGACCTGGTCAGCGGTCTCATCAAAGCAAACGAGAACGACACGCTCGGCGACAACGAGCTTCTCGCTACCTGCGTCTTCTTCCTGTTTGCCGGCATGGAGACTACGACCAACCTGATCACGAATGCGGCGCTCGCCCTGACGGAGTTCCCCGAGCAGCACGCCCGGCTCATCGCCGAGCCGTCTCTGATGCCGTCTGCGATCGAGGAGTTGCTCCGGTACTGCAGCCCGCCCCAGGCGGTGCTCCGGACGGCGACCGAGGACGTCGAGATCGCGGGACAAACGATCTCGAAGTCCGACAACGTCATCGTGCTGATCGGGTGCGCCGACCGCGACGACGAAGTCTTCCCTCGGGCGGATCAGCTGATCCTGGACCGAGACCCGAACCCGCACGTCGCGTTCAGTTTTGGTCCGCACTACTGCCTTGGAGCGAGCCTCGCTCGCCTGCAGGTTCGGATCGCCCTTGCCCATCTTCTCGAGCGCGCCCCCGGCTTCCGGCGAGCGAACCTCGCTGAGCAGTTGGCCTACCGACCCGGGTTCTTCATCCGCTCCGTCGAGCGGCTCGACCTCGTCTACTGAGGCACCCCAGCTCAAGCGGCGGCAGCGAATCGAACAGTGTTCGCCGCGCATATGATTTCGGACTTGCATAGCCTCGGGGCACAGGATCCAGAGGTAGCCCTTCGGGCCCGGCTCCCGAAAGCGTGACGTCTGCCATCGAAGGGTACCTACGCGAAGGGGATACCCGGATCGATGCCGCAGAGCACCTTGCCGTACATCTCGTTCAGGGTCGACTCGAGGAATAGCGCGTGCAGAGCGAGGGCGTGCAGATCCCGGATGGTCCGGGGCAGCGGGTCGCTCCGACGAAGGGCGCTGGCGCCGGACGCGGCCTCGACAATGTCGCCGACCTCACGGCATAACCGGATACCCCAGGCCCCGTCGGCTCGGCTGCGCCAACGGGTGATGAGGTCGACCTCGTCGCCGAGGAGCGCCGTGTCGATGATGCGCTGCGAATGGAACCGGGCCTGGTCTAGCTTCATGGTCGCCTCGGCCATCTGGAGGTGGGTGACCGTCGCGTCGGCCTGGCGGAGGTACAGCGTGTAGGCGATTGCTCGCTTATGGATCGATGCTGACAGGGAATCGAGGGCTCGCCGCGCGAGCCCGAGCGGCGCGCCCACGAACCCCGCGCCGAGCGTGAGCATCGGCAGCGAGCGGTAGTAAGGGTCGGCCCGCGTGAGCTCGGACGCAGCGCGCCCTTGCATGAGGTCCTCGACGCGGAGCACGCGATGAGAGGGCACGAATGCGTCGGTGACGCTGAGGCTGTCGGACCCCGTGGCGATGAGGCCGGTGACGTCCCAGTCATTGCCGGACACGCACTCCGCTCGTGGCACCGCGCACAGACCGACGTCGAAGCCTCCGTCCTCGGTGGTGATCATGGCAGCGAGGATCGCCCAGCCGGCGTGGTGCTGGCCCGAGCAGAAGAACCACTTGCCGGAGAGGGTGTAGCCGCCGTCGACCGGCATGGCGCCACCACCGGGAGTGAAGACAAGGATCCCGAGTGAATTGTCGCTGCCGTAGATATCGTCCTGGGCCTCGTCGGGGAACAGCGCCGATACGTACCCTACGGAGGCGTAGACGCTTGCGACGAACGCCGTCGAACCGCACCCAACGGCGAGTTCCTCGATCATCTGCCCGAACTCGTCCAGCGGAAGCTGTGCGCCACCGTGACGACGCGGAGCGAGGGCGGTGGTGATGCCGGCGGCCTGGAGGTCGGCCACCGTCTCGTCCGGTAGCCGTCGGAGCAGCTCGGCCTCGTCGGCGCGCTCGGCCAGCTGCGGGACGAGGTCTATGGCCGCCTGGACAAGGTCGGCCTCTAGGAGTGCGGACTCGTCGGATTTAGCAGTAACTGTCATGCCCATACACGATAGTTAGTGCTAACTATATCGTCAACGCTACCGGCTGGTGAACCGCGGCGGTCGCTTCTCGCGATACGCGGACATGGCCTCGGCGCCGTCCTCGGTCATCGACGCGGCTACTTGCAGACTGTTCTCGAGGCGTAGCGCCGCAGCGAGCGGCAGGTCCACGCCGGCCCAGGTCACCTGCTTCGTCCCACGCAAGGCGAACGGGCTGTTCGCGGCGATCTCGTGTGCCAGCGCGATGGCGGCATCCAGCAGCTCGTCGTCGGGGACGACGCGGTTTACCAGGCCAAGCCGTTCCGCCTCTTCTGCAGCCACTGGGCGACCGGTCAGCAGCAGCTCCAACGCCCTGCCGGTCCCGACCAGGCGCGGGAGGTGCCAGCTGAGCCCGCACTCCCCGCCCGACAGCCCGATCTTGATCGACGCGACGTGCAGCATCGCTGATGCGCCTGCTACCCGGAGGTCGGCGGCCAGCGCGAGGGCGAGTCCGGCGCCCGCTGCCGGCCCGTTGATCGCTGCGATGACGGGTTGCTCGATCGAGCGCAGCCTGAGTGGCATGGTGCTGAACAGCTGCTGGAGGTCGACGCTGCCGACGATGCCATCGCGAGCGGCCTCCAGAGTGCTCTCGTCCGTAAGGTCGCCTCCAGCGCAGAACGCCGCGCCCTCGCCGGTAAGGATGATGACTCGAACGCGACGGTCGGCACCGGGCGCCTGCAGGGCGTCGAGGAGCTCACGCACAAGCGCCACGCTGAGCGCATTGCGGCGCGATTGCCGCTGCAGTCGAATGACGGCGATGCCGTCGTTGGGCAGCTCTACCTCAACAAGATTCATCTGTCGCACCCCTGGTCCCCCGTGCCGTTGCACCGAAGGAAGTCAGTGCATACTATATAACGGACGATGAGGGCTATCGACGGCGGGAGAGACGTTGAGCGAGACCGGCACCACGGGACGAGCAGCCCGATCGGTCCTGGCCGTGGCGTCACAGCTGCGGCGGCGGCCGATGCCAATCGGCGATGCCGACAGGAGCATTGAAGGTCGAGGTCGCGTCGCACTTGTGACGGGGGGATCCGCCGGCGTTGGATGGACGATGTGCGAGCTGCTCGCGGCGAAGGGCTTCGACGTCGTGCCCGTCGCTCGCCGCATGGACCGCCTCGAGTGCCTTGCCTTGCGGCTCGAGGACCGCTGGGGGATTCGCGCCCGCCCGATCGCCGCCGACTTGGGGGATCCGTTGGCGGGCAGCCACATTGCATCGACGCTGGCAGACCTCGGCCTGCGCATCGACGTCCTCGTCAACAACGCCGGCTATGCACAACCGGGTTCGTATCTCGACAGGACGTGGGAGGACCAGCACCGCTACCTGCAGGTCCTCGCGGTCAGCAGCGCTGAGCTCACCCGTCGCTTGCTTCCCGGCATGGTCGAGCGCGGCTGGGGACGCGTGATCAACGTCAGCTCGATCGGTGGGCTGCTCGCCGGCGTACCCGGTCAGGCGCTGTACGCGGCGTCAAAGGCCTTTTTGGTGAAGCTCAGCGAGAGCATCGCGGCCGAGTACGAGCGAGACGGCGTCCGCTCGACGGCGGCGGTGCTCGGGCCCACGCGGACCGAGTTCAACGAGGTCGCAGGCCTCACGGACTACTTCGACGAGCACCCTCTGTTGAGTCTATGGACGATGGCGCCCGAGCCAGTCGTCCGCAAGGTGTACGAGGCCAGCGCCAAGGGCCGTCGTGTCGTAGTCCCGGGCACTGCCAACCGGGTGGCCGCCGCGCTGGTCGTCCACACCCCTCCCCGTCTGCGCTACGCGCTCAGTCGCCTCACCGCTGACGCGGGCCAGCCGGGCGCCTCCCCGCTGCCGGATGGAGCCGACCTCTCGAGCGCCGAAGCCACGCGATGACGACCACGCATGCCCGCGAGCACGTCTACAACGCGGTCATCGTCGGAGCGGGGTTCGCGACCTCGCGCATTAGATAGATAGTGAGTGATTACTGTATTTCTACCACCGCGCCCACTCGAAAGGAAGCGCCATGACCGACGCGAACGTTCGGTGCGGGGACCGGTTCACCTCGCTGACTGACGTACAACTGCAGGCGGCCCGGATAGCCACCGGGCTCCGATCGCTGGGCGCGCAGCAGGGCGACGCCGTCGCCCTGCTGCTGCGCAACGACATCCCTTTCATCACCGCGACGCTCGGCGCCGCGACAGCCGGCGCTCGGCCGACGCCGATCAACTTCCACAGCAGCGCCGAGGAGGTCGGCTACGTACTCGCCGACTCGGGCGCTAAGGTGCTCGTCGGTCACACGGACCTCCTCCGGAGCCTCCCGCCGTCGCTCACGAAGTCGTTGACTACGGTCCACGTCGAGACCCCACCGGACATCGCGGACGCATTCGGCCTGTCACCGGATGACGGCGCGGTGCCCGACAGTGAGCTGTCCTGGTCGACCTTGGTCGCCGGCCACGACCCGCTCACCGACGCTCCAGGTGGGAGTCCCTTCAGCGTGATCTACACGTCAGGGACGACCGGCCACCCCAAGGGCGTCAAGCGAGCAGTGGCCACGCCCGAGCAGCAGTCCAGGTTGGCCCAAGTCGCTGCGCGGGTGCTCGGGCTCCGGCCCGGGTCGACGATGCTGATCGCGACACCGCTGTACCACAGCGCACCGAACTCCGCAGCAGTCTTCGCCGTCCACCTCGGGTGCTCCGTCGTGCTCGTCCCGCGCTTCGAGCCGGAGGTCCTCCTCGAGCTGATCGAGGCCCACCGGGTCACCACCGCCCTGATGGTGCCAACGATGTTCAACCGCCTTGTCAAGCTCCCGGACGAGGTGAAGGCGAGGTACGACCTCAGCTCGATCGAGCACGTCATCCACACGGCTGCGCCCTGCCCCAACGAGACGAAGCGCCGCATGATCGAGTGGTGGGGCCCGGTCATCTGCGAGTCCTACGCCTCGACCGAGGTCGGCTCGGTCACGTTCTGTACCTCGGAGGAGTGGCTCGAGCGCCCTGGGACGGTCGGCCGTCCCCTTCCGGAGGCGACAATCAAGATCCTCGACGCCGAGGGCAAGGAGCTCCCGATCGGCGAGGTCGGTGAAGTGTTCGCCCGCCTCGATGCGATCGCCGACTTCACCTACCACGACAAGGACGAGCTGCGGCGCGAGGTCGAGACGGGCGGGCTGATCACCTCGGGCGACGTCGGCTACATCGACGAGGATGGTTACCTCTTCCTATGCGATCGGAAGCGCGACATGGTGATCTTCGGCGGCACGAACGTGTACCCGGCAGAGATCGAGGCGGTCCTGGTCCACATGCCGGGCGTGACGGACTGCGCCGTGTTCGGGATCCCCGACGAGGACTTCGGTGAGGTGCTCGCCGCGGTCGTGCAGCCGGACCCCGGCGCGGATATCGACGCCGACGATGTGCGGGCCTACCTCGCCGAGCACCTGGCCGGCTACAAGGTGCCCAAGGTGGTGGAGCTGCGCGACGAGTTGCCGCGAGAGGATTCCGGCAAGCTTCTCAAGCGGAAGCTGCGCGATCCGTACTGGGTGGCGGCCGGCCGGCACATCTGAGCCAGCGAACGACCCGTTAGGCGGTTCAGGTGTGACCGGCGGCCTTCGGACGCCCGCCTCGGCCTCCCGGCGGTAGGCCCGTTCGGCGGCCGCAGATGCGGTACTAGTGCTACATTTCAGGAGTGGTGGGCCCCGTTGGCTGGCTTTCCTGAAGAGCCGGACTTTCGGGTGACGATCCGGTCGCGCAAGAGGGCGGCAATGCCGAGACAAGACGCCCCGACGTGCCGCCGCCGGGTCCACCCAGCAATCAACCGCGACTTCAGTGAGGCACGCGCAACGGCGGGCTGTTCCTCAAATTGCTTGAGCGCAATCTGTTCTCGCATTCCTTATTCATCTCGCAGGATTTCAGTGATAGGCACTTCGAGTGCCGCGGCTAGATCGTAGAGCCGCTCAAACAGCAGACTTCGACGTCCTTTTTCAAAGTCGATCAGAAGCGAGCGGTCGATATCCGCCGAAAGCGCTAGCGCCTCCTGCGTGACTCCTCGCTCAAGACGGAGATCACGTACGCGACTACCCACTTCCGCCCGCGTTGCCGCCCACGCTTTGGCGCGATCAGGATCGTTTTGACTTGGTCGAGTGGGCACGCACTCAGTTACGACGTGCTACGGCTTCAAGTCTGCAGGACTAGTACTGCATTTTTAGCTAAACTAGCCAAATGCTCCGCCATCGAAAGAGACCTCGTGGGTTCTTCTAGAGGGCGTCGGCGCACTGAATTCGTGGGCATCTGGCTTCTTCCGGAGGAAAAGGAGGCTTTGGATCGAGCCGCTCAGATAGCCGGGACGAGTATGGGCGCGGCGGTCCGGGCCAGTCTCGCCGTGAATCAGGTAGCCGCCTTGCAGGTTCAAAACGACGGACTTAAACATCAACACGGCCGCCGCGCAACCGAACTCGCTACTGAAACCGGTCCGCCGCGCGGCAAATTTAGCGGGGAAGGCGACCATGCCGTGCCACCTAATGACGGGATAGACGGTGTCGAGCTGCTACACAAGCAACCCAAGAGTCTCAAGCACGGCGACGCGCGCGCTGAGACAGCATCCGACGTAGGGATGGTTACTCTCGCCCAGATCTGTTACCAGCTGTTCGAGTGCCGGCTCGTGCTTGAAGCGCTGCCCTACGAGGTTGATCTCAACCTCGTAGAACTCGTACGAGACATCTCGACAGCTCAACAATCAGCTCGCCAGGCCTACAGCGCCGCTAGTCTGCTTCATAAGGGCGCTGCGCTCGAGCAGCGTTGCGATACAAGCCCGTCGAGGCCAGACGCGATCTCCGCTCGGCACCTGGCCGCTGTTGCGGCCGGCGCGCCGCGCGTGGCCCCGGATGTATCCAGGACGGACACGTTTAGCGACGGACTCAATGATCATCGCGGGCCTGACCGCACTAAAGACATTGTCGGGCCTAGGCCGAACTGCGAGGCGGTCCTGCGCGACGGATCGCGGCGCTGCATGAAGCCTGCGTTATATCTAGGCGCTGGGCGCTGGGCACGGAACTGCCACGTACACGCGACGACAGCCGACCGAGATCGCTTGTGCAAGCACGAAGGGATTGGCGTCGCCGCCGAGGAAAACGATGAGCGAACGCGCAAAGAAGTGCTACGCGTGTTTGGCCAAGCCGTGATGTTCAGTTGGGCGGACGCTCACGACGAAGCATCACAATCTTCGTCGACAGCGACCGCTCGAGGCACAACTCGAAAGCTAGGTTCGAAAAAGCGTAGCGTTTAACTAGACGGCGGGCGGCGAACGTCGGCACGCGACGACATCGGAGCGCTGACCGCGACAGTTCACCAATCTTGTGCCGCCTCACGCGGCATACGAGCGCGAGCTACACGCGTGCTCGGTGCTGCTCGTCTGTGATCGCACCGGATGCGAAGTCAACCAGGTCGTCGATCGATTCTGCTGACGGAAGATGACCTTCCAAGACGCTGTTTGCGATCGCGCTACGTACCAATCCCCGTACCGGCGGTGGCGAACCACCGCAGCGCGTGTCGATGTAGCGCCACAATGAAGTCAGCTCCGGATCTGGGCTTCCTAGATGCTCGCGATCTGTCATCGCTACCCCGTCGCTCCCAGTCTCTTCTTTGGCTCGCATTAGGCGACCGATCGACGTGCTGACTGGGCATCAAAGATGTGCTCGAAGGCGCAAACCCGCTGCCGAGCGTCAGCGACCGGTGCCCGGCATTATTTTACAGACAGCTTCGGTGCCCATGCCGTCTTCACCGCCAGCGAGCGAGGCACCGCATTGGGGCGCTCCGGCAATGCCCAGCCGCTCATACAAGTCCGCGGTCTGGGCATCGCTAGGTATCCCGCCGAGGGCCCGACGGCGCGAACTGAATCCGCGCACGATCTGCTCGCCGGCTCGCACGAAACTGGCATCTCGGCTCACGCGAAAGCCGGTCGCGACCTCTGCATGTTGCGATCGCGCGTTTGTAATAAGCGGCAGGACTGGACTTCGGCGTCAATTTCGTCGCGCGGTCAGGTAGCGGATCCCCCATCGCCGAACTGATACGCCCAAGCGCTTTGACGGCCTGCGACGTACATCGCGCCGGTGCGCATTTGAGCCGTCGTGCGTTCCCGCCGGCGATCAGTTAGGCATGCGCCGCGCGTCTCCGGTTCGTCGCTCGATGGCACAGTTTTCGATGCGAAGAGTACAGCTGCGCGAACGCGACGCCTGGGGCGTTTGGACGGCCGACCGCGGCGGCGATATGGCGTCGCGAGCACCGTCCGCGCCTCAAGACTCACATCCTCCGTTTCACTGATCTCATCGCGATTCTCAGCCCAGCCCTTTCGGATCAGCGATCGGTGTCACTCCCCGCCACTGCTCTGATGCTCTTGCTCAACCAGCCCAACCTTCGTTTTCAAGCTCTCCCTGCACCACACACCTCTTGCATTTAGGTCACGGATTGATAACATTACGTCCGGACGTAATTAATCGGAGGTCGTGGTGGCTGACGAAGATGTCGTGCTCGAAGCACGCACGGATTCCGAACGCGCGTGTCCGCACTGCGGCGACGCCTTTGACTTACCCGAGCGAGGGCCCGGGCGACGCCCCGTCTGGTGCTCACCCCGCTGCCGACGCCTAGCTTCAGCCCAACGCGTCGCGGCCCGCAATGTTGGTGCCGCGGTGCGCGTGATTGAGGTTCCCCGAGCGCACAAGCCTCAGCCCGATGCGCGCCTGCCGCTGCCGGCGATGCATACGCTGATGATGATGTTCCTCGGCTCGGAATACATGTGCCGACTCCTCCTCGAGACGGTCGAGACGCGCTACAAAAGTGGTGCGATCGACGGCGATCTGAAAGTCGCCGCGGAGCGTTTTGCGGCCTCCGTTCGCAGCGAACAAGCCCTGTCCGAGGAACCGGTACACCAGCAAGCTGGCGAGGAACTGAAGCAGCTTCGTTCGCAACTTGTTGCTGAAACTCAGCACGCCAAACGACGCGGCGAAGATCTCGATCGGTTGTACCGCGAGAACGCGTCACTTCGGGCCCGCCTTGGCGAACTGGAAAGCCGCCTAAGCGATGCCGATCCCCCACCGCGTGAGACCCCTCGGCACGGCCAGTCGCCGAGTCGTCAGCAGCGTCGCGCCGCAGAGCGCGCGGCTCGAAGAAAGCCGTGATTCGACATCGAACATGTCCGAGTTCGACGCCGATTTCGGAGACGCTGTGTTCTGTTGACGCGCCGTCGCTCGCGTCGACGCAGTGCTGTGCAAGCGTGATCTCCGGGACACCGCTCGTGGCGTAGCCAGCCAATCTTTTGACGACTCTCAGCTCGATCATGTGCCCATCGACAGGCGCGAGGCACTCGCATGCCAGCCCATTTTTTTACACGCGAGCGCGCCACGCGGCGGCCCTACCGACGACGCTGACGAAGCCCGAAAGTCCGCTCTTCTCGTCAACCTGGTGCTCGGAAGTGGTAGCGGCGACCGTTGCATCTGGGGAAAGAAAATATGGCTTCCAGAGCGCCCTAGGCGCGGCAAGGACGACAGCTTTCTGCGACTCGGGGTCGTTAGCTGATATGCGCACCATGGGACGAATGCCATTCGCCCCGGCCGACCCGCATTTTCGCCGGATAGGCTCAGTTCGGTCATGGAGATCGAGCGGGTCGCGCGGTGCCTTGCGGATGCCTCGCGTTATTCGCGCTTACGGCGCGTTAGCGATGTGCTGCCTTGAAGCCGTTGCACAGCAGCAAGTTTTAGATCGAGGTGCATGCCGGCCCGCTCGGGGATCGGGAGCGGCGGCTTTGTCCGCCAGCCGAGGTTTCGATAAGCAATAACGCAATTAGTGAACACTCAGCCATGTTCACGAATTGCTTCTTTTGATTCAAAATAAGCTCAAAATGCAGCTCGGCGATCGATTGCTGCAAGATAAGCAATAAGCGCCCTAGAAATGTTCGAAACAAGTCGTATGATGCCAACATGGTCACTAATCCACGGGCGCAAAGTGTGGGCGCCTACGCCCATCTTGGGGCCGTCTTTGACCCCACGAGCGCACCCCATGGATGCACTGGGATCGGTTCTCTAAGCCCGTCTCACGCCTGGCTGGCGCCGGTCCGCGCCGATCCTGATGATTCGTCGGCGGCGCGATCTACCAAGGCACACCTGCAGCTGGCCAAATACTCCCCCGCTGCACACGAGCGGCCTTAGGGGGTGAATCAAAATGGACGACAAGGCGTTTAACGAGCTCCCACTTCTTCTGGGAGTGCCGCGCGCTGCCGCGCTGGTCGGCATCAGCCGTGCCGCGGCATACCGGCTCGTCGCGTCTGGCGAGCTCCCGGTCCGTCGACTCGGTGGCCGTGTTTACGTTGTGACCGCTCGACTGCGAGACCTGGCCTCGTGAAAGGTTCTGTCTACCAACGCGGTAAGAAGTGGACTTATCGTTTCCGCGGGCCGGAGCGAGATCCTGACACCGGGGAGTATCCCGTCATCTCGAAGGGCGGCTTCGCGACCGAGAAGGACGCATGGAAGGCCTGCCGCGAGGCTATGGGTGAAGCCGACCGCGGCAGGGTCGTCCGATCGTCGAACCGAACATTCGGCCAGTTCCTCGCGGAGTGGTTCGATGCCGTTAAGGCGTCTGTGGATGCCACCACGTGGCGGAACTGGAACGACTACGCGAACGCGTTTGTCGTGCCGCGAATCGGCGGTCTTGCGCTTCAGCGGCTCGACGAACCACAGCTGCTGAAGCTTTACGCAACGCTACTCGCCGACGGTCGAGTCAAGCGCGATCGAGACAGCGAGATGTACCAGTACTGGCTCGATCGAGTGAATAGCGGCGAGACTCCAACGGCTCGAGAGGTTTCCGATAAATGCGGGACCACTATCCATGCATCGCGGGCCGCGGTCCGTCGCTACAAATTGGGTATCGTCCCGAAGCCGCTTTCAGCAGGCCTGGCGCCGAAAACCGTGCGAAACATCCACGCCCTCATTCACCGGGCCCTGGTCGACGCAGTCGCATGGAAGTACATTGCGCGGAACCCGGCAGGAAATATCAAGCCACCTAAGCTCTCCCGCCGTCGACGGACCGTGTGGACCCCGGAAGAGATTAGGTCTTTCCTGGCGTTTGTGCAGCAGGATCGCTTCGCTGCGTTATTCATGCTTGAACTGACCACCGGGATTCGCCGCGGTCAGATATGCGGTCTGAAATGGTCTGACGTCAACTTGGACCTCGGCGAGATCGTCATTCACGACAACCGCGTCGTTGTCGGCGGTCAGGCGCGCGATAAGGCTGGCGGCAAAACTCACAACGCGGACAAGACAATATCGATCGACCGCGCGACGCTTGCCGCCCTGAACACCTGGCGTCTGAGCCAAGACCGCGAACGCCAGTTCTTCGGTACCGATTACCACCCCGGCGACTACGTCTTCACTTTCGAGGATGGGCGCCCCCCACACCCTGACTCGATTAGACAGCGCTTCGACCGCCTCGCGGCGGCAGCTGGGTTGGCGCGGATCACATTCCACGACTTGCGCCACTCGTACGCCACCGGGGCCCTCAAGGCCGGCGTGAGCCCCAAGGTGGTCAGCGAGCGAATCGGCCACGCAGACGTCGGATTCTTTCTCCAGACTTACGCCCATGTCTTGAAGAACGACGACCGCGCGGCAGCCGAGCAGGCCGCAGCCTTTCTCATCGGATCCGAAGATAAGCCGTCCCAAGACAATGAGCACGGCTAACGTTCACAAATCCGTTCACAACAGACATGAAACGGCCCCCGGAGTGATCTCCGGGGGCCGTTTCTACTGGTAGCGGGGACAGTGTTTGGTTTCAGGACATAGTTGGCAGCTGTCTCGCGACATAGTTGACACCTCATCAGCGTGGGAGGTCAACCATGTCGAAGGCGCAGCTCGTCATCACTGCCGTCGTGCTGGAAGGCCGCAGCAAAAGCGAAGTTGCCCGCGACTACGGCATCTCGCGGTACTGGGTGCAGCAACTGGTCAAACGCTATGAAGCCCAGGGCGCTGCGGCCTTTCAAGCCCGATCACGGCGACCCCACCACAACTCCCACGCCATTGACGCAGCCGTTGAAGACGCCATCATTCGACTGCGCAAAACCTTGACTAAGCAGGGCTACGATGCCGGCGCTGCCACCATCGCCGAACACCTCACCCGTGATCCAGCAGTCACCAACGTGCCTGCTGTGGCGACCATCTGGCGTGCCCTGTCCCGGCGTGGCTTCGTGGCCGCGCAACCACACAAACGCCCGCGGTCAGCCTGGAAACGCTTCTGCGCCGACCAACCCAACGAACTCTGGCAAGCCGACGTCACCCACTGGCATCTCGCCGATGGCACGGGCGCTGAAATCCTCAACCTGCTCGACGACCACTCCCGCCTGGCCATCGCCAGCTACACCCAACCCACCATCGCCGGCCCCGACGTCACCGACATCTTCACCGCCGCCTTCACCCAGTGGGGCACTCCGGCCTCCGTACTGACTGACAACGGAGCCATCTTCACCGCCACACCCCGTCGCGGTGGTCGCACCGCCCTACAGATCATCCTCGGAGAGCTCGGCGTCAAATACTTCTCTTCACGGCCCTATCACCCGCAGACCTGCGGCAAAGTCGAGCGCTTCCACCAGACCCTGAAAAAACACCTCCGCGCCCAACCCCCTGCAGCCACCACCGCCGAACTCCAACACCAACTCGACGACTTCACCACCTACTACAACACCGTGCGCCCGCACCGCGCCATCGGCAGACGAACACCGCTGCAGGCCTTCACTTCCCGACCCAAAGCCTTTCCCACCGCCTACAAGATCCCACCGCACTACCGGGTACGCCACGACCGCATCGACGCCGCCGGCGTCATCACCATCCGCTACAACAGCCGCCTACACCACATCGGATTAAGCAAACGCCGGCGCGGCACCCACGTCATCGTGCTGATCAACAACCGCGACATCCGCGTCCTGGACCGCGACACCGGTCAACTCATCCGCAAACTCACCCTGGACCCCAGCCGGGACTACCAACCACGCGGCGTCAAATGCGGAAACTCACCCGAAAACCGGCTCACGGTGTAAACCATGTCTCGGGACACCTGTCAACGATGTCCCGAGACATGACACTGGTAGCGGGGACAGGATTCGAACCTGCGACCTCTGGGTTATGAGCCCAGCGAGCTACCGAGCTGCTCCACCCCGCGACGGGTGAATACCAGGTTACCGAACGCTCGCGAGGCCGCCAAATCGCGCTCTCACCAGGCTCGACG
>NZ_DASXHW010000443.1:0-11195 GCF_036488105.1 Mycobacterium sp. | reverse complement strand
AAGCGGCTCATCGGTTTTGCCCTTCGGCTTCAGCGCGACCGGGTCGCGAGTCGGGGGCCAGGCCGTCGTGCGCGAGCAGCGCGTCAGCTCGCGACAGTGTTGGTCCGGCTGCGTACAACGACAGGATCGACCACGGAATCGGAGTCGCCGGCTGACGCAGGCCAAGAGCCTCAGCGGTTTTCGCGTTTCCCGTGACACCGCCCTGGGCGGCTTCATTGTCGATGCCGTATCGGACGCCGGTGTCGGAGATCCAGAACAGCGATCCGGCAGCCGGTGACGCCGAGTGCTGTCCGACGGTCTGGGCGAAATAACCGGTACCGGGTGCCATCGCCACCCGGTTGGCGGTGCCGCCGGCACCAGCACCAACGAGATCCTCGGTGTGCACCGCCTCCGGAATCGGCAGTGCCGAACCGGCAAGCAGCGTCAGAGAATTCGTGCTTGCACCTGCTGCCTTACTCCAGTGCGCGCAGGTGACCGGATCGTGCGTCGCGTCGAGCAGGCTGATCCGCTGCGCTGGGTAGCGGCTGGTGTCCAGCTGCCGCGACACCGGGAGTTTGGCGATCTTGTCGGCACCCAACCGGGGCGGCTGGTCCAGGCCATAGGAGTTGGCGTTGCGCAGAACGGCGGCCAACACCGGGGAGATCTGCTGCAAGCCGTCGGGCAGTACCGCGTAGTAGAGCAGCCCGTTAGCCGAATTACTTTCCAGGCCGTGGGATTCGACGACCGCACCGACTGGTGCGGGCACCGGAAACTTGGCGGGGCTACCGGCGTCGGGGATGACGGGGGCGGCCAGCGGCGGAGACTCGGGGATCGCGTTGAACAAGCCGCCGGCGATAGGCCGCGGCGTCGGGATGTCGGTACCCAGGCCCAGCGCACTGGTCATGGCGTGGTCGGCGAGGTCGATCCGGCTGCGCCGGCCGTCCCACAGCAGCCAGGCACTGGTGGGGTTGCTGACCAGCACCGCCTTGCCGGCTTCCACTGCAGCAGCCCGGGCGCCGGTGCTGTCGGGAGCTCCGGCTATCACCGTGACACCGGCGGCAGTACCGGCGGCGGAATCGCACACCGTCCAGTCGGCGTCCTTACGGGCGTTCTGCACCATCCGCTCGGGCGCACCTGGAATGCCGATCAGATTGCCGAGCGGAAACTTGTCCAGCTCAGTACTTTTCACCATGGTGGGGTTCGCCGACTTGCCGGCGATCAGCCGGGCCGAGGCCAGGTTCAGCACCGGATGCAGTCGATCGCCCACCCGCACGTACAGCGCGGCGGTGGACCGGTCGGCCAGGATCGGGTTGTTTGCCGCCGACCCGTTCGGCCGAATCAGCGAGAACACAAAGCTGCCCGCCAACGCGGCGATCAGCACGATCACGCCCATCAGCACCGCACGGGTCTGGGTGCGCAGCGGGTCGACAAGCATCCGGGTGTCATGCAGGGCAACGCCAGAAGCGATGCGGCGCATGACAAATCGCCAGCCGGTTACCTGATGGCGGGTGACGAAGCCGCGGCGGTAGACGACCTTCTCAGGGTTATCGTTGACCGGTGTGCGCGAGGCGAAGGAGCGCCGGTCGTCGGGTGATTCTGGGCTCGTCATGCCGGCATCTCCAGCCGCAGGCCTTCCAGCAGCGGCGGCACGGTGTTGGCGAGGTCGGCGGCGGTGATCGTCATGAGCTCCTCGTCGGTGAATTCACCGGTTTGCGCGTGTGCAGAGTGGTCCAGCCGGAATTCCCGTTCCTCTTCCGACTTTTCGACGACGTTACGGACGAATCGACCGTTACCCGCGATGTCGAGTCCGCGGCGTTCGACGCCCGCGGAATCGGCCTTCGTCGTGCTGGCCAGGTGGGCGAAGAGTGCTTCCAGATCGTTGAGCGCCGGCTGTTCGAACGCACTGTCGCGTCGGGTAGCCATGAAGTTGGCGATCTCGATCAGTTCGGCCGGCTGGTAGGACGGGAAGTCGATGGTGCGGGTGAACCGTGATCGCAGACCCTGGTTGGTGTCCAGGAATCGATCGAGGTCGGCGCGGTAACCGGCGATGATGACCACCAACCGGTCGCGGTCGTTCTCCATCCGGGCCAACAAGGTGTCGATGGCCACCAAGCCGAAATCGTTCTTGGCGCCGGTCGCAACCAGGGCGTAGGCCTCGTCGAGGAACAACACACCGTCCAGGGCACTGTCGATCATCGCGTTCGTCTTGGCTTCGGTCTCACCGATGTGCTGACCGATCAAATCGGCACGGTGGACCTCCTTGATGTTCTCTTTCTTCAAAAGGCCGAGGCCGCAATAGATTTTCGCGACGACACGCGCGATCGTGGTCTTGCCGGTTCCAGGAGGCCCGGTGAACACCAGGTGGTGGGTGCGCTGCGCCACTTCCAGCCCACGCTCCTTACGCACCAGCTCCATTGCCACCGCGCTCTTGAGCCGCGCGACCTGATCTTTGACCTTCTCCAGGCCGATGAACTCGTCGAGCTCACGCTCGGCCTCGGACAGCAGCATCGCCTTGCGCTCTTGCGCTCCGGGGTCCACGAAATCGCCGGGCTTGGGCTCGGTGGCCGGGTCCCAGGGGTCGATGCGCGCGGCGATGCGGTCGGCGGTGGTGGGCACGATCCCGAAGCTGGAATCCGTCAGCGCCTCTTCGACTTGAGCGTTTTCCGGGTTGGCGGCATACAGGTCCTGCAGCACTTCGCGCGCGGTGTCCTCGTCGCCATCGGCGCGTAGCGACAGCGCCCTGGCCAACGCGCCGTCGACCGCGGCAACGGCAACCGGACCGTCTGGCTCCTCGAGGTAGGATAGCGCCGCAGCAAACATGCCCAGCCGCGCCAGCGAAATACCCAACGCCACCTTGACGGCATGCGCGAAGTGCTGGTCGAGATCGGGGTCGTTCACGATCGGCGAGAGCAACTTGACCACGTCAGACCAGCGCTCAGCGCGGTAGTGGAGGGTCGACGCCACCCAGCGGGCCTCCCGCGAGCTCGGCTGACGCCCGGTGACATCGCTGACCAGTTGATATGCGGCCGCATACCGCCCGTCGCCGGCCAGCGCCGCGGCGTAGGCAAGGTGGAAATCGTCGGGCTCGGTCGCACGGAACTTCAAGTACAGGCCGGTGTCGTACTGGAAGCCCAACGCACCCGGCGCCAATTCCACGTGGCGTTGCAGCACTCCTGCCGTCGCCACATTGTGTGAAATCGCTTCCAGCACAGGCAGCGACACATCACCCGCGGCGGCCAGCCCGACCCATGCGTCGGCCTGTTCGTGGGCGATGCGGACCAGTCCGGTGAACCCGGAGCGGGCGGCGGCCAGGTCCGCCGGGCGCTTGCGGTCATAGATAGTCAGCCCGAGCGCGCGGCAGCACGTCGCGAATCGACTCGATACGTCATCGTCCACCCTGACGGTTGTCGGCCGGGTGGCGACACTGCCGGTGTCAGCGATTTCCACGCCTCAGTCTCCCCTTCAGACGTAGTGTTGCCTAAGCTAACTTTGGGCGAAGTTAGCATTGCATAAGCTCGGTGTCGAGACGCACGTATTCGCTCGACGCGTGGCCTCGCCTAGTCGGCTGCCAAAGCTCAAGCGCTGCACGTCAGTCCACCTGACGGCCGCTCCGGAACGTCTTTCGGGCGCGGCCGGAGTAACAAGCCTCCTCGCTTCGTCCCGCCGTGGCTTAATGAAAATGGATGTCATTAGCGCAGAACTGTACCCCATCGGCATCTCACTTTTTGACCGCCCTGACCAAAGTGTTCCGGGCGATCATCGGGCCGGCCTCGATATCCGGTCCGGGCACCGGGCGGCCCGCGTCGCGTAGGTAATCCGCCAGCGGTGTCGTGGCCGCGGTCCAGCCGTGCTGGTCGAACCATCGCTGGGCCGGGTCGTGCTGCTCGTTGTAGATCAATTGGAAGAACAACCGGTCATCGCCCTCGGCCCGAGCTGCGCGCTCTCCGGCGATGGCAGCCTGAAACGCTTCGTCAGGCAGTGCCAAGCTTTCTTCCACTGCGACATGACTTCCCGAACTGGCCAGCGCGTCGATCCCAGTGAACAGCTGCTCCCGCGCGGCGACGGGCAGATAGATAAGTAGACCTTCAGCGATCCACGCCGACGGCTTCGCAGGGTCGAAACCAGTGTCCCGCAACGCCTGCGGCCAATCCTCGCGGAGGTCGACGGCGACCTCACGGCGTTCGGCGTGGGGCGTGGCTCCCTGCTCGCTCAGCACCTCGCGCTTGAAATCGAGAACCTGCGGACGATCCAGCTCGAAGATCGTCGTCGTATCGGGCCAGGACAGTCGGTAGGCGCGCGAGTCCAGACCGGCGGCCAGGATCACCACCTGCCGTACCCCGGCGTCTGCGGCTCGCCGGAAGTAGTCGTCGAAGTATCTGGTACGTGCGCCCTGGAAGTTGACGAAATGCTGCCCCCAGTCAGGGGATTTCAACGGATGCCCGGACAGCTTGCCGTCCAACACATCGGCGGCGTTGCCGCCAGCCGCGCGGCAGAACACCTCGGCGAATGGGTCGACTGCCAATGGCTCGGGCTTCTGCGCTTCCAATGCTCGAGCGGTAGCGACCAGTAACGCAGTCGCGCCGACAGTTGTCGTGATGTCCCAGTTATCGTCGTCAGTACGCACGCCAACCGACCCTACGCCCGCCAACAGCGCGCTTACGTCGTCCGATCCGGCCACAACGGCATTCAATACGACGCTGTGTCGTAGAACAAGACCCCGTCCCGGTAGGGGGTATTCGGCCGTTACACCAACGCGCGGCCGGCTTTGATCCGTCGGTCCAGATCCCGCAGCAGCAGGTTGAACGGGAACCGCCGGACGAACCGCGGCATCGCATTGTTCACCGTACGGAGCACGGCGATCAGCCGGTCGAAGCGCCGCTGCGTGACAGCATCCCACGAGAACTGCATCTCGTCCCGAAAGCGTTGCGGCAGAAAGCCTGCGGTGAGCAGCAGACCGAGCTTTTCCGGCTGCCGGCGCACGAACTCGGGAAGACGCAGGGCCTTTATCCGGCCGACCGCGATCGGGTACAAGTATTTACGGACGGCGTCGTCGATGTGGACCTTCTCGAGTTGCTCGTTCCAGTAGCGGTCGAACGCAGCCCGGTCGGCCGGCCACATCTCCGGGGGCACCTGCAGCGTAGAGCCGAGCACTACTGCTTCTTGGTAATGGCGATCGGCGTCCCGATCGTCCATCTCGCCGACGAACATCCGATAAAAGTCCACTACGCCCTTGTAAAGGCAAGCGGCGACCCACAATTGCAGGTGGACGTCGAAGGCGTTGTATTGCACGGGGCTGTCCGGAGTGGAGTACACCTGGGCGTGCGCACGGTTCACCGCTCGCCGAAACGCCGACTTCTGAGTGTCCGTACCCGCCATCGCGACGGCGAGATAGGTGAACGTGGTGCGCGCCCGCTTGATCGGGTGCAGGTCGATGCGACCGCTCTCGACACGGCTCTCCATGACCCCGTAGCCCACACCGGGCCGGGCCAGCTGCATGATCACATTGGCCGGGCCCAGCAGCAGGGCCATTCCCATCAGCGTGTCGTCGAGTTTCGGCGTCCGCCGCGGCCTACGCCCGGCGACCGGTGGCTCGCCCACCGCGCGTTCGACATGCCTGATCGGTTCGCTGACCGTCATCGCTCACCTGCCCGCTAATTGTGAGAACGCCTGTTTCCTGATATTGCAGCCCGCCAGGACCGGTGTCAAGATGGGATTCGTGACTTCTGGCCCAACGACCAGCGCGCGGCCATATGGCGGCGTCGGTGCCGCCGACCGCCTGGCAACCCGTCGGGCCAGGCTGTTAGAGGCCGGTCTCGATCTGCTCGGCGGCGACGACGCCGCCGAATTGACCGTGCGCGGGGTCTGCCGACAGGCTGGTGTGGCGGCCCGGTACTTCTACGAAAGCTTCACCGACAAAGACGAATTGGTTGGTGCGGTGTTCGACTGGGTGATCGCCGAGCTGGCCTTTACAACTCAGGCTGCGGTGGACGCCGCACCGCCGGAGGAGCAGACCCGCGCCGGCATGACCAACATCGTCCGCACGATCGGTGGCGATCCACGCGTCGGGCGCCTGCTGTTCAGCGCGCAGTTGGCCAACGCCGTGTTGGTGCGCAAGCGGGTCGAATCCAACGCGCTGTTCGCGATGCTGTCCGGCCGCCATGCCGGGAACACGCTGCATGTTCCGCAGAACGACCGGATCACGGCTGCCGCACATTTCGTAGTCGGCGGGGTGGCGCAAACGATCAGCGCGTGGCTGACCGGTGACGTGCGGCTCGATCCAGCTCAGCTGATCGACCAGCTCACGTCACTTGTCAACGAGCTGGCGAACCCGAGCCTGTATCGCGTTTGATGCCCTAATGGGTGGCCGGGATGCGGCGATCGGCGGACGTCTTGGGCACGGCCCTGGTGTCGTTCGTTGTGAATTCCTTGATCCAGCAAGCAAACTCGAGCGTTATTCCGTCCGGATCCTGGAAATAGAACGAGCGCACGTAGACGCCGGGATGCAGTGTGGCCGCGACCTGTCGCTCGCTCTCGTCGTGGTTGAGCACCGGCCCCACCCGCACGCCCTTGTCCTTGAGGCGCTGCCGATAGGCGTCGAACTTTTCGGCCGGCACATGGAACGCCAGGTGGTTCATAGTGCTCACCGCGCTGGTGATCTCACCAATTCCGGGGATAGCGGCCGGCGACGACAGGCCCGGCACTCGATCCGGCGCGTCCGCGAACCAGAAGAACGCGACGCAGTCGCCGTTGCCGGCGTCGAAGAAGAAGTGCTGTCCGGCACCGCCAGGCAGGTCCAGCGATTTGATCAACGGCATACCGAGGACGTTGCTATAGAAGTCCACGGTGCGGGCCATGTCCGAGCACACCAGCGCGACATGGTTGATGCCGTCGAGTTCGAATTCGGAATTGCGGTTGTGCGGCTTGATCATCCCGGGCTCCCGTCCGTCGGCATCGCGCTTGGCTGGTTCCGTGGCGGAGATCCGAATCTGAACCTAACATCAGATTCAGGTCTATTCCAGAGGAGCGCCGTTCCCGCGATCGAGGGATCCCAGTCACGACGAAGGAGGCCCGTCGGTGTCGACTGTGTCCGACTCGCCGACCCAGCGTGCGCCGCTACCGACTAACCGCGGCCGTCAAACGCGGGCCGCCATCGACACCGCCGCCAGGACCGTCATCGCCCGCAAGGGCATCCTGGCCACTACTATCGCCGACATCGCCACCGAGGCCGGCCGGTCGACGGCGTCGTTCTATAACTACTACGACTCCAAAGAGGCGATGGTCCGCGAGTGGGCGCTGCGGTTCCGCGACGAGGTCGGCGAGCGGGCCAAGCCGGTTGCCCGGCACGGTCTTTCGACACGGGAGCGAGCCCACCAGGCCGCAGCTGCACACTGGCACACCTACAAACATCGGCTGGCGGAGATGATCAGCGTGTCGCAGCTGGCGATGGTCAACGATGACTTTGCCCAGTACTGGGCCGAAATTTGCGATATTCCAACGTCTTTCATCACCGAGATGGTGCGACGTGCCCAAGCCGAGGGCTACTGCGCAGGCGACGACCCGCAGCTGATCGCCGTCGCGATCGTCGCGATGCTGAACCAGTTCTGTTATCTCCAACTAGCCGGTCCGGCGTCGCGACAGGACGATAAAGCCGACGACGAGGCCTGTATCGCCACCTTGACGAATATCTTCTACCGAGCCATCTACTGCAAGGAGGGTCGCTGACGTGGGTCGCACCGCCGGCACGCCCGGGGTTATTCGAGAATTCATCGGGCTGCCGTCGCCGACCGGCCGGCGCGCCGGCGCGGGCGGACACCCGTGCCAAGGGCTGTATTACCGCGGCGTCGGGCGCAAACCGAAGGTCGCGGTGATCGCGGCCCACTATCAGATCGACTTCTCCGAGCACTATCTCGCCGATTACCTGGCGACCCGTGGGATCGGATTTCTGGGGTGGAACACTCGGTTCCGCGGCTTTGAGAGCAGCTTCCTGCTCGACCACGCGCTGGTCGATATCGGCGTCGGGGTTCGCTGGCTACGCGAGACACAAGCCGTGGAAACGATTGTCCTGCTGGGTAATTCCGGAGGCGGGTCGCTGATGGCGGCATACCAGGCGCAGGCGGTCGACCCGCATGTGACGCCAATGGCGGGTATGCGACCAGCTGCCGGTCTGACCGACCTGCTGCCAGCCGACGGCTACGTAGCCAGCGCCGCGCACCCGGGCCGCCCGGACGTGCTGACCGCATGGATGGACGGCGCCGTCGTCGACGAGAACGACCCCCTCGCCACCGATCCCGACCTGGATCTGTTCGACGAGCGCAATGGGCCGCCGTATTCGCCGGAGTTCCTGGCCCGCTATCGCTCAGCGCAGGTTGCACGCAGCAACGCCATCACCGACTGGGTCGAGAAAGAGTTGAAACGTGTTCGAGCCGCCGGATTTTCGGACCGCCCGTTTACCGTGATGCGGACGTGGGCCGATCCGCGGATGGTCGATCCGACCATTGAGCCGACTCACCGTCAGCCGAATACGTGTTACGCCGGCCCGCCGGTCAAGGCGAACCGGTCCGCGCACGGCATCGCAGCGGCCTGCACGTTGCGCAGCTGGCTGGCGATGTGGAGTCTGCGCACGGCACAGACCAGGGCCGAACCGCATCTGGCCCGAATCACCTGCCCCGCGTTGGTGATCAACGCCGAGGCCGACACCGGTGTGTTCCCGTCGGATGCTCAGCGCATTTACGACGCGCTGGCCGGCACCGACAAGGAGCAGTGCTCGATCAACACCGATCACTACTTCACCACACCGGGCGCGCGCAGCGAGCAGGCTGACACCATCGCCAAGTGGATTGCCAAGCGGTGGCGTTAAGGGTCCTCGCCCACTTCGTTCCCGGCCCGAAGGTGTTGGATTTTCTTGCCCCCGAAGCTGATTGGCTTGACATCCGCTGGTGTGCCGATGACGACTCCGCCGAGTCACACGTGGCGTTCTACCGGGAAATAGCCGAGGCCGACGTGATTTGGCATGTGCTGCGGCCGCTTTCCGGGGCCGACCTGTCCCGCGCGACTCGCCTGCGGCTGGTGCACAAGTTCGGCGCCGGGGTAAACACCATCGACGTCGACGCCGCCACCGAACGCGGTGTCGCCGTTGCCAACATGCCCGGCGCCAACGCGCCGTCGGTGGCCGAGGGAACGGTGCTGCTGATGCTGGCGTCGCTGCGGCGATTGCCGGTGCTGGACCGGGCGACCCGCGAAGGCCGCGGCTGGCCGTCCGACCCGCAACTCGGCGAAACCGTCCGCGACATCGGCGGATGCACCGTGGGACTGGTCGGCTACGGCAACATCGCCAAACAGGTCGCGGGCATCGTCGCCGCGATGGGTGCCACCGTGCTGCACACCAGCACTGGCGACGACGGACTGCCCGGCTGGCGACCGCTGCCGGAGCTCCTGGGCGCCAGCGACATCGTCTCGCTGCACCTGCCGTTGACGGCAGACACCGACGGCCTGCTGGGCGAGGCTGCCCTGGCCCGGATGAAGCCCGGTGCGGTGCTGGTCAACACCTCACGCGGCCCGATCGTCGACGAAAAAGCCCTGGCCGCGGCGCTTCGTGGTGGCCGGTTGGCCGCGGCCGGCCTGGACGTCTTCGGCGTCGAACCGGTACTGCCGGACAACCCGCTGTTGACCCTGGACAACGTCGTGCTCACCCCGCACGTCACCTGGTACACCGTCGACACCATGCGGCGATATCTGGTCGAAGCCGTCGCCAACTGCCGCCGGCTGCGGGACGGTCAGCGGCTGGCCCACGTGGTCAACCAACCCACCGGTTATTAGATTGGGGGTCGAGCTGCTACAGGCCCCGGGTAACCCCAAGGAAGGCGACCAATGCCGATCGCAATCAACCCTGAGCATCAAGACCTGGCCGATTCGGTGCGATCTTTGGTGGCGCGCGTCGCACCATCGGAGGTCTTGCACGCCGCGCTGGAAACGCCGATCGACAACCCTCCGCCGTATTGGCGGGCCGCGGCCGATCAGGGCCTGCAGGGCGTCCACTTGGCCGAATCCGTCGGCGGCCAGGGTTTCGGCGTTCTCGAGCTCGACGTCGTCCTCGCCGAGTTCGGTTACGGCGCGGTGCCGGGCCCGTTCGTGCCGTCGGCGATCGCCAGTGCGCTGATTTCGGCACACGACCCGAACGCCAAGGTGCTCGCCGACCTGGCCTCCGGCGCGGCCATCGCCGCCTACGCCCTGGACGCCGGCCTGACCGCGACGCGACACGACGACTCGCTGGTGATCCGCGGGGAGGTCCGCGCGGTGCCGGCCGCGGCCGAAGCGTCGCTGTTGGTGTTGCCGGTGGCGATCGACAGCGGCGAAGAGTGGGTGGTGCTGCGCGCCGACCAGCTCGAGATCGAACCGGTCGCCAGCGTCGACCCGCTGCGTCCCATCGCCCATGTGCGCGCCAACGCCATCGAGGTTGCCGACGACGTCGCGTTGAGCAATCTCAGCGTCGTGACGGCGAAGGCACTGATTGCCACGCTGCTGTCGGCCGAGGCGATCGGAGTCGCGCGGTGGGCCACCGACACCGCCTCGGACTACGCCAAGATCCGCGAGCAATTCGGTCGGCCGATCGGTCAGTTCCAGGCCGTCAAGCACAAGTGCGCCGAGATGATCGCCGACACCGAACGCGCCACGGCCGCCGTCTGGGATGCGGCCCGCGCCGTTGACGAAGCCCGCGAAAACAACTGGGACACCGAAGCTTCCGCGGTTGAGTTCGCCGCGGCGGTAGCTGCGATGCTGGCACCGGCCGCCGCTCAGCGCTGTACCCAGGACTGCATTCAGGTGCACGGCGGCATCGGGTTCACCTGGGAGCACGACACCAATATCTACTACCGTCGCGCGCTGGTTTTGGCCGCAGGCTTCGGCCGCAGATCCGAGTACCCGCAGCGGGTTGTCGACACCGCCACCACCACCGGCATGCGCGCGCTCGACATCGATCTTGACCCCGACACCGAGAAGCTGCGCGACGAGATCCGCGAGGAGGTCGCCGCGCTCAAGGGGATCGCGCGCGTGGAGCGCAACACCGCGATCGCCGAGGACGGGTGGGTGCTGCCTTATCTGCCCACCCCGTGGGGACGCGACGCCGGGCCGGTCGAGCAGATCATCATCGCCCAGGAGTTCACCAGTGGGCGAGTCAGGCGACCACCGATCGGCATCGCGGCCTGGATTGTGCCGTCCAT
>NZ_DASXHW010000428.1:0-20992 GCF_036488105.1 Mycobacterium sp. | reverse complement strand
ATGCCGGCGATGCACCCGCCACCCCCGACGGGAACCACCACCAAGTCCGGCTCGCCGTCGAGCTGGCTCAGTATTTCGACGGCGATCGTGCCCTGGCCGGCCATGGTGCGCGGGTCGTCGAACGGTGGCACCAGCGTCGCTCCGGTGCGCGCCACGTCGGCGAGCGCGGCCTCGGCCGCCAGATCGTAGGTCGATCCGCCCACAATCAGCTCGATGAACTCCCCGCCGTGGTAGCGGATGCGGTCGCGCTTCTGCTTGGGCGTCTTGGCCGGGACGTAGACGCGGCCGCGAATACCAAGCGTGCGACAGGCGTAGGCGAAGCCCTGGGCGTGGTTGCCCGCCGATGAGCACACCACGCCGGCGGCCAGCTCCTGGTCGGACAGCTGGACGAGCAGGTTGTAGGCGCCACGCAGCTTGTAGGAGCGCACCGTCTGCAGGTCTTCACGCTTGAGGTACACGTTCGCCCCGGTGGTCGCGGACAACCGGTCGGAAAGCTGGAGAGGTGTGGGTGTGACCACGCCGGCGATTCGGGTCGCCGCACTGTCGACATCGGCCGCGGACAGCGGCCCATTACCCGTGCTCGGGCTCTGGCTCAGTTCGGCGGACACCGGTCAATGGTGCCACCAAGCTGCAAATTCAGTGCACAGGGGTGAGCACAAAGACCGGAATTTGTCGGTCGGTCTTGGTCTGATAGTCGGCATAGTCCGGCCAGGCCGCCACGGCGCGTTCCCACCAGGCCGCCTTCTCGTCGCCGAATACCTCGCGCGCGTCGTAGTCGCGCGTGACCGACCCGTCCTGAAGCTCGACCCGCGGGTTCTTGGCGATGTTGTAGTACCAGACCGGGTTCTTCGGTGCCCCGCCCAGCGACGCGACAACGGCGTACTCGCCGTCGTGCTCGACCCGCATCAGCGGAGTTTTGCGGAGCTTGCCGGTCTTGGCGCCGACGGTGGTCAGCAGAATGATCGGCTTGCCCTTCATATCTGCGGCGTCGGCTCCAGCGGAATCAGCGTACTTGTCAGCTTGTTCGCGAGACCAGTCCCACGGGCTGGGCGCGTATTCACCTTCGAGTGGCATGAGACCACCATAGACACGCGTGCATGGGGTGCCCAGCCGCTCGCGTTGCTCCTCAGCTCCGACTCAGGGTCCGCACTGTAGAGTCTGCGATCGACTCCGCACACGATTACCTGTAGTGGCACAGATTCCTCATTTCGCGGGGTCAGCTTCTATCCAACGATGGGACGTGACGCACGATGCCGCGGTATTCGCGTTGCTTCTGTGTGCGCGTCCTCGTAGCCCGCACAGCTCCACACGCCGCCTTTGGCGGGGCTGGGTAGCGGGTCCCGTTGGCCATCACTGACGTATCCGAATACGCCCATCTCAGCGCCGCCGACCTCACCGCGCTCGCGGCCGAGTTGGACGAGATCCGCACTGATGTCGAGGCTTCGCGCGGTACCAGGGATCGGGCGTACATCACGCGCGCGATCGCTTTTCAGCGTTGCTTCGACATAGTGGCGAGGCTGATCATCGCCGGAACGAAGGGCAAAATCGGTTGGGCCCTGGGAACCACTGCCTTGGCCGCGGCCAAATGCATCGAGAACATGGAGCTCGGGCACAACATCACCCACGGCCAATGGGATTGGATGAACGATCCGGAAATCCATTCCAATACCTGGGAATGGGACATGGTCGGTCTCACGTCGCAGTGGCGATATACCCACAATTACCAGCACCACGTCTTCACCAACGTCGTTGGCGTGGACGCCGACCTCGGCTTCGGAATCCTGCGAGTCACTCGGGATCAGAAGTGGCGGCCGCTCGCCTTGCTCCAACCGTTGTTCGCTTTGCTGCTCGGGATGGCCTTCGAATGGGGCATCGCGCTGTACGGCGTGATTTCGGTGCAACAGGAAGAGACCACCGACGCCGGCAGAGCCGCCCAGAAATCGGCAATGCTGCGCAAGATGGCTCGCCAGGCCGGCAAGGACTATGTACTCTTTCCCGCCCTGAGCCGCCGGAGATGGCGGCGCACGCTGGGGGCGAACATAGTTGCGAATGGATTGCGTAGCGGGTGGGCGTACATCGTGATCGTATGCGGACACTTCGTGGACGGAGCGGAAAAGTTCACGCCGTCTGTGCTGGAGAATGAGACGAAGCCGGAATGGTATCTCCGGCAGATGCTGGGTACCGCGAATTTCGACGCCGGACCGACTCTCGGATTCATGACCGGAAATCTGTGCTATCAGATCGAACACCACCTCTACCCTGATCTGCCGCACAATCGGTACCCGGAGATCGCCGAGCGGGTGCGTGCTTTGTGCGCGACCTACGAACTGCCGTATACGACTGGTCCGATGCTGCGTCAGTACCTGCTCACCGTGCGGACGATCTGCAAGTTGGCGCTGCCGGATCGGTGGCTGTCCGCTACCTGCGACGACGCACCCGAAACAGCCTCCGAGAAGAGGTTCCGGAACGTCAAAACCGGATCCGAGGGACCCCGCGTCGGCGAGGACGTGCGGCGGCGCGGATTGGTGACAGCGCTACGCGACCACCGGAGGCTAACGTCGGCCCAGGCTCGCCGCTACGCCGGCTGAGTTGTCGACGCGCGTCCGGGCTCGTGGATGTCCGGGCCCGGTTCGCTGACGTACAACTCCTCGATCTCCGCGGCGTACTTGGCCGCGATCGGTCGGCGTTTGAGTTTCATCGTCAGGGTGATCTCGTCGCCGCCCGGCTCCCACAGGGTGGGCAGTACGCGGAAACGCTTGATCTGCTCGACCCGGGACAAATTCTCGTTGCCCGCGGCCACCCCTGCCGAAATCTTCGCGAGCATCTCCGGGTGGGACGCCAACGCGGCCGGCGAGGCGTCGGCCAGTCCGAGAGCGGCCGCGTGGGGGCCGACTGAATCGGCGTCGAACACCAGCAACGCGGTGTTGTACGGGCGAGCGTCGCCGATCGTCACCATCGCTCCGATCATCGGGCAGGCTGCCTTGATCGCGTTTTCGATGTTGGCCGGCGACATGTTCTTGCCGGCCGCGTTGATGATCAACTCCTTCTTGCGGTCGACGATCCGCAAGAAGCCGTCGGCGTCTCGGTCCAATATGTCGCCGGTATGCAACCAGCCGTCGGCGTCGATCGCCTCAGCGGTCTTTGCCGGCTCTTTGCGGTAGCCCTTCATCACCAACGGCCCCCGCACCAGATACTCGCCATCTTCGGCGATTTTGGCTTCCAGCCCGGGCAGCAGCTTGCCCACCGAACCTAGTCGCGCCTCGCGCGGATGACTCACGCTCGCAACGCAACTCAGCTCCGACATGCCCCAGACTTCGGCGATCGGGATGCCGATACCGACAAAGAAAGCCAGCGTCTCCCGCGGAATCGGCGCCGCACCCGACACCGCCCATCGCAACTTGTCGAGTCCAAGCTTCTCGCGCAGCTTCGAGAGCACAAGTTCGTCGGCCTGCGCCCATTCGGCGGCCACATCGTCGGGCAGCGGCTCGTCGGCGACGAGTGCCGCGGCGCGCTTCTCGGCGACCGACATCGCCCACTGCAAAGCCTGACGCTTTGTGTCGTCCTGCTCGTGTGCGACCGCGAATTCGATTGCCGCCTTGAGCTTTTCCCAAACCCGTGGCACCGCTGCCCAAATGGTCGGCCGCGCGTCGGGCAATGCGACCGCAATCTCGCGAACGTCGGAAATAACGGTAACCAGGATGCCGTACAGCTCCTGGTTGTACAGCGCCATAATGCGGTCGGCGATGTGCGCGGACGGCAGATACGACGTGGCACGATCATCGGGCCGGACGTCCAGGACGTCAGCGAGGGCATAGGCCTCGAACAGCAGGTTGGTGTGCGTCATCTCCACCCCTTTGGGATTCCCCGTTGTCCCGGAGGTGTAGATCAGGGTGATCACGTCGTCGGGCTGCACCGAACGCCAGGTCGCGTCGAAATCGAAGTCGTCCTCGGCGGCGGCGGCGGCGTAGAGATCATCCAGCGACAGCGTGCCATCCGGGGCGCCGTCGATACAGATGATGTGCGCGAGCTGTGCCCCGCTTGCCCGGACCCGGTCCACGTACTGCTGTTCGCAGATCACCACTTTGGTGCCGGCGTTGCCGAAGACGTAGGTCAGCTGGTCGGCGGGCAGGGTGTTGTACACCGAGAACGAGGTGGCGCCCAGGTGCTGCGCACCGACTTCCAGCGGATAGAACTCGATCCGGTTGGCCATCATCAGCGCCACCGTGTCGCCGCGGCGGACCCCGATGCCGTGCAGGCCGGCCGCGACTCTACGAACATCGGCGGCGTACTCCCGCCACGTGAGTGTTTGGGTGTCGCCGGGGGTGCGAAGCGCGATCGCATCCGGGTTTACTGCCGCGGCGCGCTGAAACGCCTCGCACATCGTGGTCGGCCTGCTCAGCTGGATTTTTGAATCGCTCACTCAGGCGAGGCTAGTCCTGCAGTACGTTGCGGGTATGGGAATTGCGATCACCGACTTGACACCCGTCGAGCAGACCGCGTTTGTCACCCAGTACGCCCGAGCACTCGACAGCCGTTGGCCCAGGCCGATACTCGGTGACACGTTGGCGGATGAGATCGTCGCCAACATCGACTTCGACTTCGACGGTTTGGGTGTGCCGGCGAGCGCGGTGCGCCAGACCGCGTTGCGGGCCAAGATGCTCGACGACCGGGTGCGCGATTTCGTCGCCGAGCACCCCGACGCCGTTGTCGTCGACCTGGGCGCGGGCCTGAGCATCGCCATGCTGCGCGTCGCGCCGCCGGCCACGGTCGACTGGTACAGCGTCGATCTGCCGAATGTCATCGCATTGCGCGATGAGCTGGTGCCCGCCGACGACCGCACCCATTCGGTGGCCGCATCGCTGGCCGACAACGGTTGGACCGACCAGATTCCGCCCGACCGGCCCACCATGCTGATCGCCGACGGCCTGCTGGCGTTCTTACCGGAGTCGGTGATCGTGAACCTGTTCCACCACATTCCCGAGCACTTCCGGTCAGGCGAACTGGCGATGAACGACTACGGGCACGTCAGCCGGCTCAATATCGCCGCTATGAAGATCGTCTTCAGTGCCGTCGGAACCCAATGGGCCTACCAAGGTTTCAGCGATGCCCACGTCCCGGAGAGCTGGAGCCCGCGCCTGCGGCTGGTCGAAGAGATCAGCCTGTCGCACGCGCCGGAGATCGACCTGTATCCACCTGCGGCCCGAGTCGCGACCCGATTGATGGGCATGACCAAATCCGGCGCCCGCACGGCGCGGATCCTGCGCTATCGCTTCTGAACTTCGAAAGATGACGACGATGCCGGCGACACTGATCACGGGCGCCACTGTCTGGGACGGGATTTCGGCGCAGTCCGCACCACGCCAGGTACTGGTCGTCGATGGCCGCATCCAGCGGGTTGCCGACGCGATCGAGGCTCCACCCGATACACGGGTGGTGGACCTGTCCGGGCACACGCTGACACCGGGCTTCATCGACTGCCACACCCACGTAACGCTGGCACCTCCGGTGGGGTTGCTGATGGCCCTTGACTCGAGCATCGCGAAAGCGTTGAAGTCGTTGCCGGTGCTGCGTGCCCTGCTGATGAACGGTTTCACCACGGTGCGCGACTTGGGTTGCGGCGACATCGATTACCCGACCATCGACCTGCGCAACGCGGTGGCCGCCGGGCTGGTCGTCGGCCCGCGGATGCTGGTGGCGCCCCACATGATCTCCGCGCGCGGCGGCCACGGCGACTTCAGCGGAATGGTCGCCGACGAGTATCAAGACCCCTGCCGGCCACTGGAGTTGGCCGCCGCCGACGGCGCCGACGAGATCCGCACCCGGGTCAGACAGCAGATCCGGGCCGGCGCCGACTGGCTCAAGTTCGGCGCGACCGGCGGATTCGCCTCGCCCTCGGACGACCCCGGCCACGCCACCTACAGCCAGGAGGAGATGGACATCCTGGTCGCGACGGCCACCGACCTCGAAATCCCGGTCACGCCACACAGTTACGGCGACGAGGGTATCCGGCGCGCCGTACGCGCCGGGGTGCGCAGCATCGAACACGGCAACCTTGCGTCGGCTGAGACGCTGCGCATGATGCAGGACGCCGGGGTGTTCATGGTGCCCACCCAGTACACGATCCTGTCCGGCGCCCGCCGCGACGAGGGCGACACCGTGTGGGCGGCCCTTCCGGAACACTCACGGCGCAAAATGCAGAAATACCGTGAGGCGCTGCTGGACGCGGCGGACGGGCTGGCCGCCAGCGATGTTCGGATCGCGTTCGGCACCGACGCCGGAATGTTCCCGCACCAGGACAATTGGCGCGAGTTCCCGATGATGGTGTCGACCGGCATCACTCCGCTGCGGGCTTTGCGGGCGGCCACCAGCGTTGCCGCCGAACTGCTACGCCTCGATGATCTCGGGGTGATCGCCGAGGGCAAGATCGCGGATCTGATCGCGATGCCCGGTGATCCCTTCGCTGATATCAACGTCACCGGCCAGGTGGACTTCGTGATGAAAGAAGGTGTGATTCACAAGGATCCGGCGGGCGCTCCCCGAGTGTGCGGCTAGCGGAGCGCTCGGCCCCAAGTGTGCGGCTAGCGGAGCGCTCGGCGCTCACGCGGCCGGTTTCGGCGGGTCAATGCCGCAGATCGGCGGACTCCGCCTCTATTGGTCAGTCGATCTTCTGCGATGGCTGGCCGAATGTTCAGGCCGCCCACGGACCCACGCCACCGACCTTTTCGATCCTGATGTGAGTCAGGTATCCGGGGGGTGCGTCGAGCGGGGGGAATCCGGTGCCGGGGCCGAAGATAGTCGTGGCGATCTCGTCGAGCAGTTCGGGAGCACCGCCCTCCTCGACGCGCGCCGTGCCCTTGATCGACAGGTAGGGTGTCTGTGGCCCGCTACGGTCGGTGGACACGATGGTCACCGCCACTCGGGGATCACGCCGGATATTGCGGATCTTCTGATGCTCCTGAAGATGAGCGGTGAGCAGCTCATCACCACCGTCGGCCGTACTCTTCACCGCCACCCAGACCACGCTGACTTGCAGGCTGCCGTCGCGATTGATCGTGACCAGCGTTGCAGGGGCGGAACCGATGAGCTGGCGTGCGATTTCGTTGACTTTCATGATGTTCATTGCGTTCTCCTTATTCGTCGTGTTTGCGCGCATTTCGGGCGTCCATCCATACGACGAACAAGCTGTGCAGGGACCGACAGCCTGACAACAAATCCACCGATTCGAGCGCACCGACTCAGTCGCCGCTGCTGGACCAGCGCCGCTCCGGTCACGACACTCACCGTTTCCGGCTGGCCATCCACATGCGTGGAATCATGAGACCGGTTTCGCTGCGTGAAGACCGCGACGAGACCCTCAAGACGCTGCAACGGCTTCATCCGGCGCGGCATGCGGTGACGGTCATTCCGACCCACGATCACCAAGCGGCGCTTCGGTTGTCGTCTAGCTGCCCAGACACCCCGGACCGAGCAGCGCCTTGAGGTCGCCCATCAGCGCCGGAGACAGCGTCACCCGCAGTGACGCATCCAACTCGAGGGTGGTGATCCGGTCACCGCTGACCAGCCGCAGGTGCACCTGTGACGTGCCGGGGTGCTGAGCCAGAACTTGCTTGAGCGCGCTGACCTTGTCGATGGTGCACTGCCGCGTGGGCAAGCTGACCGCCAGCGGCCGGTTGACCTGCGCGTTGCTGAAGTCCGGCACCACGAGGTCGTTGGCGATCAGCGAAATCCGGTCGTCCCGGATCGCGACCTTGGCGGTGACCAGTACCACCGTGTCGTCGATGACTTCGGCACCGAACGCGGAGTACGTGTGCGGGAAGAACATCACCTCGATACCACCGGTGAGGTCTTCCAGTTGCGCTGACGCCCAAGGCATCCCGTTCTTGTTCACCCGCCGGTTCACCGAGGCCAGGATGCCGCCGACCTTCACCATGGTCTCGTTGGCGACGTCGCCGTCGAGGATCGCCGGAATGGCGGTATCGACCTGGGTGGCCAGCAGGTGCGCGACCCCATTGAGCGGATGACCAGACACGTACAGGCCCAGCATCTCGCGCTCCAGCGCGAGTTTGTGCTTGTCGTCCCACTCCTCGTCCGGGACCCGGATGGTGAAGACAGCGTCGGCGCCGGCTCCCCCGTCGCTCGGGTCCCCGCCGAACAGGTCGAACTGCCCCATCGCCTCGGCCTTCTTGGTACCCAGCACCGACTCGACAGCGTCGGTGTGCACCAGGAACAGCCCCTTGCGCGGGTGCTTCAGCGAATCGAAGGCGCCGGCCTTGATCAGCGATTCGGTGACTTTCTTGTTGCACGCCGCGATGTCGACCTTGTTGAGGTAATCGGAGAAGTCGGTGAATTTCCCCTTCTCGGTGCGGGTATTGATCAGCGAGGCAACAACATTGGCGCCGACGTTGCGGACCGCACCCAGCCCGTAGCGGATATCGGTAGCGACGGAGGCGAAGTTCAGACCGGACTCGTTGACGTCGGGCGGCAGCACGGTGATGCCGAGTTTGCGGCAGTCGGCCAGGTACACCGCGGCCTTGTCCTTGTCGTCACCGACCGAGGTCAGCAGGCCCGCCATGTACTCGGCGGGATAGTTGGCCTTGAGGTACGCCGTCCAATACGACACCAGGCCATAACCCGCCGCGTGCGACTTGTTGAACGCGTAGTCGGCGAACGGCAAGATGGTGTCCCACAGCGCTTTGATGGCCTTGGCGGAGAATCCGTTGGCCTGCATGCCTTCTGAGAAGCCCTCGAACTCCTTCTCGAGCACCTCGCGCTTCTTCTTACCCATGGCCTTGCGCAAAATGTCGGCTCGGGCGAGCGAGTAGCCGGCCACCTTCTGCGCGATGCGCATGATCTGCTCCTGATACACGATCAGGCCGTAGGTTTCGGCCAGGATCTCGCGGAGCGGCTCCTCGAGCTCGGGGTGGATCGGTTTGATCGCCTGCCGGTTGTTCTTGCGGTCGGCGTAGTCGTTGTGGGCGTTCATGCCCATCGGGCCGGGCCGATACAGCGCGAGCACGGCGACGATGTCCTCGAAGCCAGTGGGCTGCATGCGGCGCAACAGGTCGCGCATCGGCCCGCCGTCGAGTTGGAACACACCCAGTGTCTCGCCGCGGCCGAGGAGTTCGAAGGTGGCAGGGTCGTCCAGCGCAACGGATTCCAGGTCGAGGTCGATCCCCCGGTTGGCTTTGATGTTCACCAGCGCGTCGCCGATGATGGTCAGGTTGCGCAGGCCGAGGAAGTCCATCTTCAGCAGGCCGATCGCCTCACACGACGGGTAGTCCCAGCCGGTGATGATCGCGCCGTCCTGCGGCCGCTTCCACAGCGGGATCACGTCGGTCAGCGGCTCGCTGCTCATGATCACCGCACAGGCGTGCACACCGGAGTTACGGATCAGGCCTTCCAGTCCGCGGGCGGTCTGGTAGATGGTCCGCACATCGGGATCGGTGTCGATCAGCCCGCGGACCTCGGCGGCCTCTTTGAAGCGTTCGTGGTTGGGATCGGTGATGCCGGACAGCGGAATGTCTTTGGCCATGATCGGCGGCGGCAGCGCCTTGGTGATCCGATCGGCGATCGCGAAACCGGGCTGCCCATAGTGGATCCGGGCGGAATCCTTCAGCGCCGCTTTGGTTTTGATGGTGCCGAAGGTGATGACCTGCGCGACTCGGTCCTGTCCCCACTTCTCGGCGGCGTAGCGCACCATTTCACCGCGACGACGGTCGTCGAAGTCGATGTCGATATCGGGCATCGAGGCGCGCTCGGGGTTGAGGAACCGCTCAAACAGCAGCCCGTGCTGGATCGGGTCGATGTCGGTGATGCCCAGCGCGTAGGCCACCAGCGACCCGGCCGCCGAGCCGCGGCCCGGGCCGACCCGGATGTCGACGGACCGCGCGTAGTTGATCAGGTCGGCCACGATCAGGAAGTACGACGGAAAGCCCTTGTCGCAGATGACTTCGATCTCAAACGCGGCGCGCTGGGAGTACCCGTCCGGCAGCGCTTGGGGAAAGCGGCGGCACAGGCCGGCCTCGACCTCGTGGCGCAGCCAGGACGCCGGGTCGTGGCCGTCGGGCACCGGGAAGGCCGGCATCCGGTCGCGGGGTTCCCAGACGTCGGCGTACGAGCTGACCCGCTCGGCGATCAGCAGCGTCGAGTCGCAAGCACCGGCCACCTCGTTGTCCCAGATCTCCCGCATCTCGGCAGCCGACTTCAGGTAGTAGCCGTCGCCGTCGAACTTGAACCGAGTCGGGTCAGAGAGTGTCTTGCCGGTCTGCACACACAGCAGCGCCTCGTGATTGTGCGCAGCGTCGCGGGTGACGTAGTGGCAGTCGTTGGTGGCCAACGGCGGAATGTTCAGCGCGCGCCCGATTTCCAGCAGCCCGTCCCGCACCCGGCGTTCGATGGACAGCCCGTGGTCCATCAGCTCCAGGAAATAGTTCTCGGGTCCGAAGATCTCCCGCCACTTGGCGGCCGACTCCAGTGCTTCGCGGTGGTGTCCGAGCCGCAACCGGGTCTGCACCTCTCCGGACGGGCAGCCGGTGGTGGCGATGATGCCGGCGGCATGCTCGGCGATCAGCTCGGCGTCCATCCTCGACCACTTGCCCAGCTGGCCCTCGAAGGACGCCAGCGACGACAGCTTGAACAGGTTGCGCAGACCGGTGGCGTTCTCCGCGACCATCGTCATGTGGGTGTAGGAGCCGCTGCCGGACACGTCGTCGCTCTTCTGCCCCGGATCACCCCACAGAATGCGCTTGGTCTCGAAACGTGAAGCCGGTGCGACATAGGCCTCGATACCGATGATCGGCTTGATCCCCGCGGCGGTGGCCCCGTTGTAGAACTCGCTGGCCCCGAACATGTTGCCGTGGTCGGTCATACCGATCGCGGGCATCTGAAGTCGCTGCGCCTCGGCGAGCATCGGCGCAACCTTCGCGGCACCGTCCAACATCGAGTACTCGGTGTGGTTATGCAGGTGCACGAACGACTGACTCATAGGCTCGCCAGTCTATGGCCGCGCACCGACGCGTACCCGGCATGTCGGCGAGTGTGTCGTGCCCTTCGGCCAACTCACGAGCCGCCAACTCACGAGCGGAGCGCGACGGTGTCTGGATCGGTGCCGTGAACCACCTCGGCCGGGATCCCGTTCGGGCCCGCACCGTCCACGGCGCCGTTGGGCGCTTCCGGCGTCGGCTCGGCCGCAGGTGACCGTTCTTCCCGCCTGCGCGGCGCCGGTGGCGGCGGTTTGGACGGCCACCAGTTCCACTTGCCGACCAGCACGGCGATGGCGGGGACGGTGATGGTGCGCACCAGGAAGGTGTCCAGCAGCAGCCCGGTCCCGATGATGAAACCGCACTGCACCAGGGTGCTGATGCTGGCGAACAGCATGCCGAACATCGAGGCGGCGAAGATGACACCGGCCGCGGTGATCACGCCGCCCGTCGAGCTCACCGTGTGGATGACGCCTGCCCGTATCCCGTGCGGCGACTCCTCCCGAAGCCGCGAGATCAGCAGCAGGTTGTAGTCGGCGCCCATTGCGACCAACACGATGAAGGTCAGCCCGGGGATGCTCCAGGTCAGCGGCTGGCCGAGGATGAACTGAAAGAAGATGACCCCGATGCCGAGTGCCGACAAGTACGAGATCACCACGGAGGCAATGAGATACAGCGGCGCGACCACAGCCCGCAGGATCGCGACCAGAATCAGGAACACGATCAGAATGGTCATCACGATGATGAGGTTGATGTCTTGACCGTAATAGGCACGGGTATCGCGGAGCATCGCGGTGACTCCCGATGCCGATATCGAGGCCTCCTTGAACATCGCATCCGGGTGGGGCCCCCGAGCGGCATCGATGATGCCGTGAATCTGATTCATCGCATCGGTGCCGAAGGGGTAGAGCTTGGTTTGCACCAAGTACCGCGCCGTGTGTCCATCGGGAGAGATGAAAGCCGTCAGCGCGCTGTTCAATCCTCCCCCGGTGTGTTCGGTTTGCTTGATCAGATCCTTGACGCCGTCGATCATCTGATGAATCGCGTCGGCGTACTTGTGGGCATCCTTCTGCGTTGCTGCCGTGCGTTGCCTCTGACCCGTGTCGTCGTTGCCCAGTACTCGTAGGTCATTGCTGGCGTCGTCCAGTATCTGGCGCACATTTCGCGACGCCACCTCGATGGTGTTCGCGTCGGGGAAGTTCTCCAGCTTTTCGGCGAAATCAGACATCTTCTTGAGCGCTCCACCGTCGCGCGTGGTGGTCGCAACCACGTCCAGCACCGTCACCGGCGACGCGTCGACGGTGTTGGCGATCTCCGCGACGTCGAGGGACATGGCGAAGCCGAGCGCACGCACCGTGCTGACGAACATGGCCGTGTCGTCGACTTGTTTGGCCGGGGCGGTCGGCGGGGCCAGTTCGGGCGGTAGACCCATGTCGGGAGTTGAGGTCCCGGTACTGGCAACCGAATACAGCAGGGAGGCGACGTTGGGGAATCCGTCGGCTCCGTCGCCGTCTGATTTATCGCCCTTGTCGCCGCTGTTGCCCTTGTTGCGCTGGTCGGTGGAACCTTTGGACGAACCGATGGTCACGCCGTCGTACGCGGAGTTTTTGTCGGCCGATTTCGGCGTGGGCACCGGGGCGCCGTGGATCGCCGCGATATCGGGCAGTTGGCCCACCCGCTGTTCCATTTGCTTCAGATCGACGAGCGCCGGCGGCTTCCGCAAGTCCTGTGATGACTGGACCACGAGATACTCGGGAATGGTGGCGTTCAACGGAAAATGTTCGGCCAGCGTCTTGTATCCGACAGAGCTTTCGACGGAATGCGGGAGCGTTTTGCTGTCGTCGTAGTTGAAGCGGGCAAACATCGCACAGCCGGCCAAGATGAGCAGCACCGTGAGACTGCCGGCCAGATGCCTCACCGGTCGTCGCACAATGCGGATACCCGACCGCCGCCAGAATCGGCTGGTGAGGTCGCGGCGCGGCTTGATCCAATTGCGCTTTCCGGCCAGGACCATCAGCGCCGGCAGGAATGTGACGGCGGCCAGTAACGCCACCGCGATGGAAATGGCCAAGGCGGGACCGACGTTTTTGAAGGCCCCCAACTTGGTGAAGACCATCCCGAGAAAGGTGATCGACACGGTGGCCGCAGACCCGGCGATGACTTTGCCGATCGACGTCAACGCCTTGGCCACGGCTTCATCGGAGGCCATGCCCTGCCGCAGATAGTCGTGATATCGGCTGATCAGGAACACGGCGTAGTCGATGCCGGCGCCGGCCATCATCGTCGTCATCAAGGTAATCGTCTGACTGGAGACGCCCAGACCGAGTTCGGCGACGCCCGAGACGATGGACTGTGCGACTGCGACCGATACGCCGATGGTGATCAACGGCAACATCATCGTGAGCGGATTGCGATAGATGACGAACAAGATGATCAGCACCATGATCACGACGGCGGCCTCGATCACGTGCATATCGCGGATACCGATGTACATCAGGTCGTCGCCGGTGGCCGCGGGCCCGGTCAGGTTTGACGTCAGCGTGGTCCCGGCGACGGACTTTTTGACGATGTCGGCGACCCGGCCGAACCCCTCATGCAGCTCGGGTGTGCCCACTCCGCCGGAGAGCACCATGGGCAGATACCAGGCTTTGTGATCCTTGCTGGTCATCGCCTCGCGCAGGGCCGGTGTGTGGATGAAGTCCTGCAGCATGACGATGTCGTGCGTGTCCGGTCGCAGGTTGTCGGCCAGGGTCCGGTAGGTGGTGAGGTCGGAGGGGTTCAGCCCGTTGTCGTCGGTCAGGACGACCAACAGGACGTTTTCATTCTCGGAGCCGGACTGGTTGAACGCCTGGGAGATCTGTCGCGTCGTGACCAGCACCGGGGCGTCGTTCGGCAGGATGGGAACCGGCCGCTTGGCGGCCATCTCGGTCAGCGGTGGAAATGTCACCGATAGAACGGCGGCGAGCGCGATCCAGAAGCCGATGACAGCCCACGGCCAGCGCTGCACAACCATGCCGATCCAGCCGAACAGCCCCCTGGCTTCGGACATAGCGGCTCCCCGAGCCCCCCGCAACATTCGGCCAGGTTACCGCCGTTCGCCGGTTCTGTAGAGCCCTCGGCTGTCGCGAGTCAGCCTGCGCCGCTATCCGTAGAGCTGGACGAACTGTTTCAGCGACTTCTCGACATCGCCTTTGACGGCCCGGGCCGCGGCCGCGCCCACCGGGCCGAACAACGCGCGCCCGCCCAACTCGAGGCGCAGGCCAAGGTTCGAACCCTTTTTCGTCGGCGAGACCGTGAGCGTCACGGTGTACTTCGCGCCGCCCTTGCCCGATCCCGATAACGCGACCCGGTACGGCGGCTTCCAGGTGGTGACCGTCCATGTCACCCGATTGCGCAGGCCCTTGGCACGTGCGACGCCCACGACCTGGGTTCCTTCGCTCAACTCCGCGGGAAGCTCGCTGCGCCACGCCTCGTGCATCACCAGCCACTCGCCCAGTTCGGATAGGTCGGACACGTGCTCCCACATGTCCTGCGGGCTCATCGGTACGTCGGCCTTCACGTCGACAGCGGCCATCAGCGACTGGGTCCGCCGCGCAAACGGTTGCCGATGCGCATGCCGGGCAGCAGCAGGCTGCGTGGCACATACCGGCCGCCGATGCTCACGGCCTTCGGCACGATTCCGGGCACCACGCTGCGCTTACCGGACAGCATCCCGCCGATCGCCTCTTCAGCGACGTCGTGCGGCGACACCTGCGCCAGTGGAATGCTGAAGCGCTCGGCGCTGGCGATCTCGCCCCATTCCGTCGGCACCGGGCCCGGACACAGCACTGTCACCGAGACGCCCGTTCCGTGCAGTTCCTCGTGCACCGCTTCGGAGAAGGTCTGCACGAAAGCCTTCGTCGCCGAATACACGGCCATGTAGGGCATCGGCTGGAATCCCGCGATCGAGGCGATGTTGAGTACCGCGCCGGCTCCCCGTTCGACCATGCTGGGCAGTGCAGCGTGAGTCAGTTCCATCAGCGCCAGCGAGTTGAGGACGACCTCTTCGCTTTCCCGCTCGACCGGCAGAGTCTGAAAGACCCCGCTGGTGCCGAACCCGGCACTGTTGCACAATCCGGCGATCGGCTCGGTGCGCAGCCGCTTCGCCAGCTGCTCGCGAGCCGCGGCATCGGACAGGTCGAGCGGAAAGACATCCGCTGCCACCGAGAACTGGGTGCGCACCTCGTCGGCGAGCTCGTCCAGGCGTTCCTGACGGCGGGCCACCAGCACCAGCGGGTAGCCGCGCCGGGCCAGCCCGCGGGCCAGCTCGGTGCCGATGCCCGACGAAGCACCGGTGATGACAACGGCTTCTTGGTTGGTCGGTTTCGGAAGACTCATGATCGCCTCACCAGTGGATTCCGCGGGTCGCTCGGACGAACGTTTCGCTTCGGTGGTCGAAATCATTTGCGCCGCTGTCGGATTCATCACCCTTGGCGGCTGACGAATCTCCGAACATGCTGAAGGCCCGGTTGCGCACCCGGTCCATCACCGCCGGGTTGACGGCGTCGGCGACGGCAGCAAACTGCCCGAAGGGCGAGCTGGCCCGCCGGGGCCGGTGCACGATCGCATCGGTGATCACACCAGCGGCTTGATCCGGCGTCAGGGCCGGGAACTTGTCGTACATCGTGGTCGGGCTGATCATCGGCGTCCGGACCAGCGCCATGTGCACGGTAGTGAACTTGATGTCGTCGCTGACGACCTCCGCCTGCAGCGCGTCGCACAGGCTGTCCAGTGCCGCCTTGCTGGCGATGTACGCGCCGAACCGCGGCGCGCGGGTCTGCACCCCGACCGAGGACACGTTGATGATCTGCCCGAACCCGCGTTCCCGCATGCCCGGAATGAACTTCAGGATGAGCTGTACCGCGCCCAGGTAGTTCAGTTGCATGGTGCGCTGGTAGTCGTGGATCCGGTCGTAGGACAGCGCCAGCGAGCGCCGTATCGATCGTCCGGCGTTGTTGATCAGCATGTCGACGCCGCCGAGATCAGCCAGCACCTGGTCGGCCATCGCGGCGATGGCGTCCATGTCGGACAGATCACACGGGTAGACGTGCGCAGTACCGCCACTGCTGCGGATGTCGTCGGCGACCTTTTCCAGGTTTTCCCGCGTGCGCGCAACCAGGACCACCTCGCCACCGGCATCCGCGATCTTCTTCGCCGCCGCTTCGCCGATGCCCGACGACCCGCCCGTGATGAGGGTGATTGTGCCGTCGACGGCCTCGTGCAGTGTCCGGCCCTGTACGGCGTCCAGCAGATTGCGCAGGTAGAAGGGTCGGTAGCGGCCCGCCGAGTTCGGCGTGTTGACGAGGTTGGACACAGCGGCGAAAGGCTTCTCGACCAAACCGGTCAGATCACCCAGATTCATAGCTTCCACGCTCCCGGTGGTGATTCCCCTGGCATTTCCACCGAGTCTCCTATACCGCTGAGCAGTTCAGGCGCTTCTTCGGCAATCCGGTTGTTACGCCGGGTAATCCCACGGTGATGGCGTTCTAACGGTCGGGCAACGCTCAGATGGTCCGCTATTGCGCATGGGAATACTGACCCGCTTGCGCAGGCCTGGTGCGGTATCGCTGTACGAGACGATCGGCGGTCACGACGCCCTCGAAGTCGTTGTTGAGGACTTCTACTGCCGTGTGCTTGACGACGATCACCTGGCCAGCTTCTACGCCGGCTCGAACATGAAGTGCGTGAAAGCCAGGCAGGTCGAATTCCTCTCCGCGGTGCTCGGCGGACCTGGGCCCTACACCGGTACGCCGCTGCGGCAGGTGCACGAAGGCCGCGGCATCACGATGCATCACTTCGCCATAGTGGCCGCGCATTTGGCGGATTCGCTTAGCGCGGCCGGGCTGCACCCGGACACGATCACCGAGATCCTTCGAGCCATCGCGCCACTGGCCGGGGAGGTCGCATCGGAGGACATCAAAGCGGTCGTCTGAACACCGCATCAAACTTCGCCGAGCGTGCGGGGTCTGCGAATTGGCGGCCTGGCTTATCGCGCAGACCGCACGCTCGGCGAACCCCTCCCGCGGCGCCGGGAGCTGCGGAATTGCCGCGCGCGGCCTAGATTAGAACTCAGGGCTCGTCAGCGATGGCTTCAGCAGAACGGAAACCGGGCAATGCCTTCCGGATTGATCCGACACCTCCCCGCCGCGGTGGCTTTGGTTGGCCTAGTCGCCGCGGCACTTCTGCCCGGTGGCACGGCAACCGCGGACCCAGGCCAGGACCAGAAGTTCTTCGACCTCCTCGGCCAGAAAGACATTCCGCCGGTCGACAACGCGAACAGCCTCATCGAGACGGCGCATAAAGCATGTTCCAAACTCGATGGCGGCATGTCGGTGGGCGACCTGGTGGATTTGATCAGGAACAACGGTTACAACGAAAACCCGCTGACGCGACTGAGTCCCCCTGACCGGATCACCAGAACCATCAACCAATTCATCAACGCGTCAGTGCAGGCCTATTGTCCGTACGACGCAGGCAAGATCGCTTCGATAGCGGGGTTCGACGGGCGCGGCTCGACCGGCGTCACGACGGACAACCCCGATCGGCGCAACCGGTCGCCCGTCGTCGTGCTGGCCTCGCTGACCGTAGCGCTCCCCGCCGGAGAAATCCCGCCGACGAAGCCGCTGCCGGTGCCGGCACAACCGCCGCCTCCGCCCGAGGTGCTGGCTCCGGCCCCGCAACAACCGCCGCCGCGACATGTTCAGCAGGCGCCGCAACGGCAGCAACAGGTCGAGCCGCCGCCCCCGGAAGCGCCACCCCAGGAAGCGCCACCGCAGGCAGAGCAACCGCAGGCTCCTGCCCCCGCTCCTGAGCCCGGCGGTGGAAACGGCGGTGGAAACGGCGGTGCCCCCGCACCGGACAGCCCGTCGCCGGCTCCACCGGCGCCGCCGGGCCACATCAGGCTTGCACCCTGACCACGACGTCGACGGCCCCGCAGGCCGTGGCTCAGGCGCCGGCTGCAGCCAACACAGGTTGCTCGGCAATCGTCTGAGCCGGCCGTCGCAGATAGACACGCAAGGTGACCAGCGCGGCGACCGCATAGAACCCGGCGAAGTCCCAGAACGCGATCGTCGCGGTCCCATTGGCCAGGTAACTGCTGCGCAGCGCCAGGTTGATCGCCACGCCGCCGAGGCCGCCGATCGCTCCGGTAATCCCGATCACCGCGCCCGACATCGAGCGCGAGTAGTTGGCCCGGGTCTCCTCGTCGGCCTCCAGCGATCGAGACACCGTGTGGAAGATCGACGGGATCATCTTGTAGACAGCGCCGTTGCCGATGCCGCTGAGCACGAACAGCACGACGAATCCGATGACGTACACAACCATCGTGGCCGCAGTGGTACGACGGCCCGCGAGGGTGGCGTTGATCGCCAGTATCCCGTCGCCGCCGATCATCCCGACGAACGCCCAAAACGTCACCGTGCCGCCGCCGACACGGTCGGCGATTCGGCCCCCGTAAATTCTCGTGACCGAACCGAGTAGTGGCCCCACAAAAGCGATTTCAGCGGCATGCAGCGATGCCTGAGCCGCGCTCTGTCCACCGGCGGCGAACGACATTTGCAGTACCTGACCGAAGGCGAACGAGAAACCGATGAATGAACCGAACGTGCCGATGTAGAGCAGGCTGACCAGCCAGGTGTGACGACTCCGCAGCGCGGACCGCATCGCACCGAGGTCGACGGACACCACGTCGAGGTTGTCCATGTACCGGGACGCCCCCACCGCCGCGACGACCAACGCCACCACGTAGAACGCGCACACCCAATACGGCTGGCGGTTGCCGGCAGTGGCGATGACGAGCAAGCCCACCAGCTGTACGGCCGGCACACCGATGTTGCCGCCCCCGGCGTTGACGCCCAGGGCCACACCCTTGAGCCGCTGCGGGAAGAACGCGTTGATGTTGGTCATCGACGACGCGAAGTTTCCACCTCCGAGGCCGCACAGTGCGGCGCAGGCCAGGTAGAACCACAGCGGCCGGCCGGGTTGCGCGAGGACCAGAATCGTCGCGAGGACGGGCACGATGAGCACGCACGCCGAGAACACCGTCCAGTTGCGCCCGCCGAATCGCGCGGTCGCCATGGTGTACGGAAGTCGCAGCATCGAACCGACCAATGTCGCGGTGGCAGCGATCAGAAACTTGTCTCCGGCGGTCAGACCGTAGACCGACTGCGGCATGAAAAGGACCATCACCGACCACAGCGACCACACCGAGAACCCGACGTGCTCTGCGGCGACGGACCATACCAAATTGCGTCGCGCGACGGCCTTGCCGCCCGCTTCCCATGCGGCCAGGTCCTCCGGGTTCCAATCTGTGATCGTGTGCGATCGCGCCACCGCGTTCTCCCTTGAGATTCCGACTCTTCCGACGCGAACGTAAAGATGCGATGTTGCCGCCCGGCGTCTCACGATGTCGCGGCCGTGAAATCACTCTCACGGGTGGACTGGACGCCCCGTGAGCGAGCCGCCGCGTTCGAGGACTGCCCACCCAGCGCTCTGCATTAGAGTGCTGGCATGGTCGGCACGGCGCCAGTGCACCTCGAGTCCGGTCCAAACCCATTTCGATTCGACCGCGCGGAATTGGCCGGGGCGGTGGGCGATCTGGGCGTACTGGTCCCGATCGCGGTGGCACTGATCGTGAAGAACGGTCTGACGCCGACGGCGGTGTTGTTGCCGGCCGGTCTGCTCTACGTGGTGGCCGGCCTGATTTATCGGTTACCGGTTCCGGTGCAACCGTTGAAGGCCTTCGGGGCGATCGCGATCGCGCACGGTTTCGGCGCTGACGACATCGCGGCCGGCGCGCTGCTGATGGGCCTGCTCTTTTTGGTGCTTGGCGCCTCAGGCCTGTTAGATTGGATGGCAAAAGTGTTCCCGCATCCGATTATTCGGGGGATTCAACTTTCGGTGGGACTGTTGTTCTGCCAGTTGGCCTGGAGGCTGGTGTCCAACACGCCGAAGGCGTTCACCGACCACCGGCACGCGGTCTGGTGGCTGGCCGGGGCCACCGTAGTGGTGATCGCCGTTGCACTGCTGCTGCGACGCCACCAGATCACCCTGGTCTTCCTCGCGATTGCCGTGGTGGCGATGATCCTGGCATTCCATGGCTCATTCGCCGTCGGACCGTCGGCGGTGCACGTCCCGCACCTGAGCCGGGCCGCGTTCGCCGCAGCCGCCGTCGCCCTGGTGCTCCCGCAGGTGCCGCTGTCGTTCGCCAACTCGTGTCTGGCTACCGCGGACACCGCCCGTACCTATTTCGGCGATGCGGCGCAGCGGGTACGGCCGGGTCGGTTGGCATCCACGATCGGGCTGGCCAATCTGTTCGCCGGCTCGATCAGCGGCATGCCGGTGTGCCACGGCGCCGGCGGCATGACTGCCCACCGCACCTTCGGCGCGCGCAGCGGCGGCGCCCCAATCATGTTGGGCGCCATACTCATTGCACTGGCTCTGGTAATGGGAGCCACGCTGACCGTGGCGCTGTCCGGTTTCCCGGTGCCGATTCTCGCGGGTCTGTTGACGGTGGCCGGTCTGCTGCACATCACGCTGCTGAAAGACCTACGGGGACCGTGGCATTGGACGCTGGCCATTGCCGTGGGTATCACAGGCTTCCTGAGCAACCTCGCGGTGGCTCTGGTTGGGGCGCTCGCGATTTGGTGGCTAGTCCACGTGATTCGGGCACGTCACGAGTGATCCTTGCCGGCGATCTGGTCCAGGGCATGATCGAGCACGCCGGCGAGCACCCCGAGGCCGTCGCGCACCCCACCCGGTGAGCCGGGCAGGTTGACCACCAGGGTCCGACCGGCTACTCCGCACAGCCCGCGCGACAGCACCGAGGTCGGCACCTTCGGCAGGCCGGAACGCCGAATCTCGCCGGCCAACCCCGGAATCTCGTAATCGAGCACTGCGCTGGTCTGGGCCGGCGTCTGGTCGGTCGGCGAGATGCCGGTGCCGCCCGACGTGATCACCACGTCGACGCGGTCGGC
>NZ_DASXHW010000362.1:0-2864 GCF_036488105.1 Mycobacterium sp. | reverse complement strand
AGCGCCGCGACATAGCGCTCGGCGAGCCGCATCATCGTCTCGGGTTCATGCAACGCGGCGTTATAAAACCACTGCAGCTGCAGGCGGCCGTTGCGCACGTGAGCGGAGATATCGATCAGATGTGCTCGGGCATTGTCCTCGCCCTGCAGGGCGCCGATATCCTCGGTGGCGAAGCGGAACGGGACGTCCCCGCCGGCGTCATCGAGCTGGCCCAGATAGTTGAAGCTGACCTCGGGCTGCACCACCGGGAGGTCGGCCGCGGCATCGCCGCCGAGATAGCGCAGGATACCGTAGCCGATGCCGCGGTTGGGGACCCCACGCAGCTGTTCCTTCACGCTCTTGAGCTCGCTGCCGGGATCCGTGGCCGCACCGACCTCGAGCACGACCGGGAACAGGCTGGTGAACCAGCCCACCGTGCGCGAGGTGTCCGCTTCCGCAAACAACGCCTCGCGGCCATGGCCTTCGAGATCGACCAGCAGCGTCCGCTGCCCGGTCCAGTCGGCAAACGCCTCGACCAGCGCCGTCAGCAGCACGTCGTTGATCTGGGTGTGATAGACGCCCGGCACGTCCTGCAGCAGAGCCTTTGTCTCCGCAGGGCCGAGCGCGCTCGCCACCACGCGCACCGAGCCTGCGGTGTTGGCTCCGCCCGGATGATCGACCGGCAGCCGGCCGGCGTCCGACCACGGCACTCCCTGCCAATAGGCCAGCTCGCGCTGTGCCGCCGCCGAGCCCGCATAGGCCACAAGCTGTTCGGCCCAGCGCCGGAACGAGGTGGTCTTGGCCGCAAGCGGCACCGGCGCGCCACGTCGCAGCGCCACCAGTGCCGCCTCGAGGTCCTCCAGCAGGATGCGCCACGACACCCCATCGACCACCAAATGATGGACGATCAAGAGCAGCCGCTGCCCCTGCGGACCGAGATCGAACAAGGCCGCGCGCAACAGCGGCCCCGCCGTCAGATCGAGACTTCCCTGCAACCGGTCGGCATGCCCCGTCAGGGCCGACAGCTGAGCCGTGCCGGCGAGTTCCGCCAGATCGATATGCTCGCACGCGATCTCGCCCTCGCCTTGCGCATGCGCCTGCTGCCAGCCGCCCTCGGTGCGGCAAAAGCGCAGCCGCAACGCATCATGGTGGCGCACCAGGCCACGCAACGCTTCGGCAACCAGCGAAGCTGTCTGCCTCTCGCCGCAGTCCAGCAGTATGGCCTGATTGAAGTGATGTGGAGCGATGAGCCCCTGCGCGAAGAACCAGCGCTGGATCGGGGTCAGCGCCACCTCACCCACGATAAGCCCTTGCTCGGCTTCCGCCGACGTCACGCTCCCCGCCACCGCCGCAAGGCCCGCGATCGTCTGCTCTTCAAACACCTGCCGCGCCGTCAGGTTCAGTCCCACCCGATTGGCCCGCGCCACCACCTGGATCGACTGGATCGAATCGCCGCCGAGCGCAAAGAAGTTGTCGTTGACGCCGACGCGGTCGATGTGGAGCACGTCGCGCCAGATCACGGCCAGCGCCTGCTCGGTGGCGTTGCGCGGGGCGACGTAGGCATCCTGGCTGCCGTGCCAGTCCGGCGCCGGCAGCGCGTTGCGGTCGAGCTTGCCGTTTGGTGTCAGCGGCAAAGCTGCGAGCTTGACGATCGCTGCCGGCACCATGTGGTCCGGAAGCCGGCGCTTCAGATGGCCACCCAGTTCCTCGGTGTCGGACACCGCGTCCTGGCGCGGCAACACATAGGCCACGAGCCGTTTGCCGGCGGCATCCTCCCGCGCCACCACCACGGCCTGCGCGACGTCCGCGTGCGACAGCAGCGCCGCCTCGATCTCGCCGAGCTCGATGCGGAAGCCGCGGATCTTCACCTGGTGGTCGAGGCGGCCGAGATAGTCGATGCTGCCGTCCGAGAGACGGCGCACCATGTCGCCGGTGCGGTAGAGCCGGCTGCCAGGCCGGCCGAAGGGATCCGGAATGAACCGCTCAGCGGTGAGCGCCGGGCGCCCGCAGTAGCCGTGGGCCAAGCCGCCACCGCCGAGGTAGAGTTCGCCCGCCACGCCCGTCGGGACCGGCTGCAGAGCAGCATCGAGAACGTAGCAGGTGCTGTTGGCGATCGGATGGCCGATTGGGACCGTTCGGCCGTCAGTTGCAATGGCCCGGAGTTCCATCCACGTGCTGAAGGTGGTCGCTTCGGTCGGTCCATACACGTGCAGCAACCGTTGCGGCGCGCCGTTGGCAAGCACGGCCCGCACAGCGTGCGGGTCGGCCGCCTCGCCGCCGAACAGAACATCCCGCACGGAAGAAAAGATATCCGGGACGTCCTGGACCAGGCGATTGAACAGCGCGGTGGTCACGAACAGGCTGCTGATGCGTTTCTCTCGCAGGTCGGCGGCGAGAGCCGCCGACGACAGCACCGTGTCGCGATCAATGATTACGACGGCGGAGCTGTTGAGCAGTGCCCCCCAGAGCTCGAAGGTTGCAGCATCGAAGGATGGACTTGCGAGGTGGGCAAGCCGATCGCCCGGTGCAAGGCCGATATAGTCGGTGCCCAGTACCAGGCGCGCGACCGCGCGGTGCGGCACTGCGATGCCTTTGGGCACGCCGGTCGAACCCGACGTGTACATGATGTAGGCCACGGCCTCGCCGTCCAGCACCGCGGGGGGCCGACCATCGCTGGCGTGCGCCACATCGCTGCGCAGCGCCGGCAATCCGTCTGGCGCAACCCCGCCGGGGGCAACGACGACTGCCTTCAGCCCGGCATCCCTGACCATGAAGGCGAGGCGCTCCTGCGGATAGCCGGGATCAAGCGGGACATAGCATCCGCCCGCCTTCAGGATGCCGAGCATGCCCGCGATCAGATCGGCAGAGCGTTCACCCGACAGGCC
>NZ_DASXHW010000413.1:0-8059 GCF_036488105.1 Mycobacterium sp. | reverse complement strand
CGACGAGTTGCACGTGCACTCGGTGCCGGATCACAAGTTCGAGGTGGCCGCCGCAGCCAATCAGACGTTCCAATTCAGCGTTGACGTTCCGGGCAGCGTTGACGTCGAGCTACACCATCTCGACCGCACCGTCGCCACCATCCACGTGCATCCGTGACCGAACCGGTCATCGTCGCGCACGGCCTTGGTGGGTCGAGCGATCTTCCTGTGCCGTACGCCTTTTCGGTGATCGGCGCGGCTTGGGCGTTGACCTTCACCTTCGCGCTGGTCGCCCTCGCGTGGAAGCGGCCACGGTTTGATCCGGCCAATCCCACTCGCCCGCTGCCGGCGGCGGTGACCACTGTCGTGGACTCGCGGGTCGCCCGCGGTGTGGCGGCGGTCGCGGCGTTGGCGTTCACCGGGTGGGTGCTGCTGGCCGGGTTGTGCGGACCGCAAACGCAGAGCAACGCGCTCCTCGGCGTCTTTTACGTGCTGTTGTGGGTGGGGCTGGTGGCGATTTCGCTGCTGGTCGGGCCGATATGGCGGGTCATCTCGCCGATGCGCACGATGTACCTACTGCTGCAGCGCATTACCCCGGAACGCCTCGCCACGTCACGGCTCACCTACCCGGAATCCTGGGGGTATCGACCCGCCGCGGTGGGATTGTTCGCATTCGTGTGGATGGAATTGGCCAGCCCCAACCCGGCCGCGCTGCCGTGGGTCAAGACGTGGCTGCTGATCTATGCCGTGGTGATGCTGGGCGGCGGATGGCTATGCGGGCAACGGTGGTTCGCCCGAACGGACCCGTTCGGCGTCTACAGCATGGCAGTTTCGCGGCTCTCCCCCTTCCGGCGCGACTCGACGACACACAGAATCGCGATCGGCAACCCCTTCGATCATCTGCTGTCGTTGCCGATTCGGCCGGGCATCGTCGCCGTGCTGGCGGTGCTGCTTGGCTCCACCGCATTCGACAGCTTCTCGTCGTCGGCAACCTGGCGCAACTTCGCCGACGGCCTCGCCCGGAGTATTCATGCTGTGCCGCTGTCGCTTTCGCTGTCCGCGTTGCGCACCATCGGGATGCTGTTTTTCGTCGCTGTGGTGGCGACGACCTTCTCCCTGGCCGCCCGTGCGACCGGCGGAATCGACCGTGAGCAGCGTCGTGCGCTACCCGGTCAGCTGGCGCACTCGCTGATTCCGATCGTGGTGGGTTACATCTTCGCGCACTACTTGTCGTATCTGGTCGAGCGCGGGCAGCAGGCGGTGTTCGCCCTCGCTGACCCTCTCGGCAAAGGCTGGAACCTGCTGGGGCTGGGGCATTTACACGTCGCCTATGTGCTTTCGCTGCATCCCACGTTGTTGGCCGTCATCAAGGTGGCGTCCGTCGTCACCGGACACATCGTGGCGGTGATCGCGGCCCACGACAAAGCGTTGCGGCTGCTGCCGTCAGGCCACCAACTCACCGGCCAGCTGACCATGATGCTGGTCATGGTCAGCTACACCTTCACCGGGTTGTACCTGCTCTTCAGCGCGTAGCCGTCATTCCAGGACGCCGTCATGCAGCTCGGCGAACAATTCGGTGTTGCGGCTGTAGTCGACTGACACGTCGATAATGGTCACCCCCGGCTCGGCCAACGACCGCGTGAACGCATCCTCGAACTCGGTCAGGCTGCTCACCCGGACACCGTTGGCGCCGAAGGCCGCCGCGTAGTGCACGATGTCGTAGTCGCCCAACTGCACACCCGATGTGCGGCCGTACTTCAGCTCCTCCTGGAACGCAACCATGTTGTAGGTGTTGTCGCGCATGATCACATGCGTGAGGCTCAGGCCCAGCCGCGTCGCGGTCTCCAATTCCTGTGCACTGAACAGGAATCCACCGTCGCCGGACACCGAAACGACTGGTGTACCCGGCCGCACCAGGGCGGCGGCCATCGCCCACGGCAACGCGACACCAAGGGTCTGCTGGCCGTCGGAGAACAGCAGTCGCCGAGGCTGATACACCCGGAAATGCCTGGCCATATAGATGTAGTGCGATCCCACGTCACAGGCCACGGTGGCGATGTCGTCGATCAGGTCCCTGATCTTCAGCACCACGGCGGCCGGGTTGACGCCGCCCCCGGTCTGCGGGCGTTGTCGTGCCTCCTCATCGATGGTCAGCAGCGCTGCCCGCTGTTCGGCGATGCGGGCGCTGACGCCGCCGTCCAGTCGAAGTCCGGTCAAGTGCCGAGTCAACGCGGTCAGCGTCGCAGCGATGTCGCCGCGCAGCTCGAGGGTGGGCTGGTAGTGGTTGTCGATGTCGGCGGGCATTTCGTCGATGTGGATCAGCGTGCGGCCCGGATCCGAATTCCACAGCCCCGGATCGTATTCGACCGGGTCGAAGCCGACCGTCACCAACACATCGGCATGGCCGATCACGATGTCGCCGGGTTGGTTGCGGAACAGTCCGACGCGCCCGACGAACCGCTCTTCCAGTTCGCGCGACACCACACCGGCAGCCTGAAATGTCTCGACAACCGGCAGATCGGCGACCGCGATCAGCTCGCGCAGCGCCGCACATGATGCGGGTTCGCCGGCGCGAACGCCGACGAACAGCGCCGGGCGCTTTGCTGCCCGAATCAAGTTGACAGCCTGCGCAATTGGACCAGCCGGTGCGGGACCCAACGCCGGCACCGGCGTCGGCTCGACGATTGCCGCAGATGTAGTGGCCGCGAGCACGTCGGCGGGTAGCACCACGGCCGCGGCGCCGTGCGGCTGGGTGAGTGCGATGCGGATGGCGTTGGCAACCGCTTCGGGGACGTTGTCGGGATCGTTGACCTCGCCGGTGTACTTCGTGAATGGCTTCAGCGCCGCAGCGGCATCCATCGATTGATGGGTGCGCTTGAGCCGGTCGGCCCGTTGTACGGCACCGCAGATCGCCACCATCGGGTCCTGCTCGGTGGTGGCGGTGATCAGTCCGGTGGCCAGATTCGTGGTGCCGGGACCCGACGTCACCAATGCGACGCCCGGTGTTCCGGTGAGCCGGCCGACCGCGGCGGCCATGAACGCGGCGTTCTGCTCGTGACGACAGACGACCAGTTGCGGGCCTCCGTCAGCCAGAGCGTCGTACACGGCGTCGATCTTGGCGCCCGGCACGCCGAAGATGAATCGGATGCCGTAGGCGGTGAGAGTTTCGACCACGCGTTGGGCTGATCGCACGTCGTTGCTCAGAGGTCATTCCCCCTCGGTGTGGCGGATCTGGGAGTCCATGTCAGTCTTGTTCAGTTCGGCGGCAAGGAATTCCGGTGTGCGCGGCAGGCTCAGATGCAGCTCCGAGCGAACACTGATGTCGACCCGGCCTTGCGTCAACAGGTAGTCCAGGGCGTGTCCGCCGTGGCGCCGTTCGGCGTCAACGAAGTGGGAGTGGTAGCCGGCCACCGAGACACCCTGCTCGTAGTCCGGCATCCGGAATCCCGCCAGGGTGCCGGTGACGTCGCGAAAGGTCACCTCTTGCTGATCTTGGGTGGCCTCGGTGAACGCCGGGTAGGGCCGGTGCTGCTCGGTGACCGTCCGGGTGCGAATCACACTGAAATCGCCGGTAACCCGGACAGCGACGATCAAATTCGTACTCGGCAGTGATTCGTCGATCCGGGCTTTGAGACCGGCGCGGTCGATGGGCTCAGTCACCTCGAACGAGCGGTCGGCGTCAAACCAGGTGACGACGGCGAACGGGGTGCGCTGATCAGCATCGGCAACCTGAGCGCTGCCGTCGCCGCGCAGTTGGTAGCAGACGCCGTCGAGCACCAGCATCTCGCCGTCGAGGCCGTTGAAAGTGCCCAGGCCAAAATTGCCGTGCTGCAACAGCTCCCGGATCGTCACGTCGCCGTCGTACACGCCGTCGAGCAGAGCACCCATCGTCGAGGTCTGGTAGACCTCGCTGCCGTGGCGATGGGCGATCATCGCGTGCAGCCAACCGCGCAGACGGCTCGTAGCGGACTCGTGCGGATCAAACGCCATCGTGGATCTCCATCGTTGCGACGCGCTAGGGATTGTTCCGCTCATTCGCCGCGTGGTCAACGCGACCGCCGGCCTGCTATCAATCCCGTCACGAGAGTGTGGCGGGCCGCCGGGCATTCGAACGGTTGCACACTGGATATCGTGGCGTACTTTTTCTTTCAGGCGAGTACGGGGAGGCATCGAATGAGCGATATGGGACTGGACCGGCGGTCGCTCCTGGCTGCGGGGCCACTGTTGCTGGCAGCGATCGCCGCCGGTGACAAGACGGGCAACCCCGGCGCAATCAAGTTGGCGCCGCCGCCAGAAGCCGGCCCGGATCCCAGTGAAACGTTCATTCAGAACTACCAGGACATCGTTTTTGAGCCGTGGGGCAACTTGCCGCCACACAGCGGCGAAATGGCCATGCTGTACGGAGATTTCAACACTCCGGGTCCATATCTGGTGGTGATGAAATGGAATCCGGGGTGGTTCAGCGCACCACATACCTATGCGACCGACCGGATTCAGCTGGTGGTTAATGGCAGATGGTTTGTCAACAGCGGGAAGGATTTCCAACCGCAGGATGCAGTACCTGTCGGGCCGGGTGGCTATGTGAAGCGCGCCGCGCGCACCCCGCACTACGACGGCGTGCCAGCCGACCAGTCCGAGCCTGCCGTCATCGCCATCTTCGGCCTCGGCCCAGTCGACGTGCATCTGACCGACCCGAGCCAGCCATCATGGCGTCAGGTGTGACGCAGTCAACGGGAAGCGGGCGGGTCGGCGGCGAGCCCAAGCGACCGCAGCGTGCCCGCGAGGTGGTTCTGCACGGCCTCCAGAGTCCGCTGGAGATCGCCGTCGCGCAGTGCTTCGGCAATGCCGCGATGCTCGTCGAGGATCGTCGCCATCCGCTGGCGATCATGGATCAATGATTCCCCGGTCATCCGCATCTGACGATCACGCAGTGATGAATAGAAGCCGCACAGTATGACGTTTCCCGAGTCCTCCAAAGTGACGTCGTGATAGGCGCGGTCGGCCTCTACGAACTCTCGCCAGTTTGACGCGGCAGCGGCGTCACGCTGTCGTTGCAGCGCCGCAGACAGCCGCTCGAACACCGCCGCGCGTGCTGCCGGCTCACGCGCGACCACTTTGGTGGCCGCGAACTGTTCCAGAAGCAGCCTCGCCTCGATGACTGCGCGCGCTTCATCCGAGGACACCTGCACAACAAGCGCGCCGCGCTGCGGGTACAACCGCAGCAGCCCCTCGGCCTCCAGTCGCAGGAAGGCCTCGCGCACCGGAGTGCGCGACATCCCGAGAGCGGTGGCAACCTCACCCTCGCTGATCAATTCCCCACCGGGAAACGCTCCGGTGAGCACCTGAGTTTTGACGTAATCCAGCGCGCGATCCTTGGCCGCGGGTCGGCCACGCCCGGTCGCCTTCGGTACCACAGCACACCCCTTGAAGCTAAGCCGTATCCCACTTGTATCCCTGGCTGTATTCGCATATTACCGCTGCTCAGCCGATGTGACGAGGATCTGGCATGTCGAGTCGGTTGCAACTGAGATACAAGATAGATACTATTAGGGTACAAGCTACGCAGCAGAGGAGGCAGGCCGTGACCATCACGAACCCGCAGCAGGAAGTTGCCGAATCGATGAACTTGGATCCGACCATGCCGGCGCCGATGACCAACGTTGCCGAGTTCGGGTTCGAGGGCCGTTTCGAAGAGTGGGCCGATGATGCGCGCTATTTCGAGTACTCCAAGGCCGCCAACCCGATTGGCTCGGGGCACGTGCCGCAGGTGCCGATCGTTCGGTTCGGCCCCGAGCTCTACCTGGACGAGCCGACGGGCGTGGTGCCGTTGGATCTGTCCAAAGAGCTGGGAATCGTCGACGGTGCGGCGACCAGCCCCGCGCTATCGGCCAACTTCTTGCGCATCCGTGCCGGCGAGCAGATCGACACCAGCCCGAACGCCACCAGCCAGCTGTATTACGTAATGCATGGGCGGGGCTTTGCGGCTATCAACGGCCACCTGGTCGGGTGGGAGAAAGGCGACTTTTTGACCCTGCCCGCCGGATCGAACGCGGTGTTCTACGCTGACGCCGACGCGACGATGTACTGGGTGCACGACGAACCGCTGCTGCGCTACTTGGGTGCTGACGCAACCCGACCCAGATTCCGGCCCACCAAGTTCCGCGGCGTCGATGTCGCCGCCAAGCTCCAGGACATCGCCTCCCGTCCCGGTGCCAACGAGAAGAGCCGGGTCAGCGTTCTGCTGGCCAATGCCGACCAGGAACAGACCCTGACCATCACCCACGTGCTGTGGGCCATGTTCGGGGTGCTGCCGGCCGGCCAGGAGCAGCGCCCGCACCGGCACCAGTCGGTCGCGCTGGACCTGATCCTCGATGCGCCCCCGGGTGGCTGCTACACCCTGCTGGGCACTCGGCTCGACGCGCGGGGGGACATCGCCGACCCGATCCGGGTGGACTGGCAGGCCGGCGGCGCATTCATAACCCCGCCGGGCATGTGGCACGCCCACTACAACGAGACCGACACGCCCGCGCACCTGATTCCGGTCCAGGACGCCGGGCTACAAACCTACCTGCGCAGTCTCGACATCAAGTTCACCCAGCGCCGCGACGCGGTAGCCGGCTGACCCTAGCCAAAGCAACAGCAGTGATGATCTACTGGGCTGCAATGGTTTTGGGCCGCTATCCCATCAGTTTGAGTCCAACGATGGCCTCAAGATAAAGGAGAAATGTCATGGCCAAGGTACTGCTTGTTCTCTATCCGGACCCCGTCACCGGCTATCCGCCGGTGTACGCACGCGACAGCATCCCGGCGTTGGATGGCTACCCCGGCGGCCAGACCTTGCCGAGCCCGTCGGCCATCGATTTCACTCCGGGCGAATTGCTGGGCTGCGTCTCCGGTGAGCTCGGCCTGCGCACATTCCTCGAGGGCGGCGGGCACCAGTTGGTCGTGACATCGGACAAAGACGGCCCGGACTCGGAGTTCGAGCGGGAGCTGCCCGACGCCGATGTGGTTATTTCCCAACCGTTTTGGCCGGCGTACCTCACCGCCGAGCGGATCGCCAAAGCTAAGAATCTCAAGTTAGCCCTGACCGCCGGCATCGGATCGGACCATGTTGATCTCGACGCAGCGATCGCCCGCGGGATCACGGTCGCCGAGGTGACCTTCTGCAACAGCATCAGCGTCGCCGAGCACGCCGTCATGCAGATCCTCGCGTTGGTGCGCAATTTTGTTCCGTCCCATCAGTGGGTTACCGACGGCGGGTGGAATATCGCCGACTGCGTCGAACGCGGCTACGACGTCGAGGGCATGGACGTCGGCGTAATCGCCGCGGGCCGCATCGGCGCTGCCGTGTTGCGCCGGATGGCACCGTTCGACGTCAACCTGCACTACACGGACACTCGCAGACTGCCAGACGAGGTCGAAAAGGAACTGAACGTCACCTATCACCCCGACGCCGCGTCGCTGGCGCGCTCGGTCGACGTGCTATCGATCCACGCTCCGTTGCACCCGCAGACCTATCACTTGTTCGACGAGAAGCTGATCGCGTCGATGCGGCGCGGCTCCTACATCGTCAACACGGCCCGCGCCGAGATCTGCGTGCGCGACGCGGTGGTGGCAGCGCTGAAGAGCGGTCAACTGGCCGGCTATGCCGGCGACGTGTGGTATCCGCAGCCGCCACCGCCCGACCACCCGTGGCGCAGCATGCCGAACAACGCCATGACGCCGCACGTCTCCGGCACCACGCTGTCGGCCCAGGCCCGTTACGCCGCGGGGGCGCGGGAGATTCTCGAGGACTTCTTCGCCGACAAGCCGATTCGCGACGAATACCTGATCGTGTCCGGCGGCGGGTTGGCCGGCACCGGCAAGGCGTCTTACACCGCGGGCAGTGGCGGGAGCCCCGGCAGCAGCGGCAAGTAGCTCAGCTGATCGGGTGCTCGACGCGTTCGCTGCCGTCCCAGCGGCGCAATCCGGCGAGGTTGCCGTAGATCTCTGGCGGTTGACCCGCCAGCCGAAGGACCGGTCCGAGTTGGGCACCCTCGACTCGACGGGCCAGCGTGACATGCGCCGTCCATTGACCGGG
>NZ_DASXHW010000350.1:0-2853 GCF_036488105.1 Mycobacterium sp. | reverse complement strand
GGTTGCGATGCGATCGGCGAAGCCGGCGAGGTGCATGGTGTTCACGAAAATTGCTGGGTGGCCCTGGTCCGCAGCGTAATTCGGGTCGAAGTGGCCCGGGAAGTAGTCCCAGGTGGATCCGGAGTTCATCACCACGCGCTGATAGCTGATCTCATCGCGGACCTCGGGCAATTCCGTCGGGACGCTGACCTGGTCCCAGTTCAGCGTCACGCCGCCGCCGCCGGGGTGAAGCGGAACAGAGTGTTCCGGTTTGTCGCGACGACCGTGCCGTCTTGGCGGGTGAAGGTGTCCAGGGTTTCGATGAAGTGGCCGGCACCGAGCTTGCTCTGCTTCTCCGGCGACACCGACACCACTTGTTCGACAATGGTGAGCCGGTCCCCGTCGAGGATGGGCAGCGGAAATTCCGCATCGTTGGCGGCATTCACGATTGTGGTGCCGGGCAGCGGAACCCGGAGCGCGATCGCCGCGACCGGCGGCCGTCCGCCCGGTTCCCACGGCAGCGGAACCAGCCAGCCCATCAGCAGTGCCGGCGGCGCCAGCAGCCCTCCCCAGGTCTTCGTCGCGAAGTCAGCGTCCCAGTACGACGGGTTACCGTCTTGCACTGTGGCAGCGAACATTTGGATCCGCGCCGCGCTGACCACAGTTCCCGCGACCCGCGGCTCAGACGCCATCCCGACCATGCGCAGGGCATCCTCGTAGGTACCGAACGCTAGCTCGTAGCTGATGGGAGTCGACGTCACGCCGAGACCGACACCGAATCCCATTGGAGTTCTCGTGATGTGAAGTACCAGCCGCCGCGCTCGTAGATCAGCTGATCGCGATAACTTCCGGTGGCACGCAACGTGGTGCCGTCGCCCGTCGCGGAGAACAACAGGGCCACGCAGCGCTGGGTCGCATTGACTCCGTCGACGCTGATCTCGTGGTCGACGGCCACCAGGCGCCCCTTGTCGCCGTCGAAAGCCTGACGCAGATCGGTGAATTCCGTCCCGTCACGAGTGAAACGGGCGCCGGCGTGGCGGAAGGTCGCAATCCATCCGTTACGGTCGCCTTCGGAAAAGCATCGATTGTGCCGTGCCGTCAGGTTCAAGATGGCGTCGCGGCCAACCGAACCGTCGAGGACGTATTGCTGCTGGTAAGTCATGGCCATCTGTAATTCTCCCTGTCTCAACGGCTGACGATGTAGCCGTGACTTTCACGGTCCCAGGCGGCGGATCCAACACCTCTGGCGCGAAGAACATCTTTGCGGACCCGTCCGATAATGGTCTTCGGCAGCTCGCTGACGATCTCGACGTATCGCGGCACCGAGAAGTACGGCATCCGGGCGCCGCAAAAGTCCAGCAGCTCTGCGTAATTTAGGTCGCGATCCGGTTGCACGGTGACGAACAGCAGGATGTCGTCCTCACCCAGGTCGCTGGGCACGCCGATCACCGCGGCCTCGAGCACGGCCGGATGCGCCGTGACCACGGTCTCGAGCTCGACCGACGAGATGTTCTCCCCACGGCGGCGCAACGAATCCTTCACCCGGTCGACGTACGTGAGGTTCCGGTCGTTATCCAGCACACCGAGGTCTCCGGTTCGAAACCACGCCGGATGCGGGTCGACAGCCAGGCCCGAAGCGTTCACGTAGCCCTCGCTCATCATGTGCGGGTAGCGAGGGCGGCACGCGATCTCGCCCACGGCGCCCTCCGGGAGCGGCTCGCCGTCCGGGTCGACGATTCGCACCTCGAAGTTTGGATTCGGCCGGCCTGACGTCCCTGGCACCCCTGCCTCGGCAACGCTTTTGACCGCGATCGGGAAGGCTTCGGTCAGGCCGTACATGGTGACGATTCGGCATCGGTAACGCTTTTCGATGTCGCGGTACACCCCAGCGGCGATCGGCGCGGCCGAGATGAAACGCAGCGGCAGCTGCGCATCCCGCGGATCCGGCGGCTGATTCCACAACATCGTGACCATCGCGCCGGCGCCGACGAACCCCACGGCGCCGCAGGCTCGCACCTCGTCCCAGACCGAGGCCGGGTGAAAGGTGGGCGCCAATACCGTGGTCCCGCCGACCAGCATCGGTGCCAGCACCGCCGGCGCGGCGCTGAGGTGAAACAACGGCATTGCCGTCCACAGCGCCTCGCCGGGTTCGAAGTCCCAGGCCGACACCGCCGTCGCGGCCGTGGTGAACAAGTAGTGCCACGTGGTGGCGACGGCCTTTGATGCCCCGGTCGTTCCCGACGTGAAGAAGAATGAACCGATGTCCGCGACGTCGCCGACGTGTTCGTCGACGGTGCCCGGGTGTCCGTCGAGGCAATCGTCTTGCACGACAATGCTCGCGAGCCCCGGCAGTTGATCGGCTATTTCGGCGACGCGTGGCTGGCGCTCCGCGTCGGTGACAATCACCTTCGCCCGCGACAGCCGGAGTGCATGTAGCAGAAAGTCGCCCTTATTGGCCGCGTTCACCGCGGCGGCCACCGCGCCGACGCGTCCGGCACCCAGCCAGAAGTAGATCCACTCCGGGCAGGTCCCGGCGAACAACGCGACGCAATCGCCCGGTCCGATACCCAAGTCCAGCAGCGCATTAGCGGCCGCACAGGATCGCTGCCGCATCTGCTCGAAGGTCACGTCGATGCCGCCGATCGACATCATCACCCGGTCGGGGAACTGCTCGGCACGACGATCGAGCACCGCGGCGACACTGAATCGCTCGACCCCGAAATCAGCTGGGCTGATGGGCTTTCCGTCGCATGCGGGTGCCGCCCCAACCGGCACGCGGGACATCAGGCTCCTGCAGCCGCCGGGTCCGGATCACCGTTGGCGGTGTAGCCGAAGTCGTCCCGCGCAGCCTCTTCACCCGGGTAGAAGCGATGC
>NZ_DASXHW010000324.1:0-5653 GCF_036488105.1 Mycobacterium sp. | reverse complement strand
GCCAGCTTGCGGATGCCGGTCAGCAAACCGTTCTCCAGGCTGAACGGCGTGGTCTCGATGATGAAGTCACGCGGCACCTCGTAGGACTGCAGTTTTGCCAGACGGGCGACGGTCTGCAATGACTCGGCGATGCGCGGCTTCAGCGCTTCAGGGTCATGCGCGGCCAACGCGTCTTCACTGGGCACCACGACGGCGAGCAGGTAGGGCTGGGCGCTGTTGCCGTAGATGTAGATCTGGTGGATCAGCGGGCTGTTGCCGAACTCGGCCTCCAGCTTGGCCAGGGTGACGAACTCGCCTTGCGCGAGCTTCAGCACGTTGTTGCGCCGGTCGACGTACACCAGCCGGTCGGGCGCGGTCTCGGCGAAGACGTCGCCGGTCCGGTAGTAGCCGTCGTCGTCGAACACACCCGCGGTCGTTTCGGGTCGCTTGTAGTAGCCGGGGAACATGTTCGGTGTCTTGAGTAGCAGCTCGCCCCGCGGATACGGCCGGTCGGTGGCGAAGTACCCCAGGTCCGGCACGTCGACCAGCTTGTAGTCGATGACCGGCGGACGCTGAATCTCGCCGTCCAACAAGACCATTCCGGCCTCGGTGGAGCCATAGCCGTCCACCAAATGCATCTGAAGCAGCGACTCGACCCAGCTGCGCAGCTCGGGGGAGGTCGGGGCTGAGCCGGTCATCGCGAAGATGAAGCGCCCGCCGAGCTGCTCGTGGCGTAGCTCGCTCAGCACCTGCGACTCGGCAGCCTGACGATCGGCGCCTTCGCCGGTCCGTCGGCCGACTTCGCTCTGGTATTCGCTGTGGAGCATCTCCCAGATGCGCGGCACGAAGTTCAGCTCGGTGGGCCGGACCAGGCGCAGGTCCTCGAGCAGTGTCGACAGGTCGCTTTTGGCAGCGAAGTAGGCGGTGCCGCCGTTTCCGAGCGTGCCGTAAAGGGTGCCGCGGCCCATGACGTGGCTCATCGGCATGAAGTTCAACGTGATTGACGCGGCACTTGGCCCGAACCAGTTCTTGGTCGACCTGTTCCACATCTTGGCGATGTTGCTCTGCGGGTACATCGCGCCCTTGGGCGCGCCGGTGCTGCCGGAGGTGTAGATCAGCAAGGCCAGCGGGTCGTCCTCGACGGCTTCGACGGTGGTCGCAGGCAGTTTTGCGCCGCGCTCCCTAGCCTCGTTGAGGGTTTCGATGGTCAGCGATAGGTCGGCCAGCCGTTCGTGGGCGCTCTGCAGCGCCTCCCGGTTGTCGTCGAGTTCGCTGCGGTAGTCGAAGACCACCAGCCGTCCGGGCGTGTGCCCCGCTTCGGCGGCAGCGACGATCACGTCGACTGCATCTGAAAGGTAGTCAACGCTGGCCGCGAAGACGGTCGGCTCGGTCTCGAGCACGATTGGCTTCAACTGGGCGATTGCGGCGCTGGTCTGCAGCGGGACCGACACGGCGCCGACGACTCCGAGTGCGACGTCGATCGTGGTGTAGTCGACGCTGGTGAAGCCCAGAACAGTGACCCGGTCACCGGCTGAGACCAGTCCGTCGGCCAACGCGCGGGACAACTCGCTGACGCGGTGGGCCAACTCGCCGTAGGTGACATGAGAGAACCAGGGCATCAGCTTGGCCGATGTCCGCCCGGTCTGCGGATCTTTGACCAGCTCATAGGCGCGCTGGGCCAGCGCGGGCCGGTCGGAGTAACCCTCCAGCACCGCCTTGGTCACTTGGGGGAATCGCGTGCCGGCCGCCTCGATGGCTGCGGCAACGGCTGCATCTGGTCGCGCGGCGGCGAATTCCGGGTCGTTGGCGGCCAACTCTGCAGCGCGACGTTTTTGGTCTTCCTGGGTCTCACTCGACATATTGGAGCCTCACACTTTGCGAATTGGGAAATCTGTTCGTGCGACGCTGCACGCAAATAGTACTACGTTAGCAAAGGTAACGATATTCCTATTGGGCATGGACTGCACCGTGAAATTCGCCACTGGTGCACGCCGGCGAGTGTCGCACCGTCTCTCACATCCGTAACCGCAAGAGTCGACCGTGCGGACGTGCCCGCCTCGCAGCGACAACTGGGCTTGACGTCAGTCGGGTGCGCGGCGGGCCCCACGGGCCCGGACGGATGCCGCCTGGCACCGAGCACCGGATCCACATGTGCTTGATGGCACTTCGCTACCAGGCCTGTTGATGCTACGAGGCGGGCACTTCGTCGCATTCCAGACTTCTTGAGACAGCTGGGGTTTCTGAGCCTTACGGCAAGGCTCGCTAAAGGTCGGCCAGCAGACCCGTCAGCACGTCGAGACCTTCGGTGAGCAACTCGTCGCTGATCGTCAGCGGCGGCAGGAAGCGCACGACGTTGCCGAATGTGCCTGCCGTCAAGACGATCACGCCCTCGGCATGGGCCGCAGCGGCCAGCGCGTTGGTCAACGCGGCATCGGGTTCGGCGGTATCGGGTTTGACGAACTCGACGGCGATCATCGCGCCGCGGCCCCGGACATCGCCGATGCGATCGTCGGCAGCTTGCAGCGCCAGCAGCCGGCCCTTCATCAGCCGCTCGATCTGGCCGGCACGCTCGATGAGCCCGTCGGCCTCGATGGTGGCAAAGGTGGCCAGCGCCGCCGCGCAGGCCAACGGGTTACCGCCGAAGGTGCCCCCGACGCCGCTGGGATGGGGGGCGTCCATGATTTCGGCATGACCGGTGACGGCGGACAGCGGCAGACCGTCGGCGATACCCTTGGCGATGCAGATCAGGTCGGGCTCGATGCCCTCGTGCTCGCAGGCGAACATGGTCCCGGTTCGGGCGATCCCGGTCTGCACCTCGTCGGCGATGAATACGACGTTGTTCTCCCGACACCAGTCGAGCAGCGCGGGCAGGAATCCCTCGGCGGGGACGATGAAGCCACCTTCGCCCTGGATGGGCTCGATGATGATCGCGGCCAAGTTGTCGGCGCCCACTTGTTTGGAAATGATGTCGATGGCGCGGCGGGCGGCCAGTTCGCCGTCGGTGGCCATTTCCTTGTCGATCAGCCCGTCGCGGAACGGGTAGGACAGCGGCGCCCGGTAGATCTCCGGCGCGAACGGACCGAACCCACTCTTGTACGGCATGGATTTCGCGGTCAGCGCCATCGTCATGTTGGTGCGGCCGTGGTAGGCGTGGTCGAAGGCCACGACCGCAGATTTCTTGGTATAGGAGCGGGCGATCTTGACGGCGTTCTCGACCGCCTCGGAGCCGGAATTGAACAGCGCCGAGCGCTTTTCACCTGAGCCAGGGGTGAGCCGGTTGAGCCGTTCGGCAACGGCCACGTACTCCTCGTACGGCGTCACCATGAAGCAGGTGTGGGTGAAGTCGGCGACCTGAGCGCGCACCGCATCGATTACCCGCGGCGCGGAGCTGCCGATGGTGGTGACCGCGATGCCGGAGCCCAAGTCGATTAGCCGGTTGCCGTCGACGTCCTCGACGATTCCGCCCGCCGCACGCGCGGCGAACACCGGCATGGTCATGCCGACGCCGGCCGACACCGCCGCAGCGCGGCGTTTCGTCAGCTCGAGCGATGCCGGACCGGGGATTTCGGTGACGAGGTGGCGGCTCTGTTCGATGGCGGACACGCCAGCAGCGTAGCCCGGTGACGAGGCGCGCCGCGAGGCTCGATGAGAAGTCGGGCCAAGGAAATCCAGCCGGTGCGAGCCTCGGCTATGAGCCGGAAATCAGCCGGCCGCCGTGTGCCCCAACTCTCGGCACACATTGGTCGTCGGGTCCCAGTATTGGCCAGCAGGACAGTCGAGTGGCTGCGGCCCCTGGCCCAGCTGACGGCACACGTTCGCCGTCGGGTCCCACCACTGACCGGGGTCGCAGTTAATCGGATCTGCTGAGCTCGTGGCGGGCAGCGCGATCGCGACCGCCGCCATCGGCATCGCCGCTACCGCGGCGATCGGTGCCAGATGGCGAAATAACTTCTTCATCTGCAAACCTTCCGTCAACCACATGTCACGGCGCACCAAAGACTGGGCCGCCGATCGAATCGACCGTAGCAAAGGAGCTGACCGGTTCGCGCCGAAGTCGGCGTGGCTGTTTGACCGGATACCCCAGCGCGATGATCGCTGCCAGCGCCAACGGGTCAGCTGCTCCCAGAACAGCTTTCACTTGTGGCTCCTCACGGATCGCGATCGTCGTGATGACGCCGCCCAGACCTTCGTTACGCGCTGACAGCAGGATGTTCCACGCGAACGGGTAAACGGACGCCCCGCCGGCGAACGTGTACCGGTCCGCATCGCGGTCGATCGCCGCCAGCATCGACAAGTCGGCGAACAAGGCCAGCAATACCGGGGTTTCGTCAAACCTCTCTGCGAAATCGCCTGGTACTGCGGTGCTTTCGGCGGCCAGTGCGCGCGCCTCGGCGTCGCGGTCGCTGGTCGGTGACCACGGTCGCAAACCGGCGGCGGCCAACGCCAGGTAATCCCGGTTACCCCGCAGGTAGGAATCGCGCAGTTGGCGACGCTTCTCGGCGTCCTTGACGACCACCACCCGCCAGGCCTGCGCGTTACTTCCGCTGGGCGCGAAGCGGGCGGTGTCGAGCACCCGGGCCAACACGCCGTCGTCGACGGCCTGGTCGGTGAATTCGCGAACCGCCCCGGTGGTGCGCAGCGCGTCGATCAGTTCCATCCGTCAATGATCCAGGACCCCGACGGCCTAATGGCACACTGGTGAACGTCATAGCACCTACGGAAAGACCTCTGCCGTCATGAACCAAGCAATTACCTTCCTGCCGATGCTCGCCATCCTGGGGGTGTTCATGTTCTTCGCCTCGCGGCGGCAGAAGCGTTCAATGCAAGCCACCATCGACCTGCACGAGTCGCTGCGGATCGGGGATCAGGTGCAAACCACCTCCGGGTTGCACGCCACCATCAAGCGCATCACCGACGACACGGTGGACCTCGAGATCGCCCCCGGCGTGGTGACAACCTGGGTCAAGCTGGCGATTAGGGACAAGATCGAACCGGAGATCCTGGACACCGGGGCCGACGAGGTTGGCGATCTGGCCGATGACCCGGGGCGACTGCCCAACGACTGAGGTCGGTGGCGCGCCACGTACCCTTTTCGGTGCGGTCGAACTGATTGGCGCGCGAGGGGCGGACGGCGGAGTGGCGACCTGCAACGAAGCGCATCGCGCATGAGCGGAGGAGACTCAACACGTGGCATCGCCTTCGGCGCCGGTGCACCCTAGCCGCTACCTGGCGGTGTTCCTGGTTCTGCTCATCGGCGTCTACCTGCTGGTGTTCCTCACCGGCAACAAGCATGCCGACGCGAAGCTCGGCATCGACTTGCAAGGTGGCACCCGGGTCACGTTGACCGCTCGTACGCCGGACGGGTCGCGCCCGACCCGGGAGGCGCTGTCGCAGGCCCAACAGATCATCGGCGCCCGCGTCAACGGGCTCGGTGTCTCGGGTTCTGAGGTCATCGTCGACGGCGACAACCTGGTCATCACCGTCCCGGGAACCGACGGCAACGAGGCGCGCAACCTCGGTCAGACCGCACGGTTGTACATCCGTCCGGTCATCAACGCTCTTCCTGTCGACAGCGCCGGCATGCAGGGCGGCCCGCGGTCGCCCGCGCCGCGAGGCAGCCTGCCCAATGGCACACCCGGCCACGGGCCCGCGTTGCCGCCCGGTACCGGCCCAG
>NZ_DASXHW010000313.1:0-2838 GCF_036488105.1 Mycobacterium sp. | reverse complement strand
CGGATCCGGCTGATCACCGACGGGGACGTGGCGGGCGCGATCTCCGCGTGCCGACCGGGCTCCGGCACCGACATGCTGGCCGGCATCGGCGGCACCCCGGAGGGCATCATCACCGCCGCGGCGATCCGCTGCATGGGCGGCGAGATTCAGGCGCAGCTGGCGCCCACCGACGACGCCGAGCGGCAGAAGGCGCTCGACGCCGGCTACGACCTCGATCAGGTGCTGACCACCGGCGACCTGGTGTCTGGGGAGAACGTCTTCTTCTGCGCGACCGGCGTCACCGACGGCGACCTGCTCAAGGGCGTGCGCTACGAGCCCGGCGGCTGCACCACCCAGTCGATCGTGATGCGCTCGAAGTCCGGAACGCTGCGGATGGTCGAAGGCTTTCACCGGCTGACCAAGCTCAACGAATACTCTGCGATCGACTTCACCGGCGACAGCAGCGCCGCATACCCACTGCCGTAACCACTACTTAGCGAGGAACTCCGCCAATGGCAGACACCGAATACCGCATCGAGCACGACACCATGGGCGAGGTCAAGGTACCCGCGAAAGCGTTGTGGCGCGCCCAGACTCAGCGCGCGGTGGAGAACTTTCCGATATCCGGACGAGGACTCGAGCCCACCCAAATCCGCGCGTTGGGTCTGCTGAAAGGCGCCTGTGCGCAGGTCAACAAGGACCTCGGACTGCTGGCCGCGGACAAGGCCGACGCGATCATCGCCGCCGCCGCCGAAATCGCCGACGGTCAGCACGACGAGCAGTTCCCCATCGACGTCTTCCAAACCGGATCGGGCACCAGCTCGAACATGAACGCCAACGAGGTGATCTCGAGCATCGCCGGCGCCCACGGTGTGACCGTGCATCCCAACGACGACGTCAACAGGTCACAGTCGTCCAACGACACCTTTCCGACCGCCACCCACATTGCGGCCACCGAAGCCGCTGTGCGCCATCTGATCCCGGCGCTGCAGGTGCTGCACGACGCGCTGGCCGCAAAGGCCGGTGAGTGGCACTCGGTGGTGAAGTCGGGCCGCACACATCTGATGGACGCCGTCCCGGTCACCCTCGGTCAGGAATTCTCCGGCTACGCCCGCCAGATCGAGGCCGGCATCGAGCGGGTCCGCGCGACGCTGCCCCGGCTGGGCGAGCTCGCGATCGGTGGCACCGCGGTGGGCACCGGCCTCAACGCTCCCGACGGCTTCGGCGCCAAGGTGGTCCAGGTGCTGGTGGAAGACACCGGGTTGACCGAATTACGCACGGCGGTCAACTCTTTCGAAGCTCAGGCGGCCCGCGACGGGCTGGTCGAGGCGTCCGGCGCGCTGCGCACCATCGCGGTGTCGTTGACCAAGATCGCCAACGATATCCGCTGGATGGGATCGGGTCCGCTGACTGGTCTGGGTGAGATCCACCTGCCGGATCTGCAGCCGGGTAGCTCGATTATGCCGGGCAAGGTCAATCCCGTTCTGTGCGAGGCGGTTACCCAGGTCGCCGCTCAGGTCATCGGCAACGACGCCGCGGTCGCCGTCGGCGGCCTGTCGGGCGCGTTCGAACTCAATGTCTACATCCCGATGATGGCCCGCAACGTCCTCGAGTCGTTCAAGTTGCTCACCAACGTGTCAACACTGTTCGCCGAGCGGTGCATCGTCGGACTGGACGCCAACGTCGAGCACCTGCGGGAGCTGGCCGAGTCGTCCCCGTCGATCGTGACGCCGCTGAACTCGGTGATCGGCTACGACGCGGCGGCCGCAGTGGCCAAGCAAGCACTCAAGGAGCGCAAGACAATTCGGCAGACGGTGATCGACCGCGGGTTGATCGGCGACAAGCTGTCCGAAGAAGAACTCGACCGTCGCCTCGACGTGCTGGCGATGGCCAAAGTCACCGAGGAGTAGGCATGCTCAGCGACGAACTCCGCCAACGGCGCCTTGCGCTCATCGAAGAGCACATGAACACCGAGGTGACCAAGGAGTTCGATCGCACACTGGCCACCTTCAACGGACACCCGCACTACGAGATCATGGCCACCGGCCAGGTGTTCGACGGCGACGACGAGGTGATGGGCTACTACCGCACGACCCGGACCGCGTTCCCCGACCAGCGCCACGACAATGTGCGCTGCCACGTCACCGACGACGCTGTGATCACCGAATTCGACCTGCTGGGAACCAATCTCGGTGAGTTCTACGGCATGCCGCCCACCGGCAAGGCGTTCCGGGTGCCGATCATCGCGGTGTTCTTCTTCGACGGCGATCGAATCACCAACGAACGCATCTACTTTGACAGCGCCAGCCTGGTCACTCAGATCGGCCGAGGCGAACTGCTGGCCCTCGCCGCATCGGGTGACCTACCGGGACAGTGAGCGACCGTCGCCGTCGATCTGACCCGCCAGGAGATGCGATTGAGTTGGGTCGTGGGCCGGCGGCGGTCAGGGTTTAACTACCGCCTTTCGTCGGATCCGAAGAATTCGATTACATGATGGAACGGCGCGCCGCCTTGTTTAGTGTTGCGTGGCTGTCTGATGGCATGATCTACGACTATGTGTCAGAACGGTCGGCGACCTAGTGAAGTAGCGCCCACCCTTCTGACGGGTTGGCGAACACGGCGACACCGTAGTGAGGCTGGCCTTGTGCCGCGTGTAGCGCCAACCACCACCGGCCCCCGACACCGCGCCGCGTTGTGTCCGAGCTGAATCGGCGCCGTTTTCTCGCGGCGCTCGGGGCCGCAGTTCTCGGCGGCGTGGGCGTGGGGCGCGGTGTGCTCGGTGGACCGCCGCAACCCCCGACGGCCTTCGCCGCCGGCGAGGCGTCGCCACACCGAGCAGCCGGCAAGGTCGTTCCTGGC